>NZ_AP026708.1:1661428-1993214 GCF_026000375.1 Pseudodesulfovibrio portus
CTCCGAAGTCCGGTTCAAGGGCGACAAGGACGCCGCGTCCAAGGTCTACAAGGGGGTGGATGCCCTCACCGCCGACGACATCGCCGAATGCGTCTACTGGGCCACCGCCCTGCCCGCCCACGTCAACATCAACGCCATCGAGGTCATGCCCGTTCAGCAGTCCTTCGCCATGTTCGCCGTGGACAGGGACGAGGTGTAGCCCCGGACGGGCTCATCGGCTGCCGCCCGTCTCCGGCGGGCCGTTGCAGGAAAAGCAACAAGGGCCGACAACCGCATGCGGTTGCCGGCCCTTTCAGGCTCAATGCGCAGACAATCTACGCTCTGCGGGCTCTTCTCCGCAATCCCACAAGGCCGATGACGCCGGAACCCAGGAGCCAGATGGCGCCGGGAATGGGCGTGGCGGCCTGTTTATACAGGGTTGCATCGGCAGCGAAGGTGCCGAACAGGGAACTGATGCCGCTGGCGGACAGCACGGCGGTCATGTAGCCCAGGACCGGGTCCAGGTCGAAGAACGACAGGGTTCCGGTTCCGGTGAACTCAGTGAGATTGCCGCTGAAGGAGATGACCGAGGGGGCGGACAGCCAGACGGTGAAACCGTCGGAGGCCAGGTCGCCGAGGGGCAGGTCATCGGCGCTCGGAAGATACGCATTGGTGTAATCCACCGCGTACTGACTGGGGTCGGCGCCGATAACAGCCGTGTAGTTGTTAATGTTCATGGTCCCGAAACCCGTCACCACGGAACCGGCACCGATATAGGTACCGTCCATGGGTGAAGCGGAGGCCAAGGCAGGGATCAACATCAAACCGAGAGCAAACACAATTCCAAGAAAGCGAGTCTTCATGACCGTCTCCTTACGAGCATTGTGTTATCCGCGTTCCGTGCATGCCATCCACCCCGGACCAGCACGGACGATTTGCCAATAGCAAAATTCATTCAATGTTATGGATTATCAATAATTGCAGCCTGTTGTTTTGCCTGTTCAAACCCAGGCCCGCAATCGAGGTCATCCTTTTGACTGTCTGATAAAACCGGAATTTACACCTCTTGCGCCTTTCCCTTCTCCGGGCACCTGCGATCGCCTCGCAACCCTGATCGCCCGGTAAGCCGCACAGGAACTAGAAATCTGTGTTTTCTTGAGCCCTGTCAAATTCCTGTTTTCCACAACACATTTAATTATCAATTAGCAAAACTTCATATTTCGCCGGATTTCAGCAAAATCCATTCCAACCCACTGACATCAACCCATTGCTCCCCTTTCCACCGTCGGCGGCCCGGTAATCCGGAAAAACCGGACGGGCGCTCTCGGTCTTTTCCGCCAATCGGGGACGATACGGCATCCCCCCTTCCCCTGTGGCCTGAAGCCCCCTGAGACAGCGCAGATGCGCACCTGCAGCGTGAAGCGTGGCCTCAAGCCGACTGTCCCCGATGCCCCGCATCCAGGGGCCCGAGGCACTGCGCAGGAGTTCGCGCCCCCGGACCGAAGACGTAAAAAAGGCCCCGCGCCGAAGCGCGGGGCCTTGTCTTGTATCGGGAGATCCGGGGCTACCAGTTGTCGCCGCCGAATGCATCGCCGCCGAGACCGAAGTCGGCCTCGGGCTCGCCGCCGACCTCGGGGCCGGTGGACATGCCTGCATCGGCAGAAGCGGCAGCGCCGTCACCGGCAACACCGGCAACCACGACGCCCTGGCTCTTGACCTTTTCGACTTCCGCCATCAGGTCGTTGAGCTTGCTCGTCATCTCGTTGAGCTTGGTGGTGGCCACGGAGACCTGCTGTTCGCCTGCGGCGTTGGCAGCGTCGATGGTCTTGACCTTGGCTTCCAGGGGACCGATCTTGGCGGCCAGATCAGCCTTCTCGGCGGTCAGTTTCTCAACTTCGGCCTTGAGGGCTGCGTTCTCTTCCTTGAGGCCGGACAGGATGTCCAGGACAGCCTGCGCACGGGCGGCGTCGGACTCGGGAAGGGCTTCGACCTTGACCTGGTTGCCGAGCTTGGCGATGTCGCCTTCGGCGTAAGCGGTCAGACCGGGTTCCTGTTCATAGATCCAGGCCTTGGACAGTGCCTGAGCCACGGGGGCCATGTCAGCGTCCAAGGATTCGGCCTGGGTGATGTAAGCCAGCATATCGAGCTGAGCCTGATCGGCGGCTTCGCCGCGCAGAACAGACACAAAAGCGTTCATGGGGAAAACCTTAGCTTCAGCCATTTGATGCCTCCTTAACTAAGTAAGCTTCTTTAATGTGTTCACCCAGGCGACTATTTGTCGGCGCCCATGGGGATGCGACCAATCTTCTTGGCGCAGGACAGGGCCACGGTACGGTAGACCAGGTGGCCCAGCTTGGACCACGGCAGGTACGCGAACAGCATGAATACGCCGACCAGGTGCACGTAGTAGATCGGGTAGGCCAGCAGGCCGACGCCGAGCACGCGGAACACCATGGCGCCGATGCCGGTCAGGAAGACGGTCCAGATCACGGCCAGCAGGTACCAGTCGTACCAGCTGGAGGACTGTTTGGCCTGGTCCAGGTTCACCCTGCGCTTGGTCACGGCCAGCAGGCCGTACACACCCAGGCCCGCGCCAACCAGGGCGAGGAGCTTGATCGGGTGGTAGAACGGCATGGGGGTGTGACCGATGGCGGACACGATGTCACCGAGACCGGTGATGCCGAGGTTCCGCAGGAGCCATCCGCCCCAGTGGCCGGAAGCGACGACGCCGGTGACCACGGCCAGGGCGATGAAGGCAAACATCAGCCAGCGGTGGCCGGTGGCGCGCTTCTCGTCCAGCTCGTCGGTCTGCTCGTCCTTGCAGTCGAAGAACTGCGTGTGCTGCAGCACTTCGTACTGCAGGGTGTCGATCAGGCAGGAGAGGAAGCAGGGTTCTTCCTTGCGGCCCACGATGAAGGTCTTGGGCTGCGCGTCGAACGCCTTGAGCATGTTTCTCACGCCTGCATAGAACATGAAGATCATGAAGGCGAAGACAAGCATGAAGACCGGGTCGATGGTGTAGTCGCCGGGGAACAGGCCGCCGAAGACGACCTTGCCGCCTTCAACGGCGGTCCAGGCGTGGTCGGCCGCGTTCCACTCGAAGGTGGGGAACATGGTGCCGAACTTGCCAGCCATGATGACCCAGATGAGACCGTAGAAGATCAATGCCGGAGCAGCCAGGGGCAGGATGCCTGCGGAGCTGGACATCAGCTTGCCGATGATCGGCAGCGGAGCCAGGTTGCGGTAGGCCATGTTGCGCAGGGCGGACAGCAGGTCGCCCGGCTTGGCGCCGCGGGGGCAGAGATCGGAACAGGTGCCGCAGTTGTGGCACAGCCAGATGTCGATATCGTTGACCAGGCGGTCCTTCAATCCCCACTGGGCCCAGACCATCTCCTTGCGGGGATAGGGGCTGTCAGCCGGGGAGAGAGGGCATACCACCGAGCAGGTGGCGCACTGGTAGCATTTTTTCAGCGAGTCGCCGCCTACGGCCTGCAACTCTTTCACGAACGTAAGGTCCGGTTGTACCTTGACGGTATTGGACATGCCGTACCTCCTAGTAACCCTTGAACGGGTTCGGGCCGAAGTTGGTGGTGATGTTCCTGACGAACTCGTCGATCATGTCGGGCACTTGGTCGTACATGTCGATGGAGACCTCGTACTGCTCAACGCGCTCAGGCTCGACACCAAGGCGTCCAAGGGACTCGGCGATGTTTTCCTTGCGGCGGTTGCACAGCTCGGAACCCTTGACGAAGTGGCACTGGTAGTCGTCGCCGTACTTGCAGCCGAGCAGCATCACGCCGTCAATGCCCTTGGACATGGCGTCTGCCACCCAGATGGCGTTGACGGAACCGAGGCAGCGCACCGGCAGGAAGCGGACATACGGGGACCAGGACTTGCCGCGCATGGCAGCCATGTCCAGGGCCGGGTAGGCGTCGTTTTCACAGGCCAGGACGATGAAGCGGGGGCCGCCGGCGTCGAGGGAGTCGGGAACCTTGACTTCCTTGATGGCCTGACCCATCTGGCTGATGCCGTAGTTGGAGAAGCTGATGACGCGCTCCGGACACGCACCCATGCAGGTACCGCAACGGCGGCAGCGGGTGGGGTTCGGAAGCGGCGTGCCCTTCTCGTCATCGTCCAGAGCGCCGAACGGGCATTCCTCGGTGCAGCGTTTGCACTGGGTACAACGGGTGAAGTTGAACTCCGGGAAGCTCAGGTCGCCGGACCGGGGGTGTACGGACACGCCGCGGTTGGCGGACTCGATGCACTGGATGGCCTTGAGGGCGGCACCGGCCGCGTCTTCGGCGGCAAGGCCCATGCCCATGGGCTGGCGAACGCAACCCGCTGCGTAGACGCCCGTGCGGCGCGTCTCGTAGGGGAAGCAGATGTAGTTGGAATCGGCGAACCCGTCGAACAGCTCGAGGTCCGGGAATGCCGGGCCCTGGCGGTAGACGAAGTTCATGGTCGGGTCGGCAGCGGTGGTCGGGACGATGGCGGTCGGGACGACAACCAGGTCGGCGGCCAGCTCCACGTCGGCGCCCAGCAGGGTATCCTTGGCCTTGATGACCACGGAGGAACCGGCCTCGGAGACGCCGGTCACGGTGCCCTTGGTCAGCATGACGCCGGGATCGTCCTGGGCTGCCTGATAGTATTTCTCGTTGATGCCGGGGACCATCATGTGATCGTACACGATGTAGGCAACGGCGTTGGGGGCGAGCTCGCGCACGTAGTTGGCCTGCTTCAGGGCGACCAGGGAGGTCAGCTCGGAGGAGTAGGCCAGGTGCTTGGCGGATTCCTTGTCCTCATAGACGAAGGTCTCGCACTCGTCGGCGTCGCCGCTTTCGTCCTCTTCCTTGCAGGGCATGTCCTCGGGAGCCTCGCAGGCTTCGCCGCAAGCGCCGTAGGAGACGCCCTTCATGAGCAGGGAGGTGTCGACGATGAAGGCCACGGAGGACGGGGTCTTGCCGTCGGCGGTCTTGATGCCGCCGTTGGCTGCCATGGCTTCCAGTTCGGCGGTGGTGACCACGTTCTTGATGGTGCCGTAGCCCAGCGGGGCCAGGAACTTGGGATTGCCGGGCACGAAGCCGGTGGCCATGACGACCGCGCCGATCTCGTATTCGGTTCCGCTGATGGTGGCCTTGTACTGGGCCGGGGCACCGGCCAGGGACTCGAGGGTCGCACCGGTCAGGACCTGGATCTTGTCGCTGGCTTCCACCTTGGCGATCAGGTCGGGCACGTCGATGAGCTGCTCGCGTTCGGAATAGGGAGCGCCCAGCGGGAAGGACTTGTACATGGTCGCAGCTTTGCCGCCCAGCGTGTCGCTCTTTTCGGCCAGGACCACGGAGTAGCCCAGGCTGGCGGCGTTCAGCGCCGCGTTGAGACCGGTGTAACCGCCGCCCACGACCAGCACGGTCTTGAAGGCGTCCGGCAGCTCCGGAGCGGGAATCCGGCTGTTGAACAGCTTGGTGATTCCCATGTTGATGTAGTCCTTGGCGATGATTTCCATCTGGCCGGGGAATACGGGGTCTTCCTGGTAGGACCACACGCACTGCTCGCGCAGGGACACGCGTTCCACCTGGACTTTGTCGCCGAACTTGAACACGTCCCACTTGGAACGCGGGGTACAGGCGCAGCAGACCACGCCGTCCAGTTCGTTTTCAGCGATGTCCGCCTCGATCATGGCCTTGCCCTCGGGGCTGCACAGGACAGCATTGGACTTGGCCACGGTCACGCAGGAGGAGTGTTTGCCGCCGGCGGCAAATTCAGCCAGGGCATCGACATCGAGATTCGCGCCGATGTCGCAGCCTCCACAGATATATACTCCAAGCTTTTCAGCCATCGGTTACCTCCCTACCACGGTTTGAATCGCCTTCATCGCGGCAGCGGTGCCGGACTGGGCGGTCTTCATGACATCAAAGGGCTGCTTGGCGCAACCGGCGGCAATGATGCCCTCGCCGTCGATGACGAAACCGTCAGCGTCGGCCTGACCGGCCGGGACCTGCAGTTCGGCGATGCTGGGCTGCATGCCGGTGGCCAGGACGACCATGTCGAACTTCTCGTCGGTCTTGATGCCGGTGAGCGCGTTCTCCACGGTGACGATCGGGTTGCCGTTCGCATCCTCGACGATCCCGGCGACCTTGCCCTTGACCAGGCTGAGCTTGTCGTCGGCCTCGGTGATGGACTTGAACTTGTCGTAGCGGCCGGGGGTGCGCAGGTCGATGTAGTAGATCGTTGCGCTGGCATCGGAGCGTTCCCGCACGTAGCGGACATGCTTCAGCGAAGCCATGCAGCAGATATAAGAGCAGTAGTTCAGGTGGTTCTGGTCGCGGGAACCGGCACACTGGACAAAGGCGATCTTCTTGGGCTCTGCGCCGTCGGAAGGACGCTGGATCTTGCCGTTGGTGGGGCCGTTGGGCGCGCACAGACGCTCGAACTGCATGTTGGTGACCACATTCTTCAATGCGCCGCCGCCCAGGTTGGTCAGGTTGGCAACGTCATAGGGCTTCCAGCCCGTGGCGACCACGATGGCGCCGACGGCCAGATCGATGGTCTTGGGGGCGTCGTCCAGGGCCACGGCGTCGTACGGGCAGGCGGCCTGGATGGCGGACAGCTCGGACTCGGATGCGTTCTCGGCATCCACGACGTAGCGCATGGGGAACATGAAGGGATGGGTCTTGTACGCCAGACCGCGGGAGCCGGTGCCGAAGTCGAATTCGGATTCGACCTTGGTGGACGTGGCCTTCTCGCATTCGCCGCAGGCGGTACATTTTTCGTTCACGAAGCGGGGACGCTGCGTGATCTTCACGTCGTAGTTGCCGGCGGTGCCGGAAACGGACGTGACGTCGGCCATGGTGATGACCTTGACATTGGGGTTGTTTTTGATGCGCTGGAACTGAATCTCAAGACCACAGGAGGGCGGGCACAGCTTCGGGAAATACTGATTGAGCTGAGCAACCCGTCCACCGAGGTAGGGATTGGTTTCAACGATGTACACCTCGTAGCCGATTTCAGCGGCTTCGAGGGCGGCGGTGATCCCTGCGAATCCTCCGCCTACTACGAGAATACTGTTATTCGACATTCTCTTAACTCCTCCCGAATAAAGTTGAGGCTCAAGCCAACAAAATGGCCTAAACCCGGACCGGGAGCGGTTTTCCCGGCCCGGATTCAGACCATTTTAGCCCCGGTATTTTTAAGAGAGCGCGGGTCCGGGGACCCGCGCTCTCGGGGTGATCATTACCTAAGCTTAGGCGTCGGGGATGATCTTGACGTAGGGCTTCTTGAAGACCGTGGTCACGCCAGTGGCGGGATCGTACTTGGAGTTACAGAAGCACTTCCACTTGGAGTCGTCCAGGCCCATGAAGTCGCCGCGGTAGTAGAAGCCCGGGTAACGGGATTCTTCGCGGAACTCGATGTGCTGCATGTGCAGGCGGACGGTCCAGAGGCGGTGGAACTGTTCCCAGCAACGCATCAGTTCGTGCAGGTCACGAGCGGCGAGCTTCTGGGAGTCTTCTTCCATCATGCCGAGCAGCCAGAAACCGGTGTTCAGCAGAGCCTTGGAGGTCATGTACAGGGTAGCGACACCACCACCGTATTCATCGGTGCACTTGATGAGGCGCATCATGAAGTTGTGGGGAGTGATGTAAGCGGGGTTCACGACGGGATCGGTGGAACCGGCCTTGTTCTCTTCGTAGGTGTACCAGGGCTGGTAGACTTCCTTGGCGAGGTCGGCGGCGTTTTCCTTCAGGGTGGGGGTGAAGTCCTTGTGGTCGACAACCCAGCGCACCATCTGCTTGCCGACGATGCGGCCTTCAGCGTGGGAACCGGAGGAGAACTTGTGGCCGGAGGCGCCAACGCCATCAGCACAGGTCCAGAGGCCGTTGACGGTGGTCATACGGTTGTAGACCTTACCGTTGTCAGCCTTGATCTTGTAGGATTCGGGAACCCATTCTTCGTCGGGACCGGAAACCCAGATGCCGCAGCAACCGGAGTGGGAACCGAGGAGGTAAGGTTCGGTGGGCATGATCTCGGAACCGCGATCCTCAGGAGCGCAGTTGGTGGCGGCCCACAGGTTGGCCTGGCCAACGCACATGTCGAGGAAGTCTTCCCAGGCTTCGGACTCGAGGTGCTTCCACTCAGGACCGGTCATGTCGTTGTTGACGGTCTTCAGCAGGGCGGTCTTGGTGTCCATGAAGATCGGGCCGCGGCCTTCACGCATTTCACGGAGCATCATGTGGTTACGCAGGCAGGTGGGGATGATGTGACCCTTGGCGTAGCCGCGATCCTCGTAAGGCTTCAGCATTGCGCGGTTGGTCTCACAATAGTCTTCACCCTTGTAGTTGGTGGCTTTGGCCTTGAAGAGGAGGAACCAGGCGCCGACCGGGCCGTAACCGTCTTTGAAACGGGCGGGGACGAAGCGGTTTTCCATCATGGTCATTTCGCCGCCAACCTGAGCGACCATGGTGTAGGTGGAACCAGCGTTCCAGACCGGGTACCATGCACGACCCATACCTTCACCGGTGGACCGGGGACGGTAGACGTTGACTGCGCCACCACAAGCAACGACAGCGGCGTTGCACTTGTAGATGTACACTTTGTTTTCGCGGGTGGAGAAACCGACGGCACCGGCGATGCGGTTGGGCTCGTTGGCGTCCAGGAGCATCTTGACGATGAACACGCGCTCGACGTAGCGGTCTTCGCCCAGGGCGTTCTTGGCGGCTTCAGCAACGATGCACTTGTAGGACTCACCGTTGATCATGATCTGCCAGCGACCGGAACGGACCGGGTCGGCGCCGTTGCGGATGGCGAGGCCTTCGGCCTTGGCCTTGGCACCGTCGAGGTTCTTGCCGTCTTTCTTGACCCAA
Source organism: Pseudodesulfovibrio portus (assembly GCF_026000375.1). NCBI lineage: Bacteria > Pseudomonadati > Thermodesulfobacteriota > Desulfovibrionia > Desulfovibrionales > Desulfovibrionaceae > Pseudodesulfovibrio > Pseudodesulfovibrio portus. The sequence continues at coordinate 1,670,266 of NZ_AP026708.1, forward strand.
ACGGGGAGACCCCATTCTTCGAACAGATGGACGGAATCATCAACGTGGCGGCCCAGATCGTAGATCAGGTCTTCACGGACGATGCCCATCAGGTCGGTGCGGACCATGCGGACGTAATCGTCGGGATCGTTGTCACCCATGTAGGTGTTGATGGCGGACAGACCCTGAGCAACGGCGCCGGAACGCTCGAGAGCGGCCTTGTCGCACAGCTCGATGGTGATGGAGGGATCGACCTTGTCGGCCCAGCGGATGGCTTCGAAAGCAGCACCGCAGTTACCCATGCCACCGCCGACCATCAGGATATCAACGCTTTTCTCGATGATTTCCGGCTCGGCGAGAGCAACACCCTTAGAAGCTTCTTTAGCGGGAAGCAGAGGCATAATATTTCTCCTGTATTATACGTGATTCAAGTTCTTCAAAGAGACAATAAGCGCTCAATCGGGTCAATTAGACCAGGTTGGCGTAGTCGTCCATCTTCCACTCTTTCTTCAGATCGGCTTCGGTGACGGAAGCTTCTTCTGCGATGAAAGCGATGGGAGCCTTCAGCTCGGCCTCGGTGAACAGCAGTTCGTTGTCGAGGTCGGTGGGTTCCGGCTTACCGTCGAAGGGCTTGATGGAACCTTCCGGGGTGGTACGGATGGGGAACTTGAAGCGCTTCACGGAGCCATTACGGAACTTGATGGTCCACATGATGTCTTCGGCGGAACGCATGGGGATGGAGGTACCACCCATGGGTGCGAAGTCAGCGTAGGGACGGGCTTCAATGGCGCCCTGGGGGCAAATTTTCACGCAAGAATAACATTCCCAGCATGCAGACGGTTCCTGGTTGTAAGCTTTCATCTCATCCGGATCCAGGATCATCAAATCGTTGGGGCAAATGTACATGCAAGCGGTCTTTTCGCCACCCTTGCAGCCGTCACATTTTTCCGGGTTAACAAAGGTCGGCATAACTTCTCCTCCTAAATAGGGTTTTATTATTCACAATAACCGACATCCTCTACCTAAAACAAAATACGCCACCTGTTCTAAACAGGCGGAAATTGGGAATTAGCAAGACCAAACACCCTTGTCAACGTGAAAGTGAATTTTTGAACAAGCGCATTTCGGCCCTGATTGCGCAGTTTGCGGGGATACCCGCGCCAAACCTTGGCTCCTGCCCTATCCCCGGCAGTTAAAGCCACGTCGGGATGCGGACTTTTTTCTGCACGAATCCTCACAGTTTTTAGTGTAAATAATCCTTCAAATGCAAGACATTTTTCGCGACGATTGGCATTAATCGCAGCCCGGATTCAACAACCTGAAATGACAGCACAAAATATCGCACAGAAAGCCCACGTTCTCTAGACTTTTTTGGGATATTCTCTATTCCGCAGCAGCACTGCTTTGTCATATACTAATGTAACGGAAGCTCCGGAAAAAAGCGCTTGACACGACTTTCACAAACGTACAATAAAGTCTGACCCTGAAAATGGGAGATAATCATGGTTTGTAAGCGCTTTGGTCCGCGCACCATGTATGTAAGGCAATGGTTTTATTGACAAAAATCTACTTAGGAGGCTTAAATGTCCAACCTCGTAGCACCTCACGGTGGTAAAGGTCTCGTATGCTGCCTGCTCGAAGGCGCTGAGCTCGAAGCTGAAATCAAAAAAGCTGAAGGCCTGAAGACCCTTGAAATTTCCGATCGCGCCAAGGGCGATCTCATCATGATGGGTATCGGCGGTTTCTCTCCGCTGAACGGTTTCATGACCAAGGCATCCTGGAAGGGTGTTTGCGCCGACTTCCTGATGGAAGACGGCACCTTCTGGCCCATCCCCATCACCCTCGACACCGACGATGACGACATCAAGGTCGGCGACGAGATCGCTCTCAAGGCCAAGGACGGCGTCATCTACGCCACCATGAAGGTCGAAGAGAAGTACGAGATGACCGAGGCCGACAAGAAGTGGGAATGCGAAAACGTCTACAAGGGCGAAGGCGAAGAGTCCGCTGACGACGTCTTCTGGAAGGTCGCCATGGAAGATCATCCGGGCGTCCAGATGGTCATGGCCCAGGGCAAGTACAACCTGGCCGGTCCCGTCAAGGTCCTGTCCGAAGGCGACTACGCCAAGCGTTTCCCCGGTGTCTACCTGACCCCCGCCCAGATCCGTGCCGAGATGGAAAAGCGCGGCTGGTCCAACGTTGCCGCTCTGCAGCTGCGTAACCCCATGCACCGCTCCCACGAGTTCCTGGCCAAGATCGCCGTTGAAGTCTGTGACGGCGTCGTCATCCACTCCCTGATCGGCAACCTGAAGCCGGGCGACATCCCGGGTGACGTCCGCATCGAGTGCATCCAGATCCTCATCGACAACTACTTCGTTCCCGAGAACGTCATCAACGCCGGTTACCCCCTGGACATGCGTTACGCCGGTCCCCGCGAAGGTCTCATTCACGCCACCTTCCGCCAGAACTACGGCATCAACAACATGCTCATCGGTCGTGACCACGCAGGCGTCGGCGACTTCTACGGTCTGTTCGAAGCCCAGGAAATCTTCAAGAAGATCCCCTACCAGGACGGATGCACCGCCGAGCCCGGCAAGGCCCTTCTCTGCAAGAACATGAACATCGACTGGACCTTCTACTGCTACAAGTGCGACGGCATGGCCTCCATGCGCACCTGCCCGCACACCAAGGAAGACCGCGTCATCCTGTCCGGTACCAAGCTGCGTAAGGCCCTTTCCGAAGGCGCCGACGTCGTCGACCACTTCGGTCGTGACGAAGTCCTCGTGCGTCTGCGCGAGTACTACGCCGGCCTGACCGAAAAGGTCGAGGTCAAGATGCAGAAGGCCGCTTCCGGCGCCGACATGTAGCTTCGCCGGTCGATTCCGACTGACCATTCAAGGGGAGGTTGCTTGCGCAACCTCCCCTTTTCATTTGTCAGTCGGAATCGACCGGGTGCCGGCTTGGGATAGCGGGCCATCTGCGAATTTTCCGGGCGCGCCTCAATCCTCACCGTAGCGCTGCTACGCCTCCGGTTGAGCCGTGCCCGGAAAATCCACATCTGACCCACTCTTCCAAGCCTCGGGGCGTCAGGGAAAAGAGGCGAGGGAGGGCATGCGAAATGTGTTTTGTTTAGATTGACAAATTAAGCCTCAGTCTTCAAAATGTTTATTCTAGATTGACTCTTGGAGGTTGTTTGATGGTGATATTGGCTGACTTCACGTGCACGCCGTGGGCCGGGGAGGCGGGACGGCTGGTTGCGACCGGTGCGTCGGCCATGCCGTTGGCCGGGGAGGCCGTGGCTGCGGGCTTCCCTTCCCCTGCCGATGAATACCTGGAAAAGCCCCTCGACCTGAACGCGTATGTGGCCCCAAGGCCCGAGGCCACCTTTTTCGTGCGGGTATCCGGGGACTCCATGGTGGGAGCCGGGATTCACCACGACGACATCCTGGTGGTGGACCGGGCGCAATCACCCGCTCCCGGGAATATTGTCATCGCCCTTCTGGACGGGGAGTTCACCGTGAAGCGACTGGTCCGGACAAAGGACGGGCTGGCCCTGGCTCCCGAAAACGCCGAGTTCAAGACCATACAGGTGACCCCTGAGACGGACTTCGAGGTCTGGGGCGTGGTCCGCCATGTGGTCCACAGGGTGTGACCATGCCCAAATCCTATGCCCTCATCGACTGCAACAACTTCTATGCGTCATGCGAACGGGCCTTTCGGCCCGAATTGCGGAAACGACCGGTCGTCGTGCTCTCGAACAACGACGGTTGCATCATCGCCCGCTCCAACGAAGCCAAGGACCTCGGCGTCCCCATGGGCAAGCCGTACTTCAAATGCCGAAACATGCTGGAACGCAACGGGGTGGCGGTGTTCTCGTCCAACTATGCACTGTACGGCGACTTGTCGGCGCGGGTCATGCGGGTGCTGACCCGGTTCTGCCCGGAGGTGGAAATCTATTCCATCGACGAGGCGTTCTGCGACCTGACGGGCGTGCCGGGAGGGGCGGAAGCGTTCGGGCGTCGCTTGCGGGCCACGGTTTTCAGGTGGACCGGGATTCCGGTCTCCGTCGGCATCGCGCCGACCAAGACCCTGGCCAAGCTCGCCAACCGCTTCGCCAAGAAACAGCCCCGTTGCCGGGGAGTGTTCGACCTGTCCGCCAGCCCGGACCCGGACCGGGTCCTCAAGTGGACCGAGGTCGGCGACGTATGGGGAATCGGCCCGCGCCACGCCAGGCGGCTGCGCAAACTCGGCGTGAACAACGCCCTGGAATTTCGCGGGTTGAAAAGGGATTGGGTCAAAAAACGCATGACCATCGCCGGGCTCCACACCCTCCTCGAGCTGCGCGGCTGGCCCTGTTTCGACTTTGCCGACGGCCCGGTGGACAAGAAGACCATTGTTTCCTCGCGATCCTTCGGCCACCCGGTCACCCGCCTGGACCACCTGCTGGAAGCCGCGGCCCAGTACACCACGCGGGCCGCCGAAAAGCTGCGCAGGCAGAACGCCGTCACGTCGAACATCCTCGTCTTCCTGCAAACCAACACCTTCAAGCTCGGCGAGCCCCAGCATTCCGGCACCCGTTCCGTGCCCCTGCCCGTGGCCACGTCGCACACCCCCACGCTCATCCGCGCCGCCTGCGCGGCCATGGAGAGCATCTTCAAGGACGGGTACAGCTACAAGAAATGCGGGGTCATGCTCTCGGGTCTCGAACCGGAACACAGCCGCTGGCTCAGCCTCCTCGCCCTGCCGCCCGCCCACCGACCGGACCACAAGCCGCTCATGCAGGCCGTGGACTCGTGCAACAGCCGATGGGGCCGGGACACCGTCTCCTTTGCCGCATCGGGGACCAGACGAAGCTGGAAAATGAAAAGGGAAATGATGTCGCCGCGATACACGACCGTCTGGGATGAAATATTGCGGGTGACGGTGGAGTGATCACGGTTTCCTTTTGGGAACCTCTTGCCAGGGGGCTGGAATTGCTGCACTAGCTGCTGATGTCCGACAAAACCAAGGCCATATTGCTCATGGCGACGACGGCGCTGATGTGGAGTTCCGGGGGGCTGGCCATCAAGCTGGTCCAGTGGAATCCCATGGCCATCACCGGGGTACGGAGCGCGTTGGCGGCGGCGACCCTGGCCATACTGTTCCGGGGACGGATCACGTTCAAACCATCAAGAGTGCAGTGGGCGGCAGCTGCGGGATATGCCGGGCTGCTGGTCACCAATGTGGTGGCCACCAAATTGACCACCTCGGCCAATGCGATCCTGCTGGCTTATACCGCACCGGTGTACGTGGCCCTGCTCGCGCCGTGGCTGCTCAAGGAAAAGACCCGGCGGGCGGACTGGATATTCATCACCGTGACCGTGGGCGGCATGGTGCTCTTCTTTCTGGACCGGCTCTCCCCCACCGGGCTGTGGGGCAATATCATCGCCATCACCACGGGCGTGTCCTACGCCGTTTTCACCCTGTGCATGCGGGCCCAGAAGGACGCCTCGCCCGTGGAGTCGGTGATCATGGGACACGGGTTGACCGCGCTGTGCGGCCTGCCCTTCATGTTCGCGACCATGCCGTCCGTGGAGTCCTGGGCCGGGTTGCTCTATCTGGGCATTCTCCAGCAGGGCGTGTCCCTGGCGCTCTACGTCTGGGCGATAAAGCGGCTGGGCGCGCTGGAAGCGATCCTGATCATGATGCTGGAACCGATCTTCAATCCCGTGCTCGTGGCCCTGGGCTACGGGGAGCTGCCCGGCGCGTGGGCCGTGGCCGGGGGCGCGGTGGTCATCACCGCCGTCACCCTGCGCGGCATCGCCGGGGTGGTGCGGCGGTAGGGGGGGGGATGCAAAAAGGGAGCGGTCACCCGGACCACTCCCCTGCTCTGAACTGACTCACTTGCGCGTCTAGGACGTCGGCTGCGGCTCGTCCTTGATGTGCCAGACGCCGTTCTCGTCGCGCCAGGCCTGGGCCTTGACCACTTCGCCGGACTTCTCGTCCTTGATGGTCACATCCCGGTAGACCCGGTTCTCCTCGGTGTAGGCCGGGCTGGGCGTGGCCGAGTAACTCACCCCGGTGTCGGGATTGGTCCAGGAGGCCGTCTCGTTCGACCGGCCCGATTCCAGGGTCTGCTGGACCTGCTTTTCGTCGCTCTTGTCCCACTCGTTGCCGATGATGTAGCCCACCATGAGGCCCACACCCGCACCCACGGCGGCTCCGAGCAACTTGTTGTTGAAGGTCAGCGCACCGATGGTCGCACCGGCCAGGGCGCCTCCGGTGGCCCCCTGCTGCGCCTTGTTGCAGCCGAGCCCGGCCGCAAGGAAACAGACAACCAACGCCGATATCAAAAATGTACGCATGGCAACCCCCTTGCCTCTTCGATTTTTTACCCGCGGCACGGTTGGACCGCCGACCTCCCGAGACCGCTTGCGCCGCATGGGCGGCTCCTGTCGGATAATACAATATACCAAAAGAAGCGCAACGCCCACTTTTTTCGACGCGCCGCCGGGACGGGGGCACCCCGCGCGGGATGCCGACAACGGTCGCCGATGCGCCTGCCGAAAAGGCGATAAGTGCTAGGCGACCCGTTCCCGCACGGCTCGCTCGCCCTTGGCGGGGATGCCCTTGACATTCCTGGTCCCGTTGTTGCCTGCGCTGCCCACGCCGGTGGTGATGAGCGCCCTGACGAGCTTTGTCAGCAGTTCCTTGATGTCGCCGTGCAGTTCCGGCTTGATGATGCAGCCCACTCGTCACAATCTCTTCCTCTCGATTATTATGTAATTGGAGATTATTGGATACCAAATCGGTTGGCCGGTGCGAAGACCTGGCGGCACCGCAGGAGGGGCGAATTCCAACAGGGAGGAAAGGACCAAAAAAAAGGCTGCCCGAAGGCAGCCCTTGTTGTGTCGGCAGGAAGGGTTAGTAGTGCATGTCGTCGTCCGTCAGCGGTGTGGCGAACGTCTTGTAGGCCCAGAATTGGTAGCCGATGACGATGGGCACGAAGACCAAAGCCACGCCGAGCATGATCTGCAGCGTCAGAGGGCTGGACGCGGAGTTCATGATGGTCAGCGAATTGGCCGGATTGGGGTTGGACGGGATGATGGCCGGGAAGATGCCGATCACGCCGAACAGGGCCGTGCCCCCGATGTACAGGCAGGAAGCGGCCCAGGCCATCCAGTACTTCTTGGCTCCCAGGTAGGAGCGCATGAGCACCAGCCCGGCCACGGGCAGCGCCAGGATCACGAACAGCACCGGGTAGACCAGGTAGTTGGTGAACAGCTTGGTGGACACGGCGGAGTAGGCCAGGAACAGGACGGTCAGGACGACCACGCCGGGCCACAGCTTGACGGCCAGTGCCTCGGCACGGACCTGCAAATCGCCCGTCGTGCGGATGCAGAGCCAGAGCGCGCCGTGCATGAGGAAGATGGTCACGAACAGGATGCCGCCCGCGATGCCGTAGGGATTGAGCAGGCCGAACAGCCCGGCCTGGGAGAACCCGGTCTCGTCCAGCGGGATGCCCTGGAAGATGTTGCCGAAGGCCACGCCGAGCAGCAGTGCGGGAAGGAAGGAACAAAGAGCGTGCAGGGTGTCCCACAGCTTCTTCCAGCCTTCATGGTCCACCTTGGAGCGGAACTCGAAGGACACGCCCCGCACGATGAGGGTGAACAAGAGCAGCATGAGCGCCGTATACAGGCCGCTGAACATCTGGGCATAGGCATAGGGGAAGGCGGCGAAGGTCACGCCGCCGGCGGCGATGAGCCAGACCTCGTTGCCGTCCCAGAAGGGGCCGGTGGCGTTGTACATGGCCCGTTTTTCCGCCTCGGACCTGGCCAGGACCGGCAGCAGGCTGCCCACGCCCAGGTCAAAACCGTCAAGGATGAAGTAGACGGACCACAGCACCCCCCAAAGCAGGAACCAGACCATGGCCAGGTAATAGTGCAGCGAACCGGTTTCCATCAAAGTTTCCATAGATTTTCTCCTTTCATTCGCTGGGTTAGACCTGGATGGGGCTGTTGTCTTCAGGCCCCTTCTTGGCAAGCTTGATCATCAGCCAGATGCCCGCCGCGCCGAGCAGGGAGTAGAGCACGGTCATCAGCACCAGCGAGAAGCCCACCTCGCCCGTTCCCACCGGCGAAACCGCGTCGGAGGTTCGCATCAGCCCGTACACGATCCACGGCTGGCGGCCCACTTCGGTCAGGGTCCAGCCCGCCCAGATGGCGATGTAGGGCAGCGGTATGCAGTAGGGGAGCACCTTCAGGTAGAGCGGGAAGTCGTCCAGCCGCTTGCGCATGAGCCAGCCGAAACCGGCCAGGAGCGGGAACAGGGTCCCCAGGCCGACCATCAACCGGAAGGAGAGGAAGGTCAGGACAACGGGCGGACGGTCTTCCTTGGGGAAGTCGTTCAGCCCCTTCACCTCGGCGTTGAAATCATTGTAGGCCAGGAAGCTCAGCACGCCCGGCAGGGGCAGGGCCTCGAGCAGGTTGCCGTCCTCGCCCGGGATAACCAGCAGGTTCATGGGAGCGGCCGTCTGGGTTTCCCAGTGGGACTCCATGGCCGCCAGCTTGGCGGGCTGGGTCACGGACAGGTTGTTGCCGTGGATGTGTCCTTCCATGGCGGTGACCACGGAGAAAATCAGGGCCACGGTCACGCCCAGGGTGAAGGACCGCTTGAAGAAGTCCACGTTGCTCTTGCGCAGCAGGTGCCAGGCCGAGATGCCCATGATGAAGAACCCGGCCAGGAGCAGGGACGCCGGGATGACGTGGAAGAATTCCAGCCAGGCATACTTGTTGGCGATGACCGCGAAAAAGTCGGTCAACTCGGCACGCCCGTTGCGCAGGGTGAAGCCCACGGGATTCTGCATGAAGCCGTTGGCGATGAGAATCCAGATGGCGGACAGGTTGGAGGCGCCGGCCACCAGCCAGGCCACCGTGGCGTGCGCCTTGGGCGAGAGCTTGTCCCAGCCGAAGTGCCAGACGCCGATGAAGGTGGATTCCAGGAAGAACGCCGCCGTCGCCTCAATGGCCAGGAGCGAACCGAAAATGTCGCCCACATAGGCGGAGTATCGGGACCAGTTGGTGCCGAACTGGAATTCCAGGGTGATGCCGGTGACCACGCCGAGGGCGAAGTTCACCAGAAAGATTTTCCCCCAGAATTTGGCCATGTCGCGATACGCCTCGTTCCCGGTGCGCACGTACTGCGTCTCCATGCAGGCGATGAGGACGGACAGCCCCAGCGTCAGCGGGACGAAAATAAAGTGGAACATGGTGGCGGCCGCGAATTGCAGCCGAGAGAGCATCAGCACATCCATACAAACCCCCTTGCGGATATTGCCGTAAAACAACCATTGCCTTGAAAACTAATTATCCAACATTCCGGGTAACATACACAGCTCAAACACAGAGATCAAGAATAATTATTATTTCGACTTAGTGTTTTTCATGGAAACGGGCTGGCCCGTGGACTCCAGCACGGCCCGCCAGTAGTTGGAACAGGTGTTGATCCGTTTTTTGCCCTTGGTGACCAGGTCCATGGGAATATGCACGTACCGGCCGTTCCAGCGGGAGATGACCAGTCCCGTGCGTCCGGTCATGCCCGCGTGCACGGCGTGGATGCCGAGGAAGGAGCAATAGATGCGGTCGTTGGCGTTGGCGGGGACCGATCGGATGATATAGCTCGGGTCGATGTACTTGAGGGTCGGCTCGATGGACTGCGCCCTGAAGTGATCCATGATCTCCTCCCTGAGCAGGGTCGCTATATCGCTCAAGCGGGCGTTGCCGGACCTGTCCTTGCGGCCCGAAGCCTTGAGCAGATCCTGTCCCGCGCCTTCGGCCACCACGATGACGGCGTTGCCGGACCCGCGCATGCGCTCTTCCAGGGCGGCCAGGAAGCCGTTCTCTCCCTGAATGTCGAAGGGGTCCTCCGGGATGAGGCAGAAGTTGACCTCCTGGCAGGACAGGGAGGACTGGGCCGCGATGTAGCCCGCGTCGCGTCCCATGACCTTGACCATGCCGATGCCCCAGGGCGCGCCGGTGGCTTCCACGTGGGCTCCCTTGATGGCCATGGCCGCCGTCTCCACCGAGGTGTCGAAACCAAAGGACGGCGAGGCAAAATTGATGTCGTTGTCGATGGTCTTGGGCAGTCCCACCACGGAGATGGACAACCCGCGCGAGGATATCTCCTCCACTACCTTGGAGGCGGCGCGCATGGTGCCGTCCCCGCCGATCATGAACAGGATGGAGACGTTCATGCGTTCCAGGGCGTCCACGATGGCTTCCGGGTCCTGGGGACCGCGCGAACTGCCCAGTATGGTGCCGCCGAACTCGTGGATGCGGCTGACGTACTCCGGGGTCAGCTCGATCACGTCGTGCCCGTATTCCGGGATGAACCCCTCCAGCCCGAACTTGATGCCGAGCACTGACGGGACCTTGTATTCATGGTGGGCGGCCATGACGATGGCCCGGATGACGTCGTTGAGACCGGGACACAGCCCGCCGCAGGTGACCACCGCGCACTTGGTCTTGCTGGCGTCGTAATAAATTTTGCTCCTGGGTCCGGCGGGCTCGAAAAAGGCCATTTCAGGTTTCTTGCGTCCCTTGCCCGCGCCCAGGATGCTGCGCCGGGAAATGTTCACCAGCACGGCATCGTCTTCGTGGACGAACCGGCCGAATTTGATGGGGTTGTTTATCTTGGCCTGACCGACGACGGGTATGTCGGTGTTCTTGGCGTCAACGGACTCGTCCTGACAGGTTCTCATGCTCGACCTCGTGGAGTAGGGTGGGACATCGCTCACATTATTATAACTATTTCCCTGTCTGATCAATTTTTTAATTGAATTGGTTCGCATGGACGACAGGCGGGCCGCCATGACGGGCCGGGGAATCCGGTCCGACTGCAATTGCAGCGATTCGCCCCTCCCGCCTTGACGTCCCCGCCGAAATTCCTATCTACTGGCAATACATCGTATTCGGAGGAATCCCCGACATGACCAGTCAGATCAAAACCATACTTCTTCTGGGGCTGCTCACCGGCCTGCTGATGCTCATCGGCGGCGCCATGGGCGGCCGGGCCGGACTCTTCCTGGCCTTCGGGTTGGCCATGCTCATGAACGTGGGCAGCTACTGGTACTCGGACAAGATCGTCCTGAGAATGTACAAGGCCGCCGAGCTCTCGCCCGGCGACGCTCCGCACATCCACCGGGTGGTGGAGGAAATGGCCCACAAGGCGGGCATCCCCAAGCCTCGCATCTTCCTCATCCCCCAGGACGCCCCCAACGCCTTTGCCACGGGCCGCAACCCGGAGAACGCCGTGGTGGCGGTCACGCGAGGCATCGTCAACATCCTGAGCCCCGACGAACTGCGCGGCGTGCTCGCCCACGAGCTCGGCCACATCGCCAACCGGGACATCCTCATCCAGACCATCGCGGCGGTCCTGGCCGGGGCCATCGTGTTCATCGCCAACATGCTCCAGTTCACGGCCATCTTCGGCAGCTTTTCCGACGACGAGGACCGAGGCAATCCCCTGGCCGCCCTGGCCATGGCCTTTCTCGCGCCCATCGCCGCCGCCCTGATCCAGATGGCCATCTCCCGGTCCCGCGAGTACCTGGCCGACGCCACCGGCGCGCGGCTGTCCAACCCCCTGCACCTGGCGGGCGCGCTGGGCAAGCTGGACGCCGCCTCCCGGCAGATTCCGCTCCAGGGCAGCCCGGCCACGGAAAACATGTTCATCGTCAACCCCTTCTCGGGCCGACGGGCGGCATCCCTGTTCGCCACTCATCCGCCCATCGAAGACCGCATCGCCCGGCTCCACGCCATGGCCCACGACAGGTAACACGGCATGAAACACACCATCCCCCTACTGGCAACGATCCTTCTGCTCTCCGCGACCCTCCCGGCCCTGGCCGACCATCGGCGCACACCGGTGGTGGAGGCGGTCCGGGCGGTCTCCCCCTCGGTGGTCAACATCACCGTGGTCACGACCTCCAAGACCGGACGCTCGCCCTTCGGCGACCCCTTCTTCGACCAGTTCTTCGAGAAATACTACGGCAAGCAGCGGGAGCGGAAATCCCAGAGCCTGGGGTCCGGCGTGATCATCGACGGCGACAAGGCGCTGGTCCTGACCAACGCCCACGTGGTGGCCTCGGGCGGCGACATCACGGTCCGGCTCAACGACGGCCGCGACTTCGAAGCCGAACTGGTGGGCTCGGACGCGGACTTCGACCTGGCCGTGCTCAAGCTCAAGGACGCCTCCCGCCTGCCCCAGGTGGCCATGGGCGATTCCAGCGACATCTACATCGGCGAGACCGTCATCGCCATCGGCAACCCCTTCGGCTATTCCCACACCGTGACCACCGGCGTGGTCTCGGCCCTGAACCGCCCCATGCAGACCAACGCGGGCTCGTCCGGCAGCTTCATCCAGACCGACGCGGCCATCAACCCCGGCAACTCCGGCGGACCGCTGCTGAACATCAACGGCGAGCTGATCGGCATCAACACCGCCATCCTGGCCCGGGCAGAGGGCATCGGCTTCGCCATCCCCATCAACAAGGCGCGGCTGGTGGTCAACGAGCTGCTCTCCTCCGGCCATGTCTCGCCCATCTGGCTGGGCGTGTTCGGCCAGGACGTGGACCAATCCGTGGCCCGCTACTTCAACCTCAAGGACCTGCACGGCATGCTCGTGTCCGAGGTCTACCCCGACACCCCGGCGGCCCGGTCCGGCATCCGCGCGGGCGACATCATCGTGTCCATGAACGGTCGGACCGTGACCGACAAGGACGACTACCTGACCCGGCTGTTCAACGTCACCAAGTCCGAATCCCTGACCGTGACGACTCTGCGCGACGGCCGCGAGGTCGCGCACACCCTGCACCCGCAGGTCCTGGACAAGGGGATGGCCCTCGAGCTGGTCCGCTCCAGGTGGGGCTTCGACCTCTCCGACCGCAGCAGTGGCTCCGGCGCGGAAGTGACCGACATCACGCCCGGCTCGGCAGCGGCCAAGCTCGGCCTCAATCCCGGCGACATCATCCACCAGATCGGCAACCGGCGACTGGCCTCGGGCATCGACCTGCTCAACGCCTTCCTGCGCAACCGTATGCAGAAGACCGTGCTCATGCGCGTACAGCGCGGCAGAAACCTTTACACGGTCCGCCTGACGCTTTAGGTACTTTCCATGGAAGACCAACAACGGTACTGGAACGAAAACTGCGCGGCCAAGGACTTCACCTCCACCTTCAGGCTTGACGCGTTCCGGCAGCACGTCCCGGAAGACGCCGCCGTCCTCGACTTCGGTTGCGGATACGGCCGGACCCTGGCCGAACTGCGTGACGCCGGATACACCAAGCTGACCGGCATCGACTTCGCGGACTCCCTCATTGAGCGGGGCCGGAAGGAGAACCCCGGCCTGGACCTGAACGCCTATCCCGGCGGCCCCCTGCCCTGCGCCGACGACACGTTCGACGCCGCCGTCATGCTCGCGGTCCTGACCTGCATGCCCGAGACCCGGACCCAGGCCGAGACCCTCATCGAGCTCAAGCGCGTGCTCAAGCCCGGCTCCATCCTCTACGTCAACGACTTCCTGCTCAACCGCGACAAGCGCAATCTCGACCGCTACCGCGACGGCAAGGAGCGGTACGGCGTCTACGGCACCTTCGACTCCGGCGACGGCGGCATCCTCCGTCATCACGACCGCAACCACATGGAAGCCCTGTTCTTCGATTTCGAGACCCTCGCCTTCGAAGAAGTGACCTACGCCACCATGCACGGCCATCTGTCCGCAGGATTTTACGCAATCCTCCGAATGCCCTGAGCGCATCGCACGCATCCGGGAACACGAAAAAACGCCCTGCCGGGTCCGGCAGGGCGTTTCGCATTCAAGGGATTGTTTCGTTTACTGAAGCAGATCGGGCCGCGTGATCTCGATGTCGGCGTTCTTGCTCAGCTCGTCCATGTAGGCCGCGAGCATTTCCTGCTTGTAGGCGTTGCCGGCCTGTTCCATCCAGAAGTCCTTCTGCTGTTCCCAGGTGGCTTCGGAGGCCGGGATGCGTTCGTCCAGGCGGGCGATGACCGCGCTGTTGTTGATGACGTAGACATCGGGCAGCCAGGCGGTATCCTTGGCCGCGAACACGGCCTCGGCCAGTTCCTGGCTCGCGCCCAGGCCGGTGATGTTGCCCTGGCGGTCAAAGGGTTCCGACACGGCTATCTTGCGCTCATAGGTTTTTTCCGCGCCGACGGGGTCGGCGATCAGGGCCTTGTGAATCTCGTCGGCCTTGTTCCCGGCCAGTTCGGCGGTCTTCTGATTCTTGAGCAGATTGGTGATGGCGGGAGTCACCTTGTCGATTTCCATGTAGGCGGCAGGAACGTCTTCGACCTTTTCCACCAGCATGTAGCCGCCGTTGATGTTCACGGGCGACTCGTACGCCTTGCCCGGAGCCAGCTCCTTGAGGGCCTGGGTCACCTCGGGAGTGACGCCGTAGGCCTGGCTCAGGAAATCGGCGGGCATGGGCTCGCCCGAAACAACTTCCAGGCCGAGTTCTTTGGCGATGTCTTCAAGGGTCATGCCGGACACCAGCCGGTCCAGGGACTGGTCCAGAAGGTCCTGGACCTGCTCGGACGCCTTTTCCTGGGCGATCTGGATGCGGATTTCGTCCTTGGCGTCGTCCAGGGTCCGGGCGGAGCCTTCCTTGCGGTCCTCCACCTTGATGACGTGCCAGCCGAACCGGGACTTGACCGGGCCGACGATGTCGCCCTTGGCGGCGCCGAACGCGGCCTCTTCGAAGGCGGGCACCATGGCGCCGCGCCCGAACCAGCCGAGGTCGCCGCCGGACGGGCCGGTGGGACCTTCGGAATATTCCTGTGCCAGCTTGGCGAAGTCCTCGCCGGACTTGGCCTTCTCAAGCACCATCTCGATCTTCTTCTTGGCTTCGGTCTTCACGGAGTCGGGGTCGGTGTCCTTGACCATGACCAGAATGTGGCGGGCCTTGACCTGCTCGCCCTCTTCCATGGAGGCCTGGTTGGCCGCGTAGTAGGCAGCCACTTCCTCGTCGGTCACGGCCTGGTTCTTGGCCAGCTCCACGGGCGTGAACACCAACTGGCGGATCTTGATCCGTTCGGGAATCTTGAACCGCTCCTTGTTGGCCTCGTAAAAGGCATTGACCTCGTCGCCGGACACGGCGGCGTCATCCACGAACATGGCGGCCTTGACCTGAATGTAGTCGATGCGGACCTGTTCGCCCACCCAGTCGTACATCTGGCGGGCCTGCTCAGCGGTGACCCTGGCCGAGGAGGCCACGGCGTCCTTGACCTTGCTCATGATCAGCTGCTGCTTGAAATCCGCCTCGAACTGGGCCGGGGTCATGCGGTTCTGGCGCAGGACCGCTGCGTAAATATCCTTGTCGAACCTGCCGTTCGCGTCCTGGAAGCCCTTCTGGACGGCGATGCCCGCAAACACTTCCTTGTCCGATGCGGCGATGCCGAGCTTTTCGGCCTCGGCCAGCAGCAGCTTCCTGCTGAGCAGGTCGCCCAGGACCATCTTGCGGAATTCCGGGCTCTGGAGCTGTTCCCTGGGAACGTCGGGGTTGGAGCGTGAAACGGCCTCGGCCATGCGCTGGTATACCGTTTCAAACTCGGCCCTGGTGACGACCTGGTCGCCGACCTTGGCCAGCACCGGATCGCCGGTGGAGTTCAGCCCGGACATGCCGAAGGCAAAGACAAAGACGACGATGATAACGGCAAAAAGAATCTTGACGATCCAGCCTGATGCGTTCTTACGCATTATGTCTAACATTTTCGCTCCAGTAACTCTTTTGACCGGCAGCCGCCCACCCCGGGCGGCTGCCGGATCGTATCGTTTTAGGACTGGCCTTCGCGTACGGCGTTGAGGAGGCCACCTGCCTGGATAATCTCCAGTTCCTTTTTGGTCAAATCATTTGTGACCGCCACCTTCCCGCCATCGGCCAAACCGATCTCGACGGTGCCGCCGGGGGTCATGGCGGAGGCGGGGATGGTCAGGTCGTCGCCTTCACTGAGCCTGTCGTAATCCGCCGGGGCCACCAGGAGCAGCGGCAGGATGCCGAAGTTGACCAGGTTGGCGCGGTGGATGCGGGCCAGGGACTTGACGATGACCGCCTTGACGCCGAGGTGGCGCGGACCCAGCGCCGCGTGCTCGCGGCTGGAGCCCTGGCCGTAGTTCTCGCCGCCCAGGATGACGCCCTTGCCGTGGTCCTTCATGCGGCCGACGAACTCCGCGTCCACGCGGGAGAAGATGTACTGGCTGATGGCCGGGATGTTGGACCGCAGGGCCGTGATCTCCGCGCCCGCGGGCAGGATGTGGTCGGTGGTGATGTTGTCCTCCACCTTGAGCAGCACCTTGGCCTCCACGGTCTCAGGCAGCTTGTCGAAGTCCTCCAGGGCCACGATGTTGGGGCCGCGCAGGACTTCCACGGAAGAACCGTCCTCGGGCGGGAACACGAACAGGTCGCGAATGGAGGGCACGTCCTCGGGCAGCTCCACGCGCTCGGGAGCCGGGCCCCAGGTGGCCGGATCGGAGAATTCGCCCTCCAGGGACAGGCGGGCCGCAGTCTGCGCGCTCACGAGATATATCTTGCCGTCCTGGGTGCCGGACCGGCCTTCGAAGTTGCGGTTGAAGGTACGCACGGACACGCCCCCGGAGGTGGGGGAGCCGCCCATGCCGATGCACGGGCCGCAGGTGCACTCAAGTACGCGCGCTCCGGCGTCCAGCAGGGGTTCGATGAGCCCCTCGCGGGAGAGCATCTTCATGACCTGCTTGGAGCCGGGGGAAATGAGCAGGTCGGTCTCGGGCGGGGTCTTTTTGCCGGACAGGATCTGGGCGGTGTTCTTGAGATCGGAGTAGGAGGAGTTGGTGCAGGAGCCGATGGCGCACTGGTCGATCTTCAACCCGGCCAGTTCCTTCACCTTGCACACCTGGTCAGGCATGTGCGGCTGGGCGACCATGGGTTCCAGCTCGGACAGGTCGATGGTGATGACCTCGTCGTACTCGGCGTCGGCGTCGGCGACCAGTTCCATCCAGTCGGAGCCGCGGCCCATCTTCTCCAGGAAATCCCTGGTCCGGTCGTCGGACGGGAAGATGGAGGTGGTGGCCCCGAGTTCCGCGCCCATGTTGGTGATGGTGGCCCGGTCGGGCACGGACAGCGTGGCCACGCCGGGACCGGCGTATTCGAAGACCTTGCCCACGCCGCCCTTGACGGTCAGGCGACGAAGCAGCTCGAGGATGACGTCCTTGCCTGCGGCCCAGCCGGTCAGTTCGCCGGTCAGTTCAACCTTGACCACCTTGGGCATGGGAATGAAGTAGGCCTCGCCGGCCATGGCCAGCGCCACGGACAACCCGCCCGCGCCCATGGCCATGGAGCCGATGCCGCCCGCAGTGGGCGTATGGGAGTCGGAACCGATCAGGGTCGCGCCGGGCTTGGCGAAATTCTCCAGGTGAAGCTGATGACAGATGCCGGTGCCCGCCGGGGAGAAGACCGCGCCGGACTTGGCGGCCACGGTGCGGAGGAAGCGATGGTCGTCCGGGTTGCGGAAGCCCATCTGCAGGGTGTTGTGGTCCACGTAGCTGACGGACAGGTCGGTCTTGACCTTGCCGATGCCGATGGCCTCGAACTGGAGCCAGGCCATGGTGCCGGTGGCGTCCTGGGTCAGGGTCTGGTCGATGCGCAGACCCACCTCGCTGCCCGGGACCATTTCCCCGGAGACAAGGTGTTTCTCTATGATCTTGTGTGTGATGGACTTGCCCATTACTCCTCCTCGAAATCGCAAAAGGGTCTCTCTCAAAACCGCCCGGCGAGGATGTGCGGCCATGGGGCTCTCATCTCCCCGGCCTCCATGCCGAACGGGACATTGTTTCCTCTATTTCCAGCAGCGACTTTCCTGATCTGTGCAAAAGAGCGGGACCGGGGCTCGGCTTTCCCTCCGCCACGCGGCGGCCATGCCCTTTTCAACGGATCAGAACAGGAAGCCGCCTTTGATCCCGTCCGCCACCTGCGCCTCGTCCATGCCGAGGTTGATCCGGTTGATCTTGTTGGTGCGGAACTTGATGTCCACGTCAAGACGCAGCTTTTCCTGCTGCATCCGGAATATCTCTTCGTGATGGAAGATGCGCCTGGCCGGGTCCTCGGCCTCCCTCAGATCCCGGATGGCCTTGATGGTCTTTTCCCGCTCGAGGGTGAGCTGGGCCACTTCGGCCTCCAGGGTCGGGATATCGTCGCTCAGGCGCGCTTCCCCCTGCTGTGCGGGGCTAGCGGATTTTGATTCGTCTGCGTGGGTCATCTTTCTTCTCTCGTACCGGCTTGGGCTTCATCTTGCCGGTGGGCAGGGAGTTGTAGAAGTTCCAGAATTCCGGCCAGGTGGACGTCACCTCGCCGTGGTTCTCCAAAACGATGCCGGGCACGGCGTAAGCGGCCAGGGCGCAACCCATGGACCAGATCGGGTCCGGGCTGAACCAGGTGCCGTCCCAGTTGGCGCTGAAGGGCTTCAGCTCGATGCCGTCGTCGGTCAGCTCGTAGCTGGCGCCCATGCGGTCGAGCAGCTCCAGGGCCACGTCGTTGTCCTTGCCGGACAGCCTGGCGTTCCGGACCTTGAGGGCCAGGGCCAGAGCCAGGGGCATGAGCTCGTCGTTCTCGCCGAGGACGATGTCCACGGATTCGGGCTGCGACCCCTCCATGGTGGCGATGATGTTCTCGGTGGCGACGTCCACCCGGACGCCGAGCTTGCGCAGCTCGGCCAGGACCAGGTCGGCCTGGTCGTTCTTCGGCCAGGAGCCCTGGATGTTGATGGAGCCGCCGGACATGACCGGCAGGGCCAGGAGCATGGAGTTGAGCTTGACGGACAGCGGCAGGACCGGGTTCTCCTCGATGACCGGGATGCCGTCGGACACGGTCACGAAGTCCTTGCCCAGCTCGGCCTTGATGGAGCAACCCTTGAGCACGTCCACGGCCTCGGCCACGCGAATGCGGGCGGCGGCGGTCAGGCCCTTGATGGTCAGCCCGCCGGGGAAGGACCAGGCGGCCAGGGTCAGGGCGGCCGCGAAATCCGGCTCGATGCCGCCGGGCAGGGTCACTTCCTCGTCCATGGCGCCGCCGCACTCCAGCCGCACGGGCAGGCCGGGGTTGTTCGGGTTCATGGGCACCAGGCGGGCGCCCAGGCGGGGCAGCACCTTGTTCAACGCCGCCGCGTCCAGCAGCTGCAGGGCGGGCTTGCCCGTGAACTTGCAGCGGCCCGCATGGCCCAGGGCCAGGCAAAGCAGCATATAGAAGTTGAACGGGTCCTCGCCCACAAAGGCCATGGCCCCCTCGAATTCGAGAAATTTGCCGCCGTCGTTCCTGATCCAGTCGTCATCCCAGGAGATGGGCGCGCCCACCTGCTTGAGGGCCTTGGCCAGGTCCTTGTTTGGGGCGTTCATGGTCACCGGGGAGAGCTGCGTCCGCGCGCCCGAGGCTGCGGCCATGGCCAGCATCATGCGGGTGTGGCGGAAGGAGCGCGGCCCGGCTATGGACGCGTTGATCTTCTCCACGCGCGGAGCCAGCTTGTACCCCTCGCCGGTGAACGCCTTGCGGACGTCGGCCAGGGAGAACTGGTTGAGCAGGGTGAACAGCTGGCGGGAAAGCTTGGCGTCCAGGCCGCGGTCGCCCGACTGCTTGTCGAAGGAGCCGCGCAGCAGCTTTTCCAGCTTGGGGTCCACCAGGGACTTCTGCCGGGACTTGCGCCAGGCCCCTTCCTTGCGGATGAGAAAGGCCCGCTTTTCCAGCAGGTTCAAAATTTGGGTGTCGATTTCGGAAATGTCGTCGAAACGGTGGGCGGATACGACCTTCGACTTGTCGACGAATTGCTCGTCGTCGAAGGCAGCTTCCCTGTCGTTTTTGCGGATTTTGATCATGCAGTCTTACCGTCTTCCTTATAATATGATGTAACCCCGCCGAAACGGGGAAAGGCCTACCTATACCGAAACCCGGCGAGATGCAAGCCGTGGTTGCGCAGGGGAAAACGTCCCGGCGCAACCCGCCAGTTCACGGCCTGCTTCTTTTGCAGAAACACAGGATTGATTGTCATATTAGTGTAATTATATAAGCAGTTTGTGAAATTTAATCAAATGATTGACATCCGCTAATCAAATGATTAAACACCCCCATGACCAAGAAGGAAATCATACTCGAGGCCGGGGCCAGGCTTTTTGCCAAGCGCTCCTTCAACTCGGTGGGCATCCGCGACATCGCGGCCGAGGCCGGGGTGAACAGCGCCATGATATCCTACTACTTCGGCGGCAAGGTCGGGCTGCTGCGCGAGATATTTCTCCGCTTCGACCGGCTGTTGTCGTACGAATCCGGCCTGGCCCTGGAGCAAGCCACGTCCCAGAACGACCTGATCAGGCGATTCGTGAGCAGCGTGCTGGACAGCGCACGGATGAACCGGGACGTCTACCTGGTGGGTCTCAAGGAGCTCAATCACGACTCTGAGGACCTGCACGACCTGCGGGAGGATTTTCACTCCAAGGCCGAAGCCGTGTTTGTGGCCAACATCGACAGGCTGGGCATAAACATCCCCGACGATCCCGCATTCCGCACCCTCGGATTCACGGCGACCCTCGGCATGATTTTCTCCGACTACCTGCTGGGCGGCGGCTCCTGCCTCGACGACGACACAGTGCTTGAAGCCTACAAACAAACCGTTATCACCATACTCCAGTCCGGCATGCCGAAGTACTGGGCATAATTTTTTTTCACCTGAAATTAATCAACTGATTAACTCACACCGAGGGAAGACAACATGAAGAGAGACAGCGTCATTGCCATGGCTCTGGCCGTACTGGCCCTGGCCGTCCTGGCCGGTTGCAAGGAAGAAATGACAAAGGCCGATCCGATCCGGCCGGTCAGGGTCTATGAAGTGGCCGACAGCACCGAGAACGCCACCCGGACATTCCCGGGCAAGGTCAAGGCGACCAGGGAGGCCTCCCTGGCCTTCCGCATCTCCGGCCAGATCGTCCGCCTGGACGTGAAGGAAGGGGATTACGTTGAAAAGGGACAGCTCATCGCCATGCTGGACCAGCGGGACTACCAGGCCGCAGTGGCCGATCTCCGGGCCAAGCTTGCCGGTGCCCGCTCCGTGCTCAAGGAGGCCCGACTCAACATCGAGCGCAACCGCCAGCTCCTGGAGCAATCCATCATCGCCCAGTCCGCCTTTGACACGGCCCAATCCAATTTCGAGACCAGCCGCTCCGAGGTCCAGTCCATGGAGCAGTCCCTGCGCCGGGCCGAACTGAATCTGCAATACACCCGCCTGGAAGCGCCTTTCAGCGGTTATATCGCCAGGAAGATCCCGTCCAACCACGAGTACGTCCAGGCCAAGGAGCCCATTGTCGAGCTCGCCGACACATCGGCCCTGGACGTGGTCATCGACGTGCCCGAATCCGTCTGGATCGGGGCCTTCCAGACCAAGACCATCGACCTCGCTTCCATCCACGCCCGGTTCGAGTCCATGCCCGGCGTCCTCATTCCCGTGCGCGTCAAGGAATACCAGACAAACGCCAATGCCGAGACCCAGACCTACAAGGTCACACTGACCATGGACAACCCCGCCGACCTGGGCATCCAGCCCGGCATGACCGCCGAAATAGTGGGCAGCCTCTCTCCCGACCAGACCCAAAATGCCGTGGTCATCCCCTTCTCGTCCGTGACGGGCGATGACGGGGGGGACAAGTACGTCTGGGTCCTGGACAAGGAAAACACCGTGTCCCGGCGCGAAATCGAAGTGGGCCGGATCGTCAACGACATGTTCCGCGTGGAAAACGGCGTGGCCGTCGGGGACGTGATCGTGACGGCCGGCGTCAACTACCTGCGCGAAGGCCAGAAGGTGAAGATCCTGAACGGCCGCATCGGGGGCCGTGAATAATGAACCTGGCAGAATTTTCCATCCGCAAGAAGACGATCACGCTCGTCCTGACGATCTGCTTCCTCGTGGGAGGAGCGCTCGCGTTCATGGACATGCCGCGCCTGGAGGACCCCGAGTTCACCATCAAGCAGGCGCTGATCGTGACAAACTATCCGGGCGCCACGCCCGCCGAAGTGGCCGACGAGGTGACCGACGTCATCGAGTCCGCCGCACAGCAGCTGGGCCAGCTGGACAAGGTCTCGTCCGTCAACAACCCCGGCCAGTCCATCGTCACGGTGGAGGTCATGGACAAATACGACAAGGACACCCTGCCCCAGGTCTGGGATGAACTGCGGCGCAAGGTCAACGACGCCCAGGGCGACCTGCCCCCCGGGGCCGGGCCGTCCGTGGTGGTCGACGACTTCAGCGACGTATACGGCATCCTCCTGGCCGTCACCGGCGAAGACTATTCCCGCCAGGACATCCAGGACTTCGCCGACTACCTGCGCAAGGAGCTTCTGCTGGTGGACGGGGTGGCCAAGATCACGGCCTGGGGCAGCCAGCCGGAACAGGTCTTCGTGGAGATATCCCGCGCCCGCATGAGCCGCATGGGGCTGTCCATGGAGTCCGTGTACGACGCCCTGTCCCAGCGCAACCTGGTCGTGCCCTCGGGCAACGTCCGCGTAGGCCGGGAATACGTGGAGATATCCCCCACCGGCACCATCCGCGACGTGAGCGACCTCGGCGACCTGCTCATCAAGGACGCCTCCAGCGGCAACATGGTCCCGCTCAGGGACATCGCCGACATACGGCGCGGCTACGCCGACACCCCGTCGCAGCTCATGCGCTACAACACTTCCGAGTCCGTGGCGCTGGGCATCTCCATGGTCTCGTCCGGCAACGTGGTGGACCTCGGCCACGCCATCGACGCCAGGCTGGCCGAGCTGCAGGCCCAGACCCCGCTGGGGATGCACGTGGACAAGGTCTACTTCCAGTCCTCGCGCGTGGACGACGCCGTCAACTCGTTCGTCCTCAACCTGGCCGAGGCCGTGGGCATCGTCATCGTGGTCCTGCTCCTCTTCATGGGGATGCAGTCGGGCGTGCTCATCGGGGCCATCCTGCTCATCACCATCTGCGGCTCGTTCATCTTCATCCAGATGGCCGGGGTCGCCCTGGAGCGCATCTCGCTGGGCGCGCTGATCATCGCGCTGGGCATGCTGGTGGACAACGCCATCGTCGTGGTCGAGGGCATCCTCATCCGCTACCAGCAGGGCATGGACCGGCTCCAGGCCTCCGTGGACATCGTCGAACAAAACAAGTGGCCCCTGCTCGGCGCCACCGTGGTGGCCATCATGGCCTTTGCGGGCATCGGCCTGAGCGAGGCGGCGGTGGGCGAATTCTGCCGCTCCCTGTTCATCGTGCTCTGCATCTCGCTGCTCATGAGCTGGGTCACGGCCGTGACCGTCACCCCGCTGCTGTGCCACATGTTCCTCAAGCCCACGGTGGCCGAGGGCGAGGACCCCTACGGCGGCCCGGTCTATCGCGGCTACAGGTGGGCCCTCGAGTTCTGCCTGAGTCACCGGGTCACGACAATGGTTTCCCTGGCAGCCCTGCTGGCCGCCTCGGTCTACGGCTTCGGCTTCGTCAAGCAGTCCTTCTTCCCCGACTCCACGCAGCCCCGCTTCTTCATCCACTACTGGATGCCGCAGGGCACGGACATCCGGGCCACCAGCGCCGACCTGGCGGAAATCGAGAAGATGCTGCTCGACGACGAGCGGGTCACCTCGGTGACCACCTTCGTGGGCCAGGGCGGCCCCCGGTTCATCCTGACCTACACCCCGGAAAAGGCGAATTCGGCCTACGGCATGCTGCTGGTCGAGGTGGAAGACTACCACCAGGTAGACGCGGTCCTGTCCGAATACCGGAAAAAAGTCGAAGCGTCATACCCCGACGCGGAACCCAAGTTCAAGAAATTCCGCCTCGGCCCCGGCCGCGACGCCTCCATCGAGGTCCGGTTCAGCGGCCCGGACACAAAGGTCCTGAAGCGGTTGTCCGTGGAGGCTCAGGAGATCATGCACGCGTCGGGCAAGGCGCGCGGCGTACGCGACAACTGGCGGCAGGAAGTGAAGGTCGTCCGCCCGGTCATGTCCGAAGCCCAGGCCAAACTGGCCGGGGTGACGCGGCCCGGCCTCGCGGAAGCGCTCGAGCTCTTCTTCAACGGCAGGAACGTGGGTGTGTACCGCGAGGGCGACAAGCTGCTGCCCATCGTGGTCCGCCCGCCGGAAAAAGAACGCTCGTCGATACAGGAACTGGACAACGTCCAGGTCTTCAGCCCGGTGGCCGGGCGCATGATCCCGGTGGAGGAGATCGTTTCCGAATTCCGGACCGAAATGCAATTCGGCACTCTCAAGACGCGCAACCGGATGCTGACCATCACGGCCTCCTGCGACCCGGTGGAGGGATTGCCCTCGGAGCTCCTCACCACGCTGCAGCCGCAGATTGAAGGCATGGAACTGCCGCCGGGCTATATGATGGAATGGGGCGGCGAGTACGAGGACTCCTCGGACGCCCAGGCCAGCCTCGCCGCCTGCCTGGGGCTGCCCTTCATCGTCATGATCCTGGTGACCATCATGCTCTTCAACAACCTCAGGAACCCGGCCATCATCTGGCTGACCGTGCCCCTGGCCATAATCGGCGTGGCCATCGGCCTGCTGGCAACCGGCGCGCCCTTCGGCTTCATGGCCCTGCTCGGCTTCCTCAGCCTGTCGGGCATGCTGATCAAGAACGCCGTGGTGTTGCTGGACCAGATCAAGCTGGAGCTGGAAAACGGCAAGGACCCGTACCTGGCGGTCGTGCACTCGGCCGTCAGCCGCATCAGGCCCGTGGCCATGGCCGCAGCCACCACCATCCTGGGCATGGTTCCCCTGGTCTTCGACGCCTTCTTCTCGTCCATGGCCGTGACCATCATGTCCGGGCTGACGTTCGCCACCATCCTGACCCTGATCGTGGTCCCGGTGCTGTACGCCATGTTCTACAAGGTCAAGAACCCGGCGACCCGCTGAAACGACAAAAAAAAGGTGCGCGGCCTGAACGGCCGCGCACCTTGACTTGAAATGTTTCCGGCTAATCCAGGGAGACCTTGTCCCGGGAACCGGTGAAGAGATCGGGGTTGGTCGCCATGGCGGTCTGGCGCAGGCTCAGCTTGTTTTCGTTCTGGGCCTTGAGGAAGGCCATGCGCCTCAGCTCGAGACGCTCGAACTGCACGCGGCGCTGGCCGAGCAGGTTCTCGATGCGCTTTTGGCGAAGCTCCTCGGACAGGGCAGGGTCCTGGATCGCGTCCGCCTGAGGCCCGGTTTCGGCCTCGGCCACCATGACTGCGGATTCGGGACCGGCGGGTTCGTCGTTCATGTAATCGGGCATGTGAAAGGCATCGCCCGAAACAACGGAATCGATCTTGGCCTGGATGACCTGATCGGGCGTCTTGTCGTTGGCAGCGTATTCATAGGTGAACTCACCGATGGTGTAGACCGTCGACGCATACTGCAACGGCGCGAGCCCGGCCATTCCGCCGAGACTCAGCAAGGGCCCTATCACCGCACAACCGGAAAGAAGAGCGGCGAGAGCCGACACGGCCAGCAAACGGGAAATCGATTTCCCGGAAATGGTCGGTGTAACCTTTTTCATGGACACTCCTTTGCAGGTGCGATGTTCCACGCATGCCCCCCCAGGCTTGGTAACACTTTGGTACTTTAAACTATTCATCTTAATCGGACAACTATTTCAAAGCATTTAGGGCTGTTGAGTTATCGATATTCAGAAATGCAGTTTTTTCTTTGAATTACAGAGTGTTAAATTCGATTTTTATTACCACTGGCACCCGGCGCACCAAATAAAGTCTAAAAAAAATTTAGACGGGCCGGGACAAGCCGTCTTTTTCGGGGTGCAGGGGAATGCGCCTTTACCTGTGTCCGGCAAAGGGGTAAGTGAGCAACCGTATGTCTCAGGTTCAGCCGGTCCGCAAATTTCCACCAAACACGCCTTGGAGCCCATCCAGGATGGCGCCCATCCCGTTGGTCGTGGCCTATCTCGCCCTGCCGCTGACCAACGCCCTGACGCAGCGCATGGGGCCGGGACCCGAGGCGTCTCCGTACCTGCCTTGGCTGATCCTGGCCGGGCTCGGATCATTCTGGGCCATGCTTTTCCGCCGCTCCGGCGTCCCTGTCAAGAAGCGGTTTTTCTTCGAGGCCCTCGCCTTTCTGGGGGTGGCGGTCCTGCTGTTTCTCCGCCAGGACGCCTTTCTGCAACAGATGGAGCTCGCCCTGCCCTATGCCTGGGAGCTGGCCCCGGCGGGCATCCTCGGCTTTTCCCTGATGTGGTCCATGACCTTCGGCGTGCCGGACCGGGATGCCTTCCAGGGCTACGGCGCCGCCCTGGCCGTGCTCTGCGTGATGGACCTAGCCACGGGAGTGTTCACCCACCACGCCCTGCCGGTCCAGCGTTTGTTGGGCGACGCGGACATGCTGGCCGGGCTGCTGCTCGTCTCCCTGTGCGCGGGCCTGCGTCCCGGCAGGGACGACCACGGGGTGTCCGAGCCGGACCAGGGACACCGCATCTGGCGGGTGCTGATCCTGCTCGGCCTGGCCGCCTGCCTGTCGCGCACCGGGCTCTTCGGGGCGGGCTGGATATTCCTCTTCTTCGGGCGCGGCTCCAGGCTGCGGCGCATCCTCGTCGCCCTCATCCTGTTCCTGCTCCTGGGCCTGACATTCGTGCTCCCCTATGCCCGGGTGGACGGGGCGCGCTACATCGACTACTGGTTCTGGGCCCAGTCCGTGGCCCTGTACCTCCGCGAACCGGGACTGCTGCTCACGGGGCTGCCGCTCGACCAGGCGCTGCCCTTTGCCGTCCCGCCGGAACTGACAACCGTGTGGGAGCGGGTCACGGCCACCCCGGCCCTGTTCGGCGCGCACCTCTTCCAGGTGAAATCCTTCTGGCTCCGCGTCCTGCTCGGCTGGGGCGCGCTCATCCCCCTCGGCGGCCTGACCGCGCTCTTCTTCCTGCTCTTCCGCCGAATGACGCACATGGGGGCCGGGCTGGCCGCAGCGCTCTTCGCCCAGGGCATGTCCACGCCGCTCTTTCACGATCCGGCCCTGGGCGCACCCTTCGGCCTGGCGCTCATCCTGGCCCTGTCGAAATCCGCGCCCCTGCCCGGAGACACGACGGCACCCGACGCCCCGGAGCCGGAACCCGGCACTGAATCCGACCCGGCCCGACAATGGGACATGGGCCCCCTGTAACCGTCAAGAGAGACGTTATGACTGATTTTTCAAAAAAGGCCCCCATCCTGGTCACCTGCCCCAAGGGGCTGCCCGAATATCTGCAGGCGGAGCTGACGGCCCTCGGTTTTCCGGAAGGCGAGGTCCTCGACGCGGGCGTGCAGGTGCACGGCTCGCTCAACGACTGCATGCGCCTCAACCTGATGGTGCGCACCGGGCACAGGGTCCTGTTCGGGCTGAAGCAGTTCCGGGCCTTTGACGCGGATGAGCTGTACCGCGAGGCCAAGGCCATCCCCTGGGAGGAGTACATCGCCGCCGACGGCTACTTCCGCGTGGACGCCGCGATCCGGGACACCACGGTCAACGACTCCCGGTTCGCCGGGCTTCGGATCAAGGACGCCGTGGCCGACAGGTTCATGGAACGGCAGGGCAAGCGCCCGGACTCCGGGCCGGACACCACCGGCGTCTGCCTGTTCCTGCACTGGCGCGAAAACCTGGCCTCCCTGTATCTCGATACCACGGGCGAGCCCCTGCCCCGCCGGGGCTACCGCAAGCGGCCGCACAAGGCCCCCATGCAGGAGACCCTGGCCGCGGCCTGCATCCTGGCCGCCGGATGGCCCGAGCTGGCCAAACGGGGCGGCCACTTCATCGCGCCCATGTGCGGGGCCGGCACCCTGGCCATCGAGGCCGCGCTCATGGCCCTGAACGGCGCGCCCGGACTGCTGCGGGACAACTTCGCCTTCATGCACCTGGTCGGCTTCGACCCGGCGGCCTGGGACGACATGGTGGTCCGGGCCGAGGATGCGGAAAACGCCGAGATCAAAGGACGGATCATCGCCACGGACCACGACCCCGAGGCCATCGAGGCGGCCAGGGACAACGCCCGGCTCGCCGGGGTGGGCGACTTCATCGAGTTCGGCATCTGCGACTTCACCGAAACGGACATCCCCGAGGGCCCGGGACTGGTCATGCTCAACCCGGAATACGGCCAGCGGCTGGGCGACATCAAGGAGCTCGAGTCCGTGTACCAGGCCATCGGCGACTTCTTCAAGAAACAGTGCGGCGGCAAGACCGGCTTCATCTTCACGGGCAACGCCAAGCTGGCCAAGCTGGTGGGGCTGCGCACCAAGAGCCGCAGGATATTCTGGAGCGCCAAGATCGAGTGCCGCCTGCTCGAATACGAACTGTACGAAGGCACGCGAAAGGAGAAGATCATCAGCCCCGGCTGATGCCCTCCATCGGAAAAAACACGGGGCAAAACACTGGATTATTCGGTCTCACAGGCGTATATCCCAGCCCCATGCAGCAACGATCCCTCGCCTATACGTATACCCTGCTCGTCATCTCCATGATGCTCTGGGGCGGCACCTGGGTTGCCGGGCGCATTCTGGCCCAGTCCATCCATCCCATGACCGCCGCCTTCCTGCGCTTCACCCTGGCCTCCATCGGCCTGGCCGCCATGTGCTGGAAGGTCGAGGGAGGGATGCCCAGGCTGGCGAAAAAACAGATCCTGCCCGTGGCCTTCATCGGCGCCACCGGCGTGTTCGCATACAGCTATTTCTTCTTCACCGGCCTGCAGACCACCTCTGCGGGCCGGGCCGCGCTCATCGTGGCCTGCATCCCGGTCTGCGTGGCCGCACTGTCCGCCGTGCTGTACAAGGAGAAATTCGGCCCGCTGCGCATCGCCGGGGCCCTGCTCTCCCTGATCGGCGTGTCCGTGGTCATCGCTGACGGCTCTCCCTTGGCGCTGCTGTCCGAAGGCGTGAGCCGGGGCGACTTCATGATCCTCGGCTGCGTGGCCTCATGGACCGCCTACACCCTGGGCGGCCGCTCGGTCATGAAATCCGTGCCGCCGCTGGCCTGCGTCACATGGTCCTCCATCTTCGGCACGCTCATGCTCCTGCCCGCAGCCCTGGCCGAGGGTCTGGCGGCCGACATGATGCGCGCCCGCATGCTCGACTGGGGCTGTATCGTCTATCTCGGCTTCCTGGCCACATCCCTGGCCTATCTCTGGTACTACCAGGCCATCGCCGTCATCGGCGCGGCCCGCTCCTCCATCTTCATCAACACCGTGCCGGTCTTTGCCGTCATCATGAGCTTCCTGCTGCTCGGCGAGCCCATCCACCTCTCCCTGGCCGTGGGCGGGCTGATGGTCATCACCGGCGTGTACCTGACCAACCGGCCCTGACCGGGTTTCATTGCAATTCGCGCCCCCCTGTCGCATGGTAGGGATATCAAGGAGGCACGCCATGGAAAAGCGAGTGGAACGGCTGGAAAGCCTGGTCGCCCTGCAGGACCGGACCATCGAGGACCTGAGCGACCGGTTGTTCGAGCAACAGCAGCAGATCCGCGACCTGGAAAAGATCGTGGAACGGCTGGCAGGCAAGGTCAGGGAACTGGACGCGGACATGGAACAATCCGGCGGGCTGGATGTGCCGCCGCCCCACTACAACGGATAGGACCGACCATGACCAAACTCTCCGCCCGGGAAGTCATCGACATGCTCGGCCTGGTCCCCCACCCCGAGGAAGGGGGCTGGTTCCTGGAAACCCACCGCTCGGACGAGACCTTCGCCCCGGACGCGCTGCCCGGCAGATACGCGGGCGAACGCCGCCACTCCACGGCCATCTACTACCTCCTCACCCCGGAGACCTATTCCCACATGCACCGGCTCAAGACCGACGAGGTCTTCCACTTCTACGCGGGCGACCCGTGCGAAATGATCCGGCTCCACCCGGACGGCTCGGGTGAGACCGTGGTCCTCGGCAACGACCTGGCCCGGGGCCACCGCCCGCAGGTCAGGGTGCCGCGAGACTCCTGGCAGGGCATGCGGCTGCTCCCCGGCGGCACCTTCGCGCTCATGGGCTGCACCGTGGCCCCGGGCTTCGAGTTCGCGGACTACGCCCACGGCGTTCGTGCAAAGCTCCTGGCTGAGTATCCCGGCTTTGCAGAGCAGATCACCCTCCTGACCCGGGAATAAGGGACGGGGTGCGCCCCGTAGGACGCACCCCTGAGGCAGGGATGGCGGGCAGGAAGAAACCCGCCGAGGTCGGTGTTGAACTGTTTCCCTATGATTCCGGGTGAACGGGCCACTGCACCGCATCCGGGAATCCGGCCTGTTGCGGCACGGACCTGAGCCCCTGGCGATAGGTCGCCCAGGCCGTCCTTTCATCCGGGGAAAGCGGACTGTCGGCCAGTTGCGTCCAGTCCGACTCCACGAGCAGCCTGTCCCGCGCTGCCCGGATCGTGGCCGCGACGTGGGCCGCCCGGGCGGAGTCGTCCACCTGAACCGCCATCACGGTCTCGCGGCATATCAGGTCCTCCCCTTTGTCCCAGGCAGTTTCGTAGGCGGTGAAGGGCTCCCGTTTCACGGGCACGGCCTCGTTGTAACCGATCGCGTCACGCTGCTCGCGTGTCAGGTCATTGAATTTTCTTCGAAATCCATCAAAAACGACATGGGCGGGCGGTGCGGCCCGGCGCGAGCCGTCAGGGTATCTCCAAACCATTGCAGTCTCCTTGCGATTGAGAGTTAGCCGCCAAAGGGCTTGAAGCCCGCAGGCGGCGAATAGGCCAGATCATGCCCCGCGAACCGGAAGACGCCGCAGGGGATGTTCGAGGCGAACCTGTCGAAAACGAACGGGAAGACCTCGCCCGCGATGGTGGCGTCGACCGGACCGGCAAAGGCGACAGGATCGCCGTCCCACACGCCGTCCACCGACATCCACAGGTTGCCGTTTTTATAGGCAAAGCCGAGGACGCCCGCGTCGGGCACCGAGGCGGGAAAGCTGCCGCCGGTCCCGTCGAACCTGTGCACGTCCGAGTTCCCTGCCACCCAGGACGAACCGACGTCCTGGGCCTGGCCGACCCCGTCGGAGATGACGCCCGCAGCGGCCCCGGAGGCGGCGGTCCAGGCGAGCTCCCAATAGCAGCCGTCAAAACAGGGCAGGGTGGCCTTCATGAAAGCCACCGATTCATGGCCCTCGAAAGAACGGTTCCCCTCGGTCAGCAGCCAGCCGACGTCGGGCAGCGGATTGATCACCGGCAGGTTGTTCGTCGGCGTGTCCGTGGACTGGGAGCCGGGGGCGTCCCAGTGGTTCCCGTTGCCCGAGGAGTCGGCCCCCGGCGCCATGCAGTCGAGGAACTCGTACCGACCGCCGCCGGGTCCGTATGCCGAATCCGAGGCGGCGCAATCCCTGAACTCGATGGCATAGAGATACGGGGTGGCGCTGAGGTATCCGCCCATGCCGAGCAGTTGATAGTGGGTGTATGACGCGCCGTTGCCGCCCAGGTCGCCCAGGATGGCCGAGGTGCTCCCGCCCATGGTGAACGGCTCGGACAGGTCGATCCACGTCTCCCCGTCATTGCAGGCCTGCCATTTCCATTCCCCGTGGTTGTAGCCGGACTGCTGCCTGAGCCGGGCCTCGACGACCCGCCGGGGGACGTCGAACTGGAAACGGATGTGTTTGCCTGCAACCGCTTTGGCAATGAACCAGCAGTCGTTGTCGTCGCCCCCGTCAACGAAATTGGCGGGCGGTCCGCTGGTCAGGGCCAGGACCTCGTCCGAGACCGCAACCGCAATCTCCCCGGTCCTGTCCCCGATCCTGTAGACGCAGGGCGTTTCCCATGCCGGGTTCTCCCGCCACAACCAGGCCCCCTCGATCCGGGCGGAGGGTTCGAAGAACGTTTCCCACGCTAGGGCCGCGCCGTCGATCACGAACAGGTTGGAATGGTAACCGCAATCCGTTCCCGCATACTGCGTGAGGGCTTCGGACAGAAGGGCCGCATGGGTGGCGGCCGATGTGCCGTAGGTCCCGAGGCTTGCGTTGTTTGCAAAAACCTCCACGACGGAACCGTTTTTCACGATCAGCAACAGATAGTGGACGGCCGGGTCGCACAGGGGAAAGGCAGTGTTCACCACCGTGGGCTTGAAGCCGAGCGCCATGGTCGCGGTATCGGCCACGGTCCCGGCGGAAGCGTACCCGCCCTCCAGCAGGCCGGAATAGGCCACCTCGAACGGACTGGCGGAAGGGGACCCGCCGGTTTCCTTGGGCGTCAGCATGATCACGCCTCCATGTTCTGCAGGCTGACGATGGTCTTGCGACCACCATACTGCTCAACCGCGATACGGATTTCCCCGGCCCCGGAATCCGGGTCGGGCAGGCTGCCGTCCGTCTTGTAGGAGGCGGCCAGGGCCAGGCCGTGGGTCGCCGGATAGACGTGGAACACATATGTCCCGTCATAGGGCAGGGCGACGTCGGAGAACTGGCTGTCCGCCGTCAGCGTCCAGGATATGTGGTTGCGGGCGACCGCCAGCCCGGACAGGTCCGTTCCGGCGTGGGACTGTGCCTCGTCGCCGTAGGCCGCCCGGAGCAGGTCAGGGATGTCCGCACGCAGGAGGTCCGGGTCGAGGGCTTCCACGGCCTCGCTGCCGGACTCGCATCCGGCCAGGGCCGCACCCATGGCCCCGAAACCGAGATTGAACAGTGCCTCGGTCACGTTGTCGGCGCCGGTGCCGCCCTGGGCGACGGACACGGGCACCAGGATGTTGCCGCAAGCCAGGACGTCGCGGTTTTCGAGATCGTCCCCGGTCCCGTTCCAGGCCAGCACCCGGTCCGGGTCCGGCTCGGGCAGGCTGACCCCGGTCACGGCGGACGAGACCCGGAAGGAAATGGTCCGGTCCAGCCGCTCGGACAGGGCCTGGCAGATCATGGTCAGGTAGTCGAGGGCGGCCTCGTGGGAGGCGGCAGGGAAGGCGTCGTTCTCCGGGTAGTCGGTCTCCTGCACGATGGCCGGGACGCGGCGCAGGTGCAGGCTCTGACCGACGGCGGGCGGAACGGTCATGCGACACGTGCCCCCGGCCACCTCTCCGACTCCGGAAAGCTGGTAATCGGTGCCGGCCACCTGAACGCTCTCCGTCCCGGCCTCGTCCTTGAGCACCACCTCCACGTCCTCGTCGCGCAGGAACATGAAGTCGATCTGGAATTCCGTGGTGGAACCGTTGCCTTCGAAGCTTTCCTTGCTCTTGATGGATGAAATGGTCATGGCTACCTCCTCGGCCCGTAGATGCTCGACCCCAGGGACAGGGTGGAGCGCTCCGGTGACGACCCGGAATTGATGCGCAGCATGTTGGCCCGGCCCCTGGCCTGGCGCAGGATGGAATCGGCGCTCTGTCGGCCTTCGAAGAGGACGTCCTCCTCTTCCTGCATGTCCTTGATGCTCCTTGCGTCGCGCACAATGGCCTTGGAGCCGGACATGGCCAGGTTGGAACCGCCCCAATCGGCGCGTTCCCCGGATCGCTCCCGCTCGTTTTCGGCACGCACACGGCTCGCCTCCTTGGCGGCCCGGCGCTGCGCTTCCCGGGCGTCGGCCCTGGCGTCGGTTTCCAGCAGCGCGGCTTCGGCGGCACCGGACCGGTCCCGCTTCATCCTGCCGCTGAACTCCTCGATCATGCCCATCCCCTGGTTGATGGCCTGGATGGTTTGCTCCGAATTGGTTCCCATTATTGATCTCCTCTCTGGTTGATGGGACGCATCCCGATTTATTCGTTGACCACAAGGTGGGGCACTATGAGCAGCACGGACATGGGCAGGGGCTGATCCTGCACGATGGTCAGCACACCGTCCCGGCCCCATCCCTTGGGGAAATTCACGATCTTGTCGCCCGTGAAAGCGCCTGCGGACCGGCCCATGGGCGTTGAGGGCGACCGGAAATACACGGGCTCCAAGTGGGCTTCGTCCGGGCCGATGCGCCCGCCCAGTGTGTTGTAGAAACGGGCCGCCACCTTGGTGATGCGCTTGCTCTTGGTCTGGGCGGTGCCCCGCCCGCTGCCCGCCTCCAAGCGCATGGGCTGGACCCGGGACACGTAGGGCAGTCCCGCGTGGACCTTCGAGGCAGGGCGGTCCAGCGTGAGGGAGCCGTCCTGGCCGACGACCCTGTCCGCCTGGATGGCCCCGTCGGCCAGCACCGACACGGTGCGCCCGGCCAGATGATCCAGACCGGCCACTACAGTGGTCGGCTCGCCGGAAAAGGACAGGCCGCTGTCCACGTAGAAGCCGTTTTCGATGTTGCCGTCGAAATCCCTTTCCAGGAACTCGACGCAGCGGCGCTCGACCCCGTTCACGGTTCGGCGGACAATGATCCACAGCTCGTCGCGCTTCTCCTGGTCGTTGTAGACGGACGCCGCGTGCTCCACGACCCCGTCGGTGGTGATCCTGGACCAGGCGGCCACCTCCTGGTCCGGTACGTAGGTCAGGGCCACCAGCACCCCGTCGGCACGGACCGCGTAGACGATGGAATCCGGCTCCTGGACAAAGGCCATGGCCGTGAGCCCGGTCCCGGTGATGTGCTCGGACAGGATGGTCAGGTCCCTGGACACGTAGGCGTCGGACTCGAAGCGGTAGGACATCTCCCGTATCTTGCGGCCCGCCCGCTGGATGTAGAGAGTGGCGAACCCCACGGACTCGGGCCGGGCCGAGGACGCCCCGCAGGTGCCCTCCTGATTGGCCTGGATGGTCTCCGGCGTGACCGGGCCTCCCGCGCCGCTCAGGGTCCATTCACCGCCAGCCGTGCCGATCCACAGGCTGTTCCGCGGCACCACGAACTCGATGGCGTTGGCCTGGCGACCGGCCAGGGTGACCTCGATGCCGTCATCGTCCAGGGGCTCCTCGCCCGCCGGGGCGTCGGTGCGGTCCCCCACCTCGAAGCACTCCCAGAAGTCGGCGTTGAGCTCGCCCCCCGGCGTCCAGACGGATTCGATCTGGTTGTTGCCCGGCGCGTCCTTGAAGGTGATGGTCTTGTTGCTTCCCGAGGCCACGTAATTCATGGCCCCCCGGTAGCGGAAATAGCGGGTGGTCCCGTCCGCGTGCTGGCCCTTGATCCCGTCCCGCTCCTCGAAACCGGAACCGTTGAGTATGACGAAATTGTCCCCGTCGCGACCGTCGCGCAGGCCGTCGGCGTTGGCGTCCACGATCTCCAGGTCCCGCCAGCCGTCCAGCGGCACCTCGCGGGTCTTGAGGCGGAAATCCTTTGTCTCGCCCACCCGTGACATCCAGACCGTGCCCGGCTCCCCCGGGGTGGCGGCAAGGACCAGCCGCTGCTGGAAGAAGCCGACCACGGACGGGTAGTTGTTCTCGCCCCACTTTTCGGGCCGGCCAGTGAACTCCATTGCCTCCAGGGACCAGTCGTCGTGGTCCACGCGGGTCATGGTGCGCGGGGGGTGGTCGGGGTGGACGATGATCAATTCGTTGGCGGACTGGGCGTATCGGATGCGGTCGAACTCCGACGCCGCGTACGGGATGTCCCGCACGTATTCGGCCTCGCCGGAGAGTACCACGCCGTGGCCGGTGAAGACGCGCATCCTGCCCTGTCCATCCGGGTTCTCGCCGAATTCCAGCACATAGGTCTGGACCGCGTTGAACTCGAACGGGATCAGCAGGACCGGCCTGTCCGGATGCATGGCCTCGGCCACGAACCGGAACCCGGACCGGCGGGTGATGCCGCCGTGGGGATGGATGTGGAAATTCTCCAGCACCCGGCAGCCGTTGAAGTACTTGGACAGGTCGACCCGCCCTTCGAGCCGGGGACTGATCTCGCCCGCTGTGAAGTTGGTGACCGCTGGTGTTGCCATGCTCATCTGTTTCTCGCTCCTTGGTGTGTCGGGGTCGCGCCCCGTGCATGGGAACGAGCCTAGCCCCGGTTTTTGCGCCGGAGAGCGATAGGCTACTGAGCGGAGCCGGGAGGTATGAAAGAACGTGTTGACACGGTTTTGCGGGGAGAATCGGCCGGGCGGGAAAAAACGGGTTTTTTTTCCTGTTCTATTACAGGATGTTGCCCATTCGGCACCGGAGACGAAACCGGGCGTTTTTTTCGCCTTTGGTGACGATTGACGTCCGATCGGCTATCAAATGGCGGTCCGATGCGGACAAAGGGGGCGGGCCGGAGACGCGGCCAAGAGTCCGGGGCGAGGGCGGAAATGCGAAAACGCCCGCATTTCAGCAGGATACGCTGAAACGAGGGCGCCTTGGTGGACGGCATGTCTGCCGGGGTCAGTTGACCGCGGCGGGCATTGGTTCTCGATCGTCCTTTTCGCGGTTGAGGCGAATAACCTGGGTGGTGAAGGAGGTCTCGTCGGGGACGCAGCCTGGGCAGCCCTCGGACAGAATGACGCACCGCTCATCCAGGGTGGACGGATCGATTTTGGCCAGTTTGAGAAGTTTCGTAGTCAACCCGTGCTTCCAGAGGACCGGTTGGCCGCACTGGTGGCATTCCACGTACAGCAATTCGGGATCGAATTTTCTACTCATGGTTGTAGGGTATGCCCCTGCGGGGGGCTTGGCAAGAGGGCGGGGGGTATAATCTTTTTTTTCGAGCTCCATACCCGCCTTTGGCGGGTATGATCGCCTGGTTTTTTAGAGAGTGCGCGCATTCGCGTTTTACGGCACTCGTCATCCTTACTTTGTGTTCCGCTTTTACAGCGGCTGACTTTTTGGCTGGCGCACCAAAAAGTAAGCAAAAAGTGCGCTTTGCGAGCTTGGCCGCCCCCAGATCGCGGCGAAAATCCGATCAACTCGGGACGGCTCCCATCCGTGGGGGATGACAGGCGCTGCCTCCCAGCGAGGCCGAAGTCCCTGGCGATGCAACCGTATCCCCTTTCGAGAGCCGCCGCCCCTCGCTGTCGGCTTCTAGGCCGCGATCAAGGGCTGGAACGTCCCACGGACTGGGAGGGCAAGGGACAATAAAGGGTGCGCTTTGGTGGAATGGCCCATGGCGCGGTAGGGTGCACGGAAACGAGAGTCGCTGCCGGATCGCTGTGCTCTCCGGTGACGCTCCATTAGGAATAAAAGAAGCTGTTGTTCGCCTATGCCGATCTCACCGCGACAGTTACAAATCCACACACGAAGACCGGCAATTGATGGCTGGGCTTAGAGCCTGTTGGGGGCGACACAGCGCGGCCCGTCGACCTTGCCGCAGGCAAGTTTGCAGACGGGCAGCGAAGTCGCCTACAGGCTCTTGGCCCAGCCATCACGAGCTGGCGCAAAAGCGCGTTTTTTCCCCTATTTTTGGGGCGCCAGCCAAAAATAGGGCCGCCGAGGGGCGGAACACGATGTAAGGATAACGAATGCCGTACAACGCGAATGCGCTAACACCCAAAAAAACCAGGCGATCAAACTCGCAAGGCGAGTTTGGAGCCTGCCCAAAAAAAGTCTGGCACCAAACTTGATATACCCGTGCAACTGGAAATATATTCCCTCACCAAGGCAAGGAAGCGACGTGAAAACGAAATATCTGATCATCGGCGCGGGCCCCACCGGGCTGGGCGCTGCCCATAGACTCAATGAACTGGGATGCAACGACTTTCTGGTGCTCGAACGCAACGACTATGCGGGCGGGCTGGCGTCCAGCTTCACCGACGACAAGGGCTTCACCTGGGACATCGGCGGCCACGTGGTCTTTTCCCACTACGACTACTTCGACTCCCTCATGGACTCCCTGCTCGGCGAGGACTCCCTCTACCACGAACGGGAGTCCTGGGTCCGCTCCAACAACACCTGGGTACCCTACCCGTTCCAGAACAACATCCGCTACCTGCCCGCAGACGCCCGCTGGGAGTGCGTCAAGGGACTGCTGCCCGGCCACCGGCCCGAAGCGACGCCAGCCAATTTCGGCCAGTGGATCGACCACGTCTTCGGCCAGGGCATCGGCAAACATTTCATGCATCCATACAATTTCAAGGTCTGGGCCACGCCGCCGGAACTGATGCAGTTCGACTGGATCGGCGAGCGGGTGTCCGTGGTGGACCTGAAAAAGGTGCTCCGAAACGTCATCCTGGACCGGGACGACGTGGCCTGGGGCCCGAACAACACCTTCCGCTTCCCGCTCAAGGGCGGCACCGGCGAGATATTCCGCAGGCTGGCGGACAGGGTGAAAGACCGCATCGAATACGGCCAGGCCGTGGCCGCCGTCGACGCCGGGGCCAAGACCGTGACCACGGCCCGGGGCATGACCGTGGAGTATGAGAAAATCCTGAACACCGCGCCCATCGACATCCTGGCCGGTCGCTGGCTGACCGACAAGGACGGGGCCATGGTCGACGCGGCAGGCAAACTCACCCACAACTCGGTCTATGTGGCGGGCGTGGGTCTCGACGCCGACGGGATCGAGCCCGATTCCAGGTGCTGGATGTACTACCCCGAGTCCGACTCGCCGTTCTACCGGGTGACCAACTTCCACAACTATTCGCCCAACAACGTGGCCCGGCCCGGCGAGCAGCTGGCCTTCATGTGCGAGTCCTCGTTTTCCGAACACAAACCGGAAAAGGTGGAAGAACTCATGGACCGGACCATTCAGGGTCTGGTAAATACCACCATGTTGGACGCGGCCAGGGTGAACGACATCCTGACCAAATGGGACATCACCGTGGACTACGGCTATCCCGTGCCCTGCCTTGAACGCGACGCTGCCCTGAAAACGCTCCAGCCCCGGCTGGAGGCCATGGACATCTTCTCGCGCGGCCGTTTCGGCGGCTGGAAATACGAGGTGTCCAACATGGACCACTCGGTCATGCAGGGCGTGGAATGGGCCGAACGCATGGTGAACGATACTCCGGAAAAGACCTATACCCTGGATTGATACATTTCATGAACACATCCGCTTTCGAGAAGCGCCGCCAGGCGCTCAAAGAGGAAATGAAGGCCCGCGAGCTTCCCGCCATGCTCGTATCCCTCGCCGCCAACCGCTACTACCTGTCCGGCTTCGAGCTGCACGACGCCCAGTGCAACGAATCCTCGGGCTGGGTGGTGGTCACCCCCGGCGACGACTATCTTTTCACCGACCCGCGCTACGTGGACGCCGCCCGTCAGGTCTGGCCCGACGAAAACGTCTGCGTGTACGCGGGCAGGAAGCACGAGGAGGTCTGCTCCTTTCTCAAGGGAAAGGGCGTCACCTCCATGGGCTTCGAGCCCAAGGCGCTTCACCTGTTCGACTACGACAAGCTCAAGGAATACGTGGACCTTGCTCCCACGGAAAACATCGTGGAGTCCCTGCGCATCATCAAGGACGCGGACGAAATTTACCGCATGGAAGAGGCCATCCGCCTCAACCACGAGCTGTTCGAATACATTGAGGGCGAGCTTGTCCCGGGCCGGACCGAGGCCGAGATCGCCTGGCTGGTTGAAAAATTCTATCGCGAGCACGGAGCCCAGGAGCTGGCCTTCTCCACCATCGTGGGCGTCGGCCCCAACGCGGCCCTGCCCCACGCCATTCCCGGCCAGACCAGGCTGCGCGAAAACGAGCTGGTGCTCATCGACTGCGGCTGCCGATACATGGACTACAACTCGGACCAGACCCGCACCTTCTGGGTGGGCGAGACCCCGTCCGACCGCTTCAAAAAGACCATGGACCAGGTGCGCGCCGCCCAGCAGGCGGCCATCGACATCATCCGGCCCGGCCTCTCCTGCCGGGAAGCCTATCAGGCCGCCTATGCCGTGTTCGAAAAGGACGGCGTGGAAGCGATGTTCACCCACGGCCTGGGCCACGGCGTGGGCCTCGAGACCCACGAGCCGCCGAGCCTGTCCCGCGTGGGCCAGGGCGAACTCGAGCCCGGCATGGTCGTGACCGTGGAGCCGGGCCTCTACGACCCGGAATGGGGCGGCATCAGGTGGGAATATGAAGTGCTGGTCACCGAGGACGGCTGCCGGGTGCTGTGAGCACGGCATTCCTTCCGAACCGGATAAATAGCCAAGCCGCCCCTTCGGGCGGCTTTTTCCTTATATTGAAGCCCCTACAGGACGAACGCCCGCACGGCCAGGGCAATGCCGAGCCACAGGCCCGAGGCCACGATGCCCGCGCGGGCGAACCGGGCCATGGGCCGGGTCAGCCATTTCTGCTGCAGGATCATGCCGATGAAGATGACGTGGAGCGGCACGGCAAGGGCCAGGAGCAGCCCGCCCAGATGGTGCTTTCCGGTGTGGACCGCGTCCGGGAAATACTCGGCGGCCAGCCGCCCCTCCCAGGCCTCGAACACGGCCACGCCGAGCAGGCACAGGCCGAGGATGGTCACCGTGGTGCAGATGTTTCGGACAATGGTCCTGACCGGAGAAGTCTCGCTCATGGCCCGGATTCTGCCGCAAACGCCTTTTTTCGGCAATACCGGTCTTGACCGTCACGCCACGCTCTGTCATCAATTTGAATGACGAAATGAAAACTTTCCGCAAAGCCGTCCGGGGGGTGGACCATGAGCAAGAAAGTACGTAGCGTCCGTGTTCCCAAAGAACTGGAAACATTGAATCTGTCCGGCCTGATCCGGGAGTGCGAGAAACATCTCCGGGACCTGGAGTCCGCCACCCTGCTCAAGCAGCAGGGAAGCGCGGAAGCCGCCGAGGCATTGATCAAGACGCGCCAGGCCGACCTGGGCCGCAAGATCGGGAAACTGGTCTGGGAGGCGCGGGTCCAGTACGGCAAGGCCAAGGGAGACTAGCATGGAACCGAAATCAGCAGCCGAATCCGAAGTGATCATGACCCACCTGGTGCTGCCCCAGGACGCCAACCCGGCAGGCAACCTGCACGGCGGCGTGATCCTCAAGCACATCGACACCGCGGGCGGCGTGGTGGCCAAGAAGCACTCGCGCGGCAACGTGGTCACCGTATCCATCGACCGCATGGCCTTCAAACAGCCCGCCTACATGGGCGAACTGCTGACCTTCAAGGCGAGCCTCAATCACGTGGGACGATCCAGCATGGAGATCGGCGTGCGCGTGGAGGCGGAAAATCTCAGGACAGGCGAAGTCCGCCACACCAATTCCGCCTACCTGACCTACGTGGCCCTGGGCGAAGACGGCAGGCCGACGCCCGTGCCGCCGCTCAAGCTCGAAAACGAGACCACCCGGCGACGCTACAAGGAAGCCGAGTTGCGCCGGGAGCTTCGCAAAAAGGAACGCCAACTGGAAGAAGGCCAGAAGGTCTGCCTGCAAAAGAAATAACCGGCATGCACCCTGATTTTCCAAGGCCGTCCTTTGGGCGGCCTTTTCGTTTCCTTGGACCTGTACCCTACTCGGTATGGCTTTTCCCCGGCCTGACGGAGCCGATGTAGATACCGGCCAGGGCGGCGGCCACGCCGGCCAGTTCCACCCAGACCACGGGCTTGGCGAAGAAGAGGATGTCCCAGATGTAGGAGAGCACGGGCTGCAGGAGCAGGATCAGGCCGATGGCCGCGCCGCGCACGAACTGCATGCCCCGGGCGATCAGGAAGCAGCCCACGGCGTGGCAGCCCAGGGCCAGGGCCGAAATGGCCGCCAGGGACTCGAGCGAGGGGATGACGAAGGACTGGCCGCCGCCCACGGCCAGTGAACCGAGGATGACGCCGGTGATCACGGCCACGACGGCGGCGATGACCAGCGGATCGGCCCGGACCTCGGCCAGGGCGTACTTCAGGCTGAACAGGTACAGGGCGTAGAACAAGGCCGTGAGCAGGCCGAAATATACGCCCATGCGGAAGTCGGCGGAGAACGTGTCCCATTGCACCCCGACCATGAGGTAGAGCCCGGCCAGGGCCAGGGGGATGGCCAGGAGCTGCAGCCTGGTGACCCGCTCCTTGAGCAGGATCACGGACAGGATGGTCAGGGGGATGACCTGGAAATTGCCGAGCATGGTGGCCATGCCGGGGCCGACGTAGCCGATGCACCGATGCCAGAAGAAGAAATCCCCGGCATAGAACAGGCCGCCCACCAGCCCCCACTTGAGGATGCGCGGGGTGATCAGGTTGAGCCGCCCGCACCAGGCCAGCACGGCCATCATGGTCAGGCCGCCGCCCATGAGCCGGTAGAACCCGGCCACGTCCGGCGGCAATCCGGCCAGCACGATCAT
Source organism: Pseudodesulfovibrio portus (assembly GCF_026000375.1). Lineage (NCBI taxonomy): Bacteria > Pseudomonadati > Thermodesulfobacteriota > Desulfovibrionia > Desulfovibrionales > Desulfovibrionaceae > Pseudodesulfovibrio > Pseudodesulfovibrio portus. The sequence continues at coordinate 1,712,252 of NZ_AP026708.1, forward strand.
GACCGAGGAGAAGCTGATCAGGACGGCCCCCAGCATCAGGGCGATCACGGGCGCACCACCTCGAGTTTCTCACCGAGCGTGATGCCGGTCTCGTCCACATGGGCCTCGTAAGGCCACGCCTCCACCCCGGCGTCGAGCGCCTCGTAAAACAACCGTGCGTATGCCGGATCAATGAAGTCGGCCGGTCCGAAGCAGTGCCCGTCGGACCGCTGGACCAAGAAGAACAAGGCCACCCGCACCCCGGTTTCGGCCAGGGACATGAGCTCGCGCAGGTGCTTCTGTCCCCGCTCGGTGACCGCGTCCGGGAAGCGGGCCACGCCGTCCTCGACCATAGTCACGTTCTTGCATTCCACCCACAGGTCGCCGTTCCCGTCGGACAGGTGCGCGTCGAGGCGGCTCTGCCCGATCACGGCTTCCTTCTTGAAATGGCTGTATCCGGCCATCTCTTCCATGGCCCCGGCCTGCCAGGCGGCGTGGAGCATGCGGTTGGGCGTGAACGTGTTCACCCCGACCATGGCCCCGGCCAGCTCCAGCCCTTCCAGGGTATACTTGAGCTTGCGGTTCGGATTGGCGGCGGGGGACAGGAGCGCGGTTGCGCCGGGGCGCAGCAGCCCCATCATGGACCCGGTGTTGTTGGTGTGGGCGGCAAGGATCGTCCCCTTGTCCGGGCCTTCAAGCGCGGTCGCCTCCACCGTGAACCGCTTGATGCGACGGATGAAGGCCGCCCTGCGGCAGGGAGCGGGAAACGGAAGATGGCAGGATGGTCTGGACACGGATTCTCCTCAAGGCTCACCATCTAGGCCATGTGGCCGGGATTATCCAGCAAAAACCGGGGCGGGATTCAGCCACGCTGCTTTTCGATGGCGTCCATGATCACCTGGCCTTCGCCGTCGTAGACCTCCCGCTCCGATTCGGGCGTGGGCCGTGTCACCCGGGGCCAGGCCCCGGGCTGCGGCTCCGGCCCCTTGCGCGCCTCGGCGCTGGGGTCCGAGTCGGTCATGACCGGGGTCCTGCGGATGTCCACGCCCGCAACCGGGGCGCTGAACTCGATGGCGATGTTGTTGGGATCAAAGGCGTAGATGGAGTGGATGAACCCGTGGTCCACCACCTCGGAGCACCACTGGTCGGCGGCTTCGAGCCTGTCCTTGATCTCCCACAGGTCCGCCTCGGAAGCCACCTCGAAGGAGACGTGGTCGAACGCCACGGGCCCCTTGACCGGAAAACCGTGGTCCTTTTCCTGAAGGGGCACCACGCCGTCCCACTCGAAAAAGGCGATCATGTCGTGCTCTGAAATCTCGAAAAAGTAATGGCGATAGCCGGGATGCCCCAGCCCCACCACCAGCCGCATGCCGAGCAGATCCCGCCAGAAACGAATGGTGGCGTCGATGTCGCCGGTGGCCATGGCCATGTGATTGATACCGGTATACGTGGGCATGTGGATTCCTTGTTTTTAGACGCGTTTGCTCCACGATACCACAGGGCAACAAGGAAGGGAAAACAGGTCGGACCTAATCTTGTCTTGAAACGAGCGTACCCTTCACCGAATTTCGAATAATCAAATACAACAAAGATAGCGAACAACAAATCCATAAAGCGCCTATAGTAGCCCTGATTTGATGTGTATCAAAAATGTACACAAACGCGAATCCCATTGATAACAGAATAATAATAAAAATATACAATGAAAGAATCCGTCCTTTAATCGCCAACAAGTTAACAGAAATCAAAAACACTACAATTACAATATAATCTAGCGGCATAACAGCTTCGCTTCTAAACCATGCATTTAATAAAAAGTATAGGGGCTGTACCAGATAACTAGCCCATATGCTTCTTAACCCACTGTTTCAACTGTTTAAGTTGCCTTCGCGGATTGCTGTTGTTAAAGCGCCACTCGCATTCCTTCAAAAAGAGATGGAAATGCTTGGTAGGAATGCCGTTGAATTTTCTCATGTGGCGTTTGGCTTGGTTCCAAAAGTTCTCAATCCCATTGATGTGATTCTGGCTGTCGGCGAACAACTTGGAGTGGTTGATCCTGAAGTGCTTGAATTCGGACACATCGAGGACATTGTAGCCGTACCAGCAATCTGAGTAAACAACGCTGTCGGGCTGGATCTTCTCCTGGATAATCGGCATCAGCGTTTTGCCTTTGGCGTCGGGAATCACCTGTGTGTGTACCTTCCCGCCCCTTTTAAGGATCCCGAACACGGGCACTTTCCCTGCGGCCCCACGACCTCGTTTGCCCTTTCGCCTGCCGCCGAAATAGCTTTCATCGACTTCAAATTCGCCGAAAGCCATTCCTTCGTTGGCCTCTTCTTCGGCTATAATTTCACGAATCCGGTGAAAGTAATACGCAGCCGTTTTGAAGTTCACGCCGACCAGATCAGCGGCACATCGTGCTGTTGTCCCGGCTACAAAATGCTCAATCAAACGGAGCTGCTTCTCGCGACCTAAACGGCTCTTTCGCATTGCCATACCGATACCCCAACGGAGTTATCTGGTACAGCCCCAAAGTATATTAATGGAGAAATAAAAATAAATGTGCTAATCGCCATAGCAATTTGTATACTACGAGGGTAACGCACTTTTTTATTTAGCATGCTCATCATATTTTCTCTTTATACCGTATAGAAGGGATAAGGGATACCAAACGAACCAGTACCCAAAGCATTTACTGCGTTTTCCCTTTTCCCCTGGGGAAAATAGACCTGAGCCACCCAAAAAACGACTGGCATTCGAAATTGGTCTCTGCATAGATTCCTATCGCCATGGCTTTAGTGATGGAATCATCGCTTTTGTCATACGAACAATAGTCCAGGTCCGACAAACGGGTGTGGAGAAGCCTAAGCAATTCATCGTGCCGGACTGAAGAGTCCGCCACCATACACCCTACGACCATGTCTTCATCCACTGAAAACTCAAGAGGTCTCCCGTTGTAGTCATAGCCGATGTAAACTCCGTCATTTACATCATAATGTTCAAGTTCTCTCCCAACGTCTTCCCTACGCAACAGGACAATACAATCGCCATCGCCGAAAATAAAAATTGGGAATGTTATCTCGGAAAACATGATCGCTCCAGACCGGGTGCGGCATTGCCGCACCCGATTATCAATTTAAAACCTATCTTTGTAGGACGTATCATTTTTCTTTTTGTCCCATGGCCTGTGTCTTCCAATACCTTGACCTTCTTTTGTCTTTCCGGTCTTGGAATTAATGCTCCGCCGATGATAGTGGGGCAATTCTCCTGCCTTTTTTCCTGTTCTATTTCCGAGAGGGGCAATCCTCCAATTCTTACCAAACTTGAACTCCTTACCAACCTTGTAGACATTCTTTATAGCCTTCCCAGCTTTAGTCGCTCCTCGGAAGACGGGAGGCAAAGGAATTAAATCCATTACAGGATCAAAGTCAGGATCATCAAGCCCGACTTCGCCTATCGGGATACCATTTTCATCATACGTAACACCATCGACAGTTTTGTGTTCTTTCAATCCCTTTGGGTCATATGCATTCACCGGGTCGTCGAGGCAATACCCGTACCAATCCGGGTCGCCGCCGCGATCACCGATGGGGTCGGGAGCGGTCCATCTGCCGGTGCGGACATCGTAGTCCCGCCAGCCGAAGCGGACAAAGCCCAGGTCGCGGTCGTGCAGGCCGCCTTCGAAACCGATGGGGATGCGCAGGGCCGGGTTGGAGTCTTCGATGACACCGCCGAACGGGTCGTAGAGAATTTCCTTTATCACGTAGCCGGAGGAGTCGGCAACCACGCGAAGGCTGCCCACCTGGTCGTAAAAGAGGTAGGCGATTGCTCCGTCGTCACGACGCAGGGCATAGGGGGTGCGCTCGCCGTCCGCGTAGGCGAATTCATAAGCGTTTTCGCCGTCGTGAAATGCCTCCAGACGCACGAAGTCGATCCATTGGTAGGCTTCAACCAGTTTCCCATTCAGGTATTTGGCAACTCGCTGCCCGTCTTCGTCATGACTGAAGGTGAACACCCGGTTTCCATCTTCGACTCCGGCCTTGAGCAAGCGGTAATCCGGCGAGTATTCGTAACGCATATACTCGCCCTTGTCCGACCAGATGGACCGGAAGCCGTTCTCGTCGTGGGAGTATTGGCCGCACCCGGCCAGCATGAGCCGGTTGTCCGGGGTGTAGGTGTAGTTTCGGTAGTTCGGCCCAACGGTGGCGGGAAGATAGTCTCTGCTCCTGCGCCCCTCCCTGTCGTACCAGCATTGGCAGATCAACCTGCCGTTCAGATGGGCCTCGTGCAGCCGACCATCCTGATCATAGGAATACGTCCAGGTGACGGGTTCACCGGCCACGGTTTCGGTCTTCTCCATAATGCGACCATTATGGCCGTGCCTCAGTTCAAGAATATACGGTCGTTCCATTCTGACCTCATTACGCTTTGTTCCCTCGGATCATCCCGGGGAATCCCGACCACTATATCCCCGATTTCGGGCACAACCCGGTTTTGTGAACAAATGTAGAGTGAAAACAGCCCATAGGATAAAATGAGCACTTGACAGGGGGGTGGCGAAACGCCCCGATCAGACACCCCACTCCGAGCGAAACTCGGCGATAAAAAGTTTGGGAAGGGGGTCCAGGGGGACAACCATTTTCAAAGGGTTTCCCCCTGGCCGCCGGAGGCAATCCTTTACAAATCGAGGTAAATGCGCTCAAAATGGCTGCCGTATGAAAAGATTGTTATTGCATATCTGTTGCGGCCCGTGTTCGATCACCACGCTGAAGACCCTGCTTGCCCAAGGGTTTGAGGTCACCGGGCTGTTCTACAACCCGAACATCCACCCGCTCATGGAGTACGTGAAGCGGCGGGACGGCTGCATCCAGGTGGCCGAAAAACTCGGCATCAAGGTCATCGTCAAGGACGGCGAATACGACCCGCAAAAATGGTTCAGGGCCGTGGCCCACCGCGAGAACAACCGGTGCTTCCACTGCTATGCCATGCGCATGGAACGCACCGCCCAGATCGCCAGAAAGGGCGGATTCGACTATTTCACCACCACCCTGCTCTATTCCAAGCACCAGAAGCACGACGAGATCGCGGCCCTGGGCCGGGACCTGGAAACGGAAAAGACGAAGTTCCTCTACCACGACTTCCGCGAGGGCTGGAAAGAGGGCATCGACGTGTCCAAGGAATGGGGCATCTACCGCCAGCAGTATTGCGGCTGCCTGTACAGCGAAAACGAGCGGTACAAGAAGGAATTGGGAGACTAGGCCGTGCGCGGGGTGACCGGTTTCCTGATGCGGCGCGGGGTCGTGCTCTCGGCCTTCCTGCTCCTCAAGCTGGCGGCGGTGATCACGGCCGGGACCACCCTGGGCAGTGTCGAGGGGTGGACCATCGGCATCCTTTCGCTGGCCGTCTACGCGACCATTGCCTGGTTCGCCCACAGGAACCGGGTCATCTCCATCTGGGCCATCACCGTCATCATGCTCTACGAAGGCTCGGGCGCGCTGATCACGGGAATCCAATACTTCAACGCCGCCCCGGCCATCGGGATCATGGGCGTCACGGTGGCCGTATACCTGGTCCTCGGCGCGCTGGTGGTCTTTTCCAGCCGCCACAGGGGGCAGTGACCATGGGCAGGATCTACGGCGAAGACGTTCCCATGAAGCCCGCGTTCCCCGACGCAACCCCCAAGAAGAAGGAGACGACGGGCATCGACGACAAGGGGCTGCTCCTCTACATCCACGTCCCGTTCTGCCGTTCCCGCTGCACGTACTGCAGCTTCCACTCCCAGTCCTTCAACCAGGTCACGTTCGCCTGGTATTTCAAATTATTGCTCGACGAGATCGCCCTCTGGGGCAAGCGACTGAAAAAGCCCGTCCTGCGCACCATCTATTTCGGCGGCGGCACCCCGAGCCTGATCCCCCTGAACAACCTCGATCAGGTCATGAAAGCGCTGGCCGACAATTTCACCTTCAACCCGTCCATGGAGGTGACCCTGGAGGCCAACCCGGACTCGGCTCAGGACACGAGCTATTTCAGGGGGCTGCTGTCCATGGGCTTCAACCGGCTGTCGCTGGGCATGCAGTCCCTCAAGGACGAGGACCTCCAGATCATGGGGCGGCCCCACTCGGTGGCCATGACCCTGGCCTCCTTTGAGGCGGCCCGGCGGGCCGGATTCGGCAACATCGGCCTGGACCTGATCTGGGGGCTGCCCAACCAGCGGCTCAAGACATGGATGGACCAGCTCAAGCTGGTGGCCGACATGCGCCCGGAGCACATTTCCGCCTACAACCTGACCCTGGAGGAAGGCACGGTCATGGCCGATCGGTGCGCGCCCGGCGGCGACCTGACCCTGCCCCAGGACCAGGAGCAGGGGCGCATGTTCATCTACGGCGCCGAGTACCTGGAATCAATGGGCTACATGCACTACGAGGTGTCCAACTTCGCGCGCATGGGGTTCATGTCCAGGCACAACGCAGGCTACTGGGACGGTTCGGACTATCTGGGACTGGGCCCGTCGGCGGTCTCCACCCTGGGGCGGCGGCGGTTCACGGTGCCCAAGTACATGGACGAATACGACGCCTTCGTACGCGGCGGGCTGGTGGGCAGCGACTACGAGGACCTGTCCGACGACGACCTGCTCAAGGAGATGGTCATGCTCTCCCTGCGCACCGGCAAGGGCCTCGACCTCAAGGAATTTCGCAAGCGGGCCGGGTACGACCTGATCAGGCGGCAGGAGCCGCTCATCACGGCCCTGCACAGGGAGAACCTCGTGCGCATCAACCGGGGCAGGCTCCGGCTGACCAAAAACGGCATGCTCGTGTCCAACGTGATCATCAAACGGCTCGCCTTCGGAGATTAAATGCGCCCGTCCCTTTTTCGCATATTCATCCGCTTTCTCAAGCTCGGGCTGACCGCCTTCGGCGGTCCGGCCATGGTGCCGTACATCAGGACCATGGCCGTGGATCGGGAACAATGGCTCGACGAGCGCACCTTCCGGCTGGGTATGTCCGTGACCCAGATCATTCCAGGGGCCACGGCCATGCAGGTGGCCGCCTTTGTCGGACTGCGCGCCCGGGGCGGGCCCGGCGCCCTGGCCGCCTACCTCGGGTTCGGCCTGCCCGCCTTCCTGCTCATGCTCGGGCTGTCCGCCCTGTATTTCTCCACCCGCGACCTGCCTGCCGTCATGGCCGCGTTCAAGGGCCTCCAGCTCGTTATCGTGGCCCTGATCCTGCACGCGGCCATCAATTTCGCCAAACGCTACCTCGACTCCCCGGCAGCCCAGTTGCTGGCCTGCGTGGCCGGCGTCTGGCTGGGGCTCAGGGGCAACCCGATCCTGGCCCTGGCCGTGGTCTGCGTGCTGTCGATATTCGTGTTCAGGCAGGAACAGGGGACCCTCCCCGCCAAACCCGAACGGATCGACACGGCCCCCCTGCGCTTTGCCGGGCTGCTCGCCGCCGCCCTGGCCGTTTTCGTGGGCGCGTTGTACATCCTTGACCCGGAATTGTTCCGGCTCGGCCTGCTGATGATCAAGATCGACTGCTTCGCCTTTGGCGGGGGGTACGTGTCCGTGCCTCTCATGCTCCACGAAGTGGTCGAGGTGCGCGGCTGGCTGTCCGGCGTACAGTTCATGGACGGCATCGCCCTGGGCCAGGTCACGCCCGGCCCCATCGTCATGACCGGCGCGTTCGTGGGCTACGCCATCGCCGGGGTGACCGGAGCGCTGGTGGCGACCATAGCCGTGTTCTCGCCGTCGCTGATCTTTCTGTGCGCGGCCATGCCGTTCGCGGACCGCCTCCTGGCCTCGCCAATGGCCCAGCGGGTGCTCAAGGGCAGCCTCATTTCCCTGGTGGGCCTGCTGGCCGCCGTGGCCGTGCGCTTCTTCCTCAGCGTCGAGTGGGGCGTGGTCGAGGCGGTCATCGCGTTTGCCGCCTTCATAGCCCTGCGCATGAAGGCGGACATCCTCTGGGTGGTGATCGCCGGGGCGGCTGTCAGCGCACTCCTTCTCTAGCCGCTCGCCGGGCCGCATTGACAGAATCGGCAAGCCGCCGTAGATGTCCATAGAATGTCTAGAGTCTTAGCCGTGCGCCTGGAACACGGCTTCACCTCACTCGGGCGCTGAAACACAGGGGGCCCCCATGTTCGATCCCAGAAAAGTCCCGTTCCGATTCAAACTCATCATCGGCGTTGTCGGCATGGTGGCCGTATCCGCCATAGTCATGGCCAGCGCCATCATCTATCAGGTGGGAGCGGCCCTGAACGACATGGGCATCGACCCGGCCCTGCTGGAAGGCATGAAGCAGAATGTCCTGGTGACCATCCTCATCATCGTGACCTGCGTCATCGCCGCCGCCTGGGCCGGGGGCTTCATCCTGGTCAAGACCCTTATCAAGCCGCTGACCAACCTGGCCGCATACACCCATGAGGTGGTTCGCGGCAACTACGCCGCCACCATCGATTATCCGGCCAAGGACGCCCTGTCGGATACCATCGACGCGGTGAAAAACATGACCGGCGAGCTCAAGTCCAAACTCGGCATGGCCCAGGGACTCCTGAACAGCCTGACCCAGCCCTGTGTGGTGGTGGACCGGAACGAGATCATCACCTTCCTCAACCAGCCGGAACTCGACCTGCTGCAGATCGACGACCCGCCGGAAAAATTCATCGGCATGCACATGGCCGAATTCGTGTACAACGACATCAACCACCCGACCATGCTCGGCGAGTGCATGCGGGACGACAAGACCATCGTCGGACAGGCCACCAAGGGCACGGGCCGCAAGGGCCGCCCCTATCACCTGCTGGTGGACATCTCTCCCATCAAGGACCTGGACGGCGACATCCTCGGCGCCTTCACCATCCTCACCGAAACCACGCAGATCGTGGAGAGCGAGGCCGAAGCACGGCACCAGACGGAACTCATCGTCGAGACGGCCGGACAGGCCGAGGACATCGCCCAACAGCTGGACGCCGCATCCACCACCCTGGCCGATCAGGTCAACGAGGCCAGCCAGGGCTCGGACATCCAGCGCGACCGGGCTGCGGAAACGGCCACGGCCATGGAACAGATGAACGCCACTGTCCTGGAAGTGGCCCGCAACGCCTCGGACGCGTCCGTCAACGCGGACCACATGCGCGAGCTGGCCGAGAACGGCAACGCCCTGGTGCGCCATCTGATCGAAGCCATCGAGGGAGTGGGGCAAAGGTCCGAAGGACTCAAGGAGTCCATGGCCGGACTGGACCGCAAGACCGAGGACATCGGGGCCATCATGCAGGTCATCGACGACATCGCGGACCAGACCAACCTGCTGGCGCTGAACGCGGCCATTGAAGCGGCCCGTGCGGGCGAAGCGGGCCGGGGGTTCGCGGTTGTCGCGGACGAGGTGCGCAAGCTGGCCGAAAAGACCATGGTCGCCACCAAGGAAGTGGACGGGGCCGTCCAATCCATACGCACCGGCACCAGGGAAAACGTGGCCGCCACCGAGACCGCTGTCCAGGCCGTGAACGAGTCGACCGAACTGGCGAGCAAAGCGGGCGAGGCCCTCGAACACATCCTCGAAAGCGTGACCATGGCCGCAGACCAGGTCCGTTCCATCGCCACAGCCGCCGAGGAGCAATCCGCCACCAGCGAGCAGGTCACCCGGGCCACCGACGAGATCAACACCATCTCCAGCGAGACCGCCCAGGCCATGAATCAGGCCCGGACCGCCCTGAACGAATTGTCCGACCTGGCCGCGTCGCTCAAGGACCTGATCCAGCGCATGCAGTCGTAACGCGAACGCCACGGCAGTCGCTTCCATTTCACACTCCATATGAGGTAAGACACCGGTCATGAAAAAGACACTCATCACAGGCGGCGCCGGATACATCGGCTCCCATGCGGCCAAGGCCCTGACCAGCCTCGGGCGCGAGGTGGTCGTCCTGGACTCCCTGGTCAACGGACACCGCGACTTTCTCAAGTGGGGCCAGTTCGAGGAAGGCGACCTGGGCGACCCCGCGTTCATCAAGTCCGTATTTTCCAAACACGACATCGGCGAGGTCCTGCACTTCGCGGCCTTCATCGCGGTCGGCGAATCCGTCGAGAAGCCGGACGCATACTACGGCAACAACGTGCGCAACACCCTGAATCTGCTCGACGCAATGATGGCCGCCGACGTGAAAAGGCTGGTCTTCTCCTCCACCGCCGCAGTGTACGGCGAGCCGGTCACCGAGATCATCGCCGAGGATCACCCGCTCTCGCCGCTCTCTCCCTATGCCTGGTCCAAGCGCATGATCGAGCAGATCCTGGCCGACTTCGACCATGCATACGGCCTCAAGCACATCTGTTTGCGCTATTTCAACGCCGCCGGGGCCGATCCCGACGGCGAGGTCGGCGAACGCCACCAGCCCGAGACGCACCTCATTCCGCTCATCCTGCATGCGGCGCTTGGCATCCGCGACAACATCACCATCTTCGGCACCGACTACCCCACCCCGGACGGCACCTGCCTGCGCGACTACATCCACGTGGCCGACCTGGCCGACGCGCACGTCAAGGCACTGGATTTCCTGGAGTCCGGCGGCTCTTCCCGCGCCTTCAACCTGGGCAACGGCAACGGCTTCTCGGTACGCGAGATCATCGACGTGGCCCGCGAGGTGTCGGGCCGCGACATCCCGGTCACCGAATCAGAACGCCGCCCCGGCGACTCCCCGGCCCTGGTGGCCTCCTCGGCAGCGGCCCGGGAAATCCTCCAATGGAAACCCCAATTCGCCGACGTCCGCGACATCGTCCGCACCGCCTGGAACTGGCACCAGAAAGATCTGGCGTAAGAGGCGTACCCCGACAAATCAAACGTGAGCGATTAGGGTGCCGCACGGCACCCTACAGCGGGTCACCGCACACAGTACCGTGCCAAGGGTTTTCTTTCCCCGACGCCGCGAGGCTTGGGAGAGTGGGTCAGCTGTGCATTTTCTCCGGGTTCCGCCTCCCGCAGCGTACACCGGTACGTGAGGACAGGCGGGGGCCGGAAAAATGTGCAGATGGCCCGCTATCGCAAGCCGGAGGGTCTACTCCAGCACGGCCTGCACCAGCATGGGCGTCATCCAGCCCGCCTTGCCCTGCAGGAAGTAGTCGCTGGTGCGATAGCTGTACTCGGTGTCGTAGAGATTGATCTCGATGAGGATGCCGCCGTGGCTCTTGACCACGTAGGGAATGCGCCCGGCGGGCTGGACCGTGCCGCCCGTGCCGATGATCAGGCAGACTTCCGCCTGCTTGGCCAGCTCGGTGGCGGCATGGTGCACGTTTGAAGGGATGCCCTCGCCGAAGAACACGAAGTCCGGCTTGAGCAGGCCGCCGCAGTCCGGGCAGGGCGGAGGCAGGGTTTCCAGGGGTATGTCTGCGGAGTCGAAGAACCTCCGGCAGGTCATGCACTGCATGCGCCGGGTGGAGCCGTGGTACTCGTGGACCACCCCGCTCCCGGCGGCCTGATGCAGCCCGTCGATGTTCTGGGTGACGATACCGGCAAGCTTTCCCGCGCCTTCCAGTTCGGCCAGCGCGATGTGCGCCGGGTTGGGCCTGGCCCGACCGAAATTGTCGAAGAATATCTCCTTCAGGAGCGGCCAGACCTCGTCCGGATGACGCCTGAAGTAGCTCTTTTCGAACTTGCCGGAGTCGTACTTGGACCAGACGCCCCCGGGCCCGCGGAATGGCGGCACCCCGGACTCGACGGAAATGCCCGCGCCGGTGAAGGCCATGGCGCACCGGGCCTCCCGCAGGGCATGGGCCGCATTTTCCAGGGCGTGATTGGACATGTCCGGCCTAGTCCCCGACGTAGTCCAGGCGCAGCTTCCCGTCCGTATCCTTGAGGATGCGGAACATGGCGTGCCAGCGATCGAAGCAGTGTTCTTCGAGATTGTTGGGGTAGGTGAGGAAGGACCGCTCAAGGGGAATCTCGGCCACCACGTATGTCTCCTTGACGAACACCAGGCTCCAGACCTGGCCCGTGACCGCCTTGTGGCGGTAGGTCGTCCCGGCCCGCGTCCGGAAGGTCTGCTCCGATCCGGTCGGGACCACGCAGACCGAATCCCAGTCGTAGTATTCCATGAACGCGTCCAACGAAAAGCTCTCGCCCTCGTCTGTGCGGTAGGCCTCCACGGCCCGCCGGAAACGATCGCCCACGTAGCTGTCGGTATAGTCGAACACCCCCACCACGATGAAGGCGACGGCCAGCCCGGCGAATACGACCAGTGCGCTTTTTGTCCTCTTGTTCATGACACCTTCCCCCCCGGCACGGTGCCGGGTCCATTATTCATTAACTAAAGCCTTACCCCTGACAGGTCAAATCAAGAGGAACGGACAGTGCTGCGCCCATCCGGGAAAATCTACATGAGAATTGTCAAATTTTAACATTTATGTAAACAATTTTCCATATTTCCCACTTTTGTAAACAAAAAATCGCACAAAAATGCGCAATGCAAGGAATTACACCGTTTATATTTTGGCCCTTCTCTTGCAAACGGTGATGCCGGAGGTATAAAAATGAACTTTGTGGATAATGCTTTTATTCTTATTTGTGCGGCCCTGGTCATGTTCATGACCCCGGGCCTGGCCCTCTTCTACGGAGGACTTGTCCGCTCGAAAAACGTGCTGGCGACCATCATGCAGTCCTTCATCATGCTCGGCCTGATGTCCGTGTTGTGGGCGGTGATAGGGTATTCCCTGTCGTTCGGTTCCGACATCGGCGGCCTCATCGGCGGGTTTGACTTCGCGTTCCTGAAGGGCGTGGGCATGGACGCCGCCAACTCCCCGGCGGACAATCTGCCCCACCTGACCTTCATGATCTTCCAGTGCATGTTCGCGGTCATCACCCCGGCCTTGATCTCGGGCGCGTTCGCCGAACGCATGAAATTCGCCGGGTTCATGGTCTTTTCCGCGCTCTGGCTGATCCTGGTATACGCCCCCATGTGCCACTGGGTCTGGGGCGGCGGCTGGATGGGCGAGATGGGCGCACTGGACTTTGCGGGCGGCGCGGTCGTCCACATGAGCTCCGGCGCGGCGGCCCTGTGCTGCGCCATCCTCATCGGCAAACGCAAGGGACACGGCTCCACGGCCTTTATCCCGCACAACCTGCCCATGACCATCCTGGGCGCGGCCATCCTCTGGTTCGGCTGGTTCGGCTTCAACGCCGGCTCGGCCCTGGCTGCGGACGGCAACGCCGCCAACGCCTTTGTCACCACGCACATGGCAACCGCCGCCGCGGCCCTGTCCTGGATCGCCGCCGAGTGGATGCACGGCGGCAAGGCCACCACCCTGGGTGCGGCCTCCGGCGCCGTGGCCGGGCTGGTCGCCATCACCCCGGCAGCAGGTTTCGTCACCCCCATGTGGGCCATCGTGCTCGGCCTGGGCGCGGGCGTGATCTGCTACGGCGGGATCATGCTCAAGAACAAGTTCGGCTACGACGACGCCCTGGACGTTGTCGGCATCCACGGCGTGGGCGGCACCTTCGGTGCGCTCATGACCGGCGTGCTGGCCACGGTCAACGCGGAAGGATTGATCATGGGCAACGCCCATCAGCTGTGGGTCCAGTTCGTATCCGTTGTGGCCACATGGGCCTTCTGTTTCGCCATGACCTTCGTTATCTTCAAGGTGGTGGACACCACCATCGGCCTCAAGGCCACCCCGGAAGAAGAGGACAAGGGCATGGATATCGCGGAACACAGTGAAACAGGGTATCAGTGGTAGGCCAGCCTACCGGAGGGGGAGCGCACGCTCCGCTCCCTGCCCGGCCACCGGAAAGCGGTAAAGCTTTCATCTAAGGAGTTGAAGATATGAAAAAGATTGAAATCATCACCCGGACATTCAAGCTCGACGAGGTCAAGACCGCCCTCTCCGGAATCGGGGTCAAGGGCATGACCGTCAGCGAAGTCAAGGGGTTCGGCCGCCAGGGCGGCCACAAGGAAGTATATCGCGGAGCCGAGTATCAGGTGGACTTCGTGCCCAAGATCAAGATCGAGGTGGTGGTCGAGGACGACTTCGCCGTCGACGTGGTCGAAGCCGCCCGCAAGGCCGCCTACACCGGCGAAACCGGCGACGGCAAGATATTCGTCTCCCCCGTGGACGAGGTCGTCCGCATCCGCACAGGCGAGACCGGCGAGGACGCCGTCTAGGATATGGAAACAATCACCGGCCCGGATGGCACACCGATCCGGGCCGGCTCATCGGGCCTGCGAGGTTTGAGAGTCCCTTAGCTGCCCGTTTGCCGACCCTGTCCCCATGGTCGGCACCATGGCCGGGAGAGTGGAAAGGCTCCCGGCCATGATCTTTTCTTGCCCCGCAACCGTCAACCGCCTAGGTTTTATGCCATGCAGCCGGACAACACCCTGCCCCCCTCCGCCGCCAGACTGAAAAAAGCCAAGGCCGATCTCTTCTCGCGCGCCAGGACGGGCAATGTCGGCGGCTTTGCCTGGGAATACGCCCACCTGGTGGATCATTACTTCCAGGACCGCATCCGCGAGGCCGGGCCGCAAAAATTCGCCTACGCCCTTGTGGCCGTGGGCGGCTATGGCCGCGGCAAGCTCTGCCCCGGCTCGGACATCGACATCCTGGTCCTGTTCAAGCGGCGCATCCCGGCCACGGCGGACCGGTTCATCAAATCCCTGCTCTTTCCCCTCTGGGACCTCGGCCTGGACCTCGGCCACGGCGTGCGCATCGTATCCGACTGCGTATCCCTGGCCCGCAAGGACTTCCAGGTGCTGGCCTCGCTCATGGACGCCCGCCCCCTGGCCGGCGACGCATTGGTCTTCGAGACCTTCCGCACCACCTTTGACGCCAAGGTGCTCAGGAAAAAGGGCGACTCCTTTGCCCGGTCCCTGCGCGAACACAACGAGACGAGGCTTGCGCAGTACGGCGACGCCTCGGGCATGCTGGAGCCGGAACTCAAGAACGGGCTGGGCGGCCTGCGCGACGGCCAGCAGGTGGCCTGGCTGAGCCGGGTGCTCGACGCCTCGGGCCGCAAACCGGTCTTCCTGCCCGAGGAATTGTCCCGGCTGCGCGACGACCAGGCCTTTCTCAACCGCGTCCGCACGGCCCTGCACCTGGCGGCAAAACGGAAAAACGACCGGCTGCACTTCGATCTGCAACCGCCCACGGCCCGCCTCATGGGTTTCACCCCCAGGAATGATTCCCCGGAGGCGATGGGCCGGACCGTCGAATTCTTTCTCTCCCGCCTGCACCAGGCCATGACCCGCATCAAGACCATGCGCGAGTCCCTGTTCCAGGAGGGGTTCTGCGAAAAAACCGCCGCCCCCCTGCCCGAATTGTCCATCCGCAACCTCGCCGCCGGGCCGGAGGGCATCTTCTTCAAGAGCCAGGCCGCTGCCACGCCCGACAACGTGCTCGGCGCGTTCCTGGAATCCGCACGGTCCGGCCTGCCCCTGACCTGGGGGGCGCGGCGCATCGTCCGCAGCAACCCGGCCCGGTTCGCAGCCGGGCTGGTGGACAAGCCCGAGACCCTGTCCACCCTGGTTGAGATATTCCAGGCTCCCCACGGCGGCGTGGCCTGCCAGGGGCTGGTCGAAACCAGGCTCCTGCCCGCCATCCTCCTGGAATTCGGCGACGTGGAGCACCTCATCCAGTTCAACGACTACCATGTCCACCCTGTGGGACGGCACACCCTGGCCACCGTGAACCTGCTTTCGGAGTTCCTGTCGGGTGCCGACGGATGGGCCGGGGAAATCGGCTCCCACATCGGCTACCGGGACGCCATCATCCTCATCCTGGCCGGATTCTTCCACGACCTGGGCAAGGGGGAACCCAATCACTCCAAGGCCGGGGCGGACATCGCCCGGGACGTGCTCAACCGGTACGCCAGGGAAACCACCCTGGTGGAAGAGGTGGCCTTCCTGGTGGAGCACCACCTGCTCATGCCCGAGGCCGCCACCCGGCGCGACCTGTCCGACGAAAGAGTGGCCGCGAACGTGGCCGCCGTGGCCGAGAACCCGGACCGGCTGGACATGCTCTACCTGCTGTCCGTGGCCGACTCCATGGCCACCGGCCCCCGCGCCTGGAACTCGTGGACCCGATCCCTGTTCGGGGAACTCTATTTCAAGGTCAGAAATCTCCTGGAACACGGCCCGCTCTCCAGGCCGGACGCCGCCCGCCGTCTGGCGTCGGTGCGCGCCGAGGTGCACGAACTCGCCGCCGACATGGACCCCGAATTCGTTGAGGCCGCGCTGGGAGCCATGCCCATGCGGACCTTCCTGGCCCTGGACGCGCCCACCATCGCCGGACACCTCAAGCTGGTGGACACCCTGTGGAAGGACGTGGCCGAAGACCGCATGCGCAAGCCTTCCGCCATCGGCGGCAAGGGGGTCAACCTCATCCAGGCCCGGCCCGGCAAGGCGGCAAATACCTTTGAGCTGACCGTGGCCGCCGTGGACCAGCCCGGCCTGTTCGCCACCATTGCCGGGGCCATCTCGCTCCACGGCCTGGACATCCTGGCCGCCGATATCTTCACCTGGAGGGACGGCACGGCCGTGGACGTGTTCACGGTCTCGGAACCACCGGAATCCCTGTACGCCGACGAGGTCTGGGCCCGCATCCGGCGGTCCATCAGCTACGCCCTGGCGGGCAAGCTCGACCTGGCCGCACGGCTCGAGGAACGGCGCAACTCCCCGCTGACCAAGCGCCGGACCGGCCCGAAGCTCAAGCCCATCGTCACCGTGGACAATACAACCAGCGATTTTCACACCGTCATCGAGGTGGCCGCCACCGACCGCACGGGCTTTCTCTTCGACATGGCCCGCACCCTGGCCGCCCACCACCTGTCCATTCACCTGGCCAAGATCGCCACCATCAAGGGCCGCGCCGCCGACGTCTTCCATGTCCGTACCCAGGACGGCATGCGGTTGACCGACGAGACCCGCATACAGGCACTCAAAATAGATTTGCTGGATGCCGCCACTATGGCATAAGAAGACCTCCGGCACCGCGTTCGTCCCGGCTGAACCGCCTCGGCGGCTTTTGCTCCGGGCAGCACGCAGACGCCAAACCGATAAGCTTACGGTAGGTTGCTATGCCAATAAAAATGACCATTTACTCCGACTTCATATGACCTTTCTGCTATGTCGGCGCGGGCATCGTCGACAGCTTCAGGGACGAATTCGACATCCAGGACACATGGGTCCCCCATGAGATCCACCCGGACACGCCCGCCCAGGGGCGAGACATGACCGACCTGTTCAACCGGTTCGACATCGACAACATCACCGGCGTACTCCGTCAGCGCGGCAGGCCCTACGGCATCGAATTCGGAGACATGTCCCGGCTGTCCAACTCGCGCCTGGCCCTGGAGACCGGCGAGTTCGCCCGCGATCACGGCGACTACCACCGGGTCCACATGGCCCTGTTCAAGGCGTACTTCACCTTCGGCCGGGACATCGGCGACCGGGCGGTCCTCAGGTCCGTGGCCGGGGACTGCGGCCTGGACCCGAACGAACTCATGGCGGCGCTGGAAGAAGGACGCTATACCGAACAGGTGCGCCGGGGATCGGACGCCGCCCGCAGGGACAAGGTTACCGCAGTCCCGACCTTTATCATCAGGGGGTGTCCGGCCATCACCGGAGCGGTCAATGAAACGCTCTTTCGCGAAGCCCTGCAAGGGGCTGCAGCCGCCCTCTCCTCGGCCACGGACAACAAATAACCGCAACGAACTGCAACAGCGGAATGACCATGACAAAACAACAAGAAATCGTTGTCTTTTTTACCGGCGGAACCATCGGCATGTCCCCGGCAGAAGGCGTGACTGGAGTGGCTCCGAACGACAACTTCCACGAGCTGCTCAACCAGTTCAAGCCGCAGGAGGCGAACGTCACCCTGCGACCCGTTCTCTGGTCGGACAAACCGAGCCCGCACATGACGCCCGACGACATGTTCCGGCTGGCCCTGGACGTGGAGAAAACCCTGGTCGAGCCGTCCGTGGCCGGAGCCGTGATCCTGCACGGAACCGACACCCTGGCCGAGACCGCGTACATGTGCGACATGGTCATCGCATCCGACAAGCCGGTCATCCTCACCGGGTCCATGCGCTACTATTCCGAATCCGGTTACGACGGCATCCGCAACCTGGCCAACACCGTCCGCGCCTGCCTGCTCCCCCTGCCGCCCGGCATCGGGGCGTGCATCCTGATGACCGACCGCATCTTCGCCGCCCGCGAGGCGGTCAAGGTCAACTCCCTGAACGTGGACGCCTTCGAATCCCGCGAAGCGGGCGTGGTCGGCTACGTGGCAGGCGAGTCCGTGGTCCTTGCCAGACGCTATTCCACCCCCACCCCGAGGCGTGGGCTCCACCCCGAGGCCATTGAGGAGCGGGTCCCCCTCCTGACTGCATACACGGGCATGGACCGATCACTTATCGATCATTGCAGAAGCCTGGGCAGCAAAGGGATTGTCATAGAAGGATTCGGGGCAGGGAATGTTCCTCCCACCATAGCGACCGCTCTTGAAGAGTGCCTTTCGGACAACATTCCGGTGGTCCTGGCCACCCGCTGCATCGAGGGCGGGGTGTGGCCCATATACGGCTACCCCGGCGGCGGAGCCGACCTGGAAAGCAAGGGGGTTATCCTGTGCGGTCGCCTGGGCGGCCCAAAGGCCCGCATTCGCCTCATCTGCGCCCTCGGAATGACTTCCGACATGAGGAAAATCCGGCAGATCTTCAGCGAGGCGTAGCCCGCAGTTTATTGATCGACACGGGTGAATCGCCGGAATCGGCCCGGGCCTGGGCGATGCCGAGATGGTTCCCGATGGCGGCGGAAGCCATGGCAACCCGTCGATGATGTCCGTTGACGTGGGGAGACACGTAATCCAGGGCAGTCGAGATGCCGCACATGAGATCAATGAGGTAGATATTCCGCATGTCGTTTCTTCCCTGCATTATGCTTGGGAGGCCCATATTAAGGGTTGCAGGCCAACTGTCAATCGAATGAATGTTCGTCACGAATCCGCATCACCCACGATCATGTCAAGCGCTCATTTTATCCTATAGCCTGTTTTCACTATACATTCATCGACATTTCCGGGTTCGAGCGAAATCCCGTGGTACGCTGTTCACGCTCGCGGCCACGGCTCGGGCAACCTGACATCAACCTTCAATCCACCAAGCGAGGTACCGACTATGGCTACGAGCGTGATCGAAATCTGCAACAACGCCCTGCTCGACCTGGGCGAAGACGTCATCATGTCCCTTGGCGACGACTCCAAGGCCGCCGGGCTCTGCAACCACCGCTGGCCCGCCGTGCGCGACGCCGTGCTGCGCGCCCACCCCTGGAACTGCGCCATGTCCCAGGCCGAGCTGGCCGCCGGGACCGCCGCGCCCCTCTGGAAGTGGGCGTACAAATACACCCTGCCCAGCGATTTCCTGCGCGTCATCCAGATGGTGGGCTGCGACGGCGAGGATATCTCCGACTGGGAAATCCAGGGCAACATCATCCTGTGCGACGAAGACGCGCCCATCTTCATTTCCTTTGTCCGCTGCGAAACCGATCCCCGCAAATACGACGCCCTCCTCACGGAGACCCTGTCCGCCCGACTGGCAGCCGCCCTGGCCTATCCACTGACCGGCTCCACCTCCCTGGCGCAGGCATACTGGGAACTCTACCAGAAGAAACTGGCCGAAGCCCGGGGCGTGGACGCCCGCGAAGGCGTGCCCGAATCCGTCACACCCACCGCCTGGCTCGGGGCCAAGTTGGGGCGGTGAGGAAGGGCCTACCGGCGGTCCATTTCAGTGATACCAGAGCGCTGCCCTATCGCTGCTGTCGACATTTCCAAGACCGAACAAATTCGGCCTAAGAACTGACGCGACCCCGCTTAAGGCCGAGGGCCTTGAGAATCCCACGTCGCCTGCGGCGAGGGCGCTTCGTCAAGACCCGGCTCGCCGCGCCTGCGCACCTCTCGCCGCCAGGCGACGCAACAAGTTTGGGAGATTCCCAAGAACCCTTTTCAAAGGGTTCTTGGGCCGTCGGAGACGCCCGCCGGCGAGACTGCCCCGCAGGCAGCGCGCTGGCGGCCTTCCCGGCCTAGCCCACCTTGAGCAGGGCCGCGTAGAAGAATTCGTTGAGCGGCGAATCGGGCGGGGTGGTCCATTCGGTGTGGACGGTGATCTTGGGGTGCTTTTTGACGAACCGCTGGATGAGCCCCTGGTTTTCGTCGGGGTTCAGGGTGCAGGTGATGACGGCCACGGAACCGCCGGGTTTGACCTGATCGGTGGTGTTTTGCAGGATCTCCGCCTGGAGCACGGTCAGATCGGCCAGGTCCGACGGTTTGCGTTTCCACTTGGTGTCGGGCCTGCGCGAGAGCACGCCGAGACCGGAGCAGGGCAGGTCGAGCAACACCGAACCGGGTGCATGCGGCGCCTTGGCCGTGGCCGCATTGGCCACGAACGTCCTGACCCCGGGCAGTTCCCGCTTGAGTCCGTCGAGCCGTTCCTTGTGGGGGTCGGAGGCAAACACGTCCAGCTCCTTCTCGAGCAGGATGCGGGTCTTGCCGCCGCGTCCGGCGCAGGCGTCCCAGACCGGCTCGCGCCAGGTCTCGGGATTGAGCGCCTCGATGGCCTGACGGGCGGCGAACGACTGGCGGTGCATGGGCGGATCGGGCTCTTCCTCGAACCGGGTCCCTGCGGGCAGGGCAAAGCTCATGCCTTCGATATCCAGAATCTCCGGCCAACCGGCCACTTCGGAATATATCTCGTCCGCCTCGGGGTGGCCGAACAGGTTGAATCCCAGCGCCGGAGGCTTGAGTTGCGCCTCCAGATAGTGGAGGGCGTCCTGCTCGCCGTACTCGCGCCACCACATGTCCACCATCCACTGCGGGCAGGAATACCAGCGGCACAGGAACTCGGGCAGGGACGCGTCCTTGCGGAAAAAATCGGGGTCATGGGCGGTCTCGCCCAACTCGGACACACGGCGCAACACCGCGTTGAACAGTCCGGCCAGCCGCGCGCCGGGCTTGGTCTTGGAGAACTCCACGGCCCAATCCACGGAGGCGTAGGCCGGGACCTTGTCCAGGTACAGGATTTCGTAGGCGGCCACGCCCATGGCCAGGCGCATCTTGGGAGGGAGCTGGCCGGGGTCCTTGAGGAACCGGGACAGGATGTACTCGATGCGGGCCTTGAGCCGCAGGTAGCCGTAGGAAAGTTCGGTGGCCAGCGAGGCGTCGCGCGGGTCTAGGGGGCCCGAGGACAGTCCTGCGTCGAGTCCGGCCTGGATATCCTGCCTGTTCATGAGGCAGCGGAAAAGTGCTTCGAGCGCGACCCGCCTCGCCGGAGGCAGGGGTTTGGGAGAACGTGCTTTCATAGGGGGATGGTTACGCCTGTCGGGCGCGGAAGGCAACCGCGTTAGATTGACGATACCGTTACCTTTACGGGGCGAACCTGAAGGAGGGATTTACGCTGAAGGCACGGGGGGGTGACCCGGCTTCCGATAGCGAATCAACGCGCACCGTCCCGAACATCCTGCTTACGTGTCCGGATAGTGGCGTAAGCGAAGCGACACGACGCGAGGCTTTCGAGAGTGGTGCAGCTGTGCATTTTCTTCGGGCAGAATCAACGCAGGCGTAGCCTTCTACGGTGAGTATGATTTTGCCCGAAAAAATGTGCAGATGCGCCGCTGTCGGAAGCCGGGTCACCGGTTCTCCAGCCTGCACGGCTGGCTGTAGTACGCGATCCCCCCCGCCATGTCGGTCTTGCGGGGCTGGATGACGACGTTGGCCACGTGGCCGTATTTCATCCACCCCCCGCGTCTGACGATGACGGCCCGGGGGTGCAGGTCCTCGGCGGTCTCGACCTTGACCTGCATGGCCCCTATCGGGGTGACGAGATAGGCGTCCCGTGCCGGGTCCAGGGCTCCCCAGGCCGGATTGCGCTTGGAAACCCAGACCACCGGCACGCCCCGCTGTTGGGAAGCCGGAATCTGGGTATGGAGATACTTCCCGCTGACCAGGGTCAGGAGCTGGAGCGGATAGTCCGGGTCGCGCCCGGGCTCGGGGTGCAGGTCCTCGGGAAAGCGATAGAGTCCGTCGGGATGGCCGAATCGCATGTTCTCGAAGGCGACTTGGGGGTGATTGACCTTGACGAACCCCATGTCCACGAGTTCGCCGTAGGATATGTCGCCCTTTTTGAGGCCCTCTCGGACGCAGGTTTCGGCGTCCGGCAGGACGACGGGATCGGCCAGCCGTCGGCCCAGGTCGGAGACGATGTCGAAGTCCGGACGGCACCGGCCGGGCGGGCTGACTGCCGGGGCGCAGTGGTTGACGCAGTTGTGGACGAAGGAGCCGAGCACGTCCTCGCGCTCGAACATCATGGCCGGAGGCAGGATGACGTCCGCCTGCATGGCCGTGTCGTTCATGAACCCGTCCACCACGACCACGAACGGCCGGGCGAATGCCTGGGCAACGGCCAGGCAGTCCGGCACCTGGTTGACCACGTTGTGGCCGTCCACCCAGATGAAATCCACTGTCGGGTCCGCCTTCTCCAACTCTCCGGCCAGGTCGCCGATCCAGAATTCCCGGCGGGTTGCGGACTGTTTCCCGCCCTTGACCAGATGATCCCAGGAGCCGAGGTTCCGGCCCGATGAAATATTGAAATACGCGCCGCCGCCCGCGATGCCGATGTTGCCGGAGACCATGGCCAGCGCGTTGATGAAGCGGACGTTCTCACCGCCGAAGACATGCCGCTGCAACCCCCAGCCGATGACCGTGGCCACCCGGCCGGTGTCCGCATACCAGTCGTAGAGCATTTCCACGTCCGAGGCCGGGACCTCGCAGGCCGCGCACAGGTCGGTGAATTTCAGACCGTCGATGAGGCCGCGCAGGGCGGGCCAGTTGGCCGTGCGGTTAAGCACCCACGGGTTGAGGTCGCCCGCCTCCAGATAGAGCTTGAGCACCGCTGCGGCCAGGAACCGGTCGGTGCCGGGCCGGATGACCACGTTGACGTCGGAAAATTCGGGCGTGCCGTCCCCGCCCGGGGAAACGGTCAGGACCTCGGTCCCCTTTTTGCGCGCCTTCTGGATCAGGGCCAGCTGGTGGATGGAGCAGCGGGTCATGTCCCGGCCCCAGTTGATCACCCGGTCCGCGTTGAGGATGTCCTCGGGGTCGTTGTGGTGGAGCACGCCGAAGTCGCGCTCGCTGGCGGTGATGCCGGTATCGTCGCAGACCGAGCCGCTGTAGGCGGAAGCGCCGAGCCTGTTGAAGAACACGGAACTCGCCTTGGCCAGGATGCCTCGGTACCCGTGCCCGTGGATGTGCAGGATGGATTCCGGCACGGCGCGGGCCGCATCCAGCCGGGCCGCGACCAACCCCAGGGCCTCGTCCCAGGAGGCCTCGCGGAATATCCCGTCCTCCCGGATCAGCGGGGTGACGATGCGGTCCTCGGCCTCCAGCCGCTCGAAATAGCGACTGCCCTTCTTGCAGCAGAAGCCCTTGGTGAACGGATGGTTCGGGTTGCCCCGGACGGTCTTCTTTTCACTGTCCACGATCAGGGAACAGGCGTCCCCGCAATCCATGGTACAGGCGGTAACAATGGTCATGACTGCCTCCACGACCAAGAGTGGAGAATTTGCCCGGTCAGGTCAAATCCAAAAAACCGATACCCCCGCTTGACAAAGCCCCCCCACTTAATGCAATTGCATTAACCAAGCGCATTATACGGACGCATTGTGCTTGAACGAAAGTCCGGCTACCCTTGTCGCCAACAATCTCACGGAGGTCCACACATGGGTATGCCGGAAAATCCGACGACAAGAGACAAGATATTCTGCGCCGGGGTGCGTCTGTTCGCCAGGGACGGCTTCGAAGGCGCGACGGTCAGGGACATCTGCAAGGAGGCGGGCACGGCCAACGCCACGGCCGTGAACTACTATTTCGGAGGCAAGGCGAAGCTCTACAAGGCCATTCTGGACATGGTCTTCGCCGAGAACCTGCGCCGCAGGCTGGAGGCGGCAAAGATACAACCGCCGGAAACCCTGTCCCCGGAAGAAAAACTGCGCCGATTTTTGACCATCATGGTGGACGTGGGGTTCAACGAAAACGAATTCGCCAAGGACATCACCACCATCGTGCTCAGGGAGATGATGTCGCCGACAGAGTATCTGGATGAACTGGTGGACAGGTTCACCCGGCCGGACAACGACGAACTGGCCGGGATCATCCGGGAAATCCTGGGGGAGGAAGCCCCGGACTTCCTGGTACGGGACAGCCTGGCGAGCGTGGGCGGGCAGATATTCTACTACCTCGCCTTCTGGCCCGTGTTCAGCCGGGTCTACCCCGAGCATCCGGGGGTGGGCAACTACAAGGGCCCGCTCGTCGACCACATAATGCGCTTTTCCATGGCCGGACTGAAGGCAACGCGAGAAGCACTGGAAAACGGGGAGATACCTCCCCCATAAGGAGGCAGTGAAATGACGACGGCAACCCCGCGGCGAAATTATGCATACGACAACCTGCGGACCCTGATGGTCCTGCTCATCGTCCTGCTCCATGCGGCCTGCGCCTACGCCACGGGCATACCCTGGTGGCATGCCCAGGACGCCAAGGCCCTCCCCTTCGACATCACCATCATCACCATCGACAATTTCGCCCTGCCGGTCCTGTTCTTCATTGCCGGGCTGTTCGCCCACGCCACCCGCGAGCGGTACGGGAACGCCGGGTTCATCAGGAACAAGCTCAAGCGGCTCGGCATCCCCCTGCTGGTCATCCCGTCCCTCTACCTCCCGGCCATGGTCTACGTCGGCTATCTCCGGCGCACCGAAAACCCGACCGGTTTCTTCGAATACTGGCTCCGTTGGATGGCCTCGCTCAAGGACTGGGGATTTGTCGTCATCACGAACATGGAACAGGGCACCCTGTACTCCGACCTCTTTTCCCCCCACCATCTCTGGTTCCTGTCCCTGCTCCTGTTGTTCTTCATCGGCTATGCCTGCTGCCGGGCGGACCTTTTCTCCCGGTTCGAAACGGGCATGGGGAAGACCACGCTGATCGCCGCCCTGTCCATCGCCCTCGGCTTCACCGGCCTCAACCTGCTGACCCAGGACTGGGCATGGGCCCGGTTCGGGCCGTTCATCCTGTTCCAGCCCACCCGCATTCCGGTCTATCTCGGCATGTTCCTCTTCGGCGTCCTGGCCAGCCCGCACATGGACCGGCTCCGCCCCTTCCCCGGGCCGTGGTGGCTCTGGCTCATCGGATTCCTGGCCGCCCAGGCGGTCATGCTCCCCATGGTCTCGGTCTTCATGATGACGCCGGGACCGGCCCCGCTGGGCCTGGCGCTGCTTCACGGCGCGCTGCGCACGGCCCTGGCCGTGACCGCTGCCGGGTTTCTGGTCAATTTCGGCACGGCCCGACTCGCCGGGCCTTCCCGCTGGAGCCGGTCCCTGGCCGCATCGTCCTATGACATCTACATCTGGCACATGCCCATGGCGGTCTTTGTCCAGGCGGGGCTGGCAAGCGTTCCCGTGCCCCTCGCGGCCAAGGCCGCGCTCGCCTTCCTGGTCCCGGTGCTCCTGTTCTGGTTCCTGAGCCGCCGGGCGGCAGGGTTCCAGCCATGTCAATGGGCAGGGTTCCTGCTGCTGGTCTTTGCCGGGTTCGGCCTGACCACGCTCTAGCCGGACAACGCATCCAAAAGCCGCTTCCGGGGAAGCGGCTTTTCCATTTCTGCAAATCAGACCCGCCCCAGAGGGCCGGACCACTCTCTTTTTGACAATCCGGGCCGTATGGTCTAACCAGATTCGGTTCCAGCCACCTGACAATCACTAAGGAATATATACACGCCATGGCGAAAGTACAAAAAATCAAGGGATTCGTGGACCTGTTCCCGGACGAAGCCGCCAAGTTCACCTTCATGGAGCAAAAGGCCCGCGAAGTCTTCTCCCGCTACGGTTTCGGCGAGCTGCGTACGCCCATCCTGGAAAAGACCGAACTGTTCCAGAAGTCCATCGGCGAGGACACGGACGTGGTCGGCAAGGAGATGTTCACCTTCCCGGACCGCAAGGACCGTTCCCTGACCATGCGCCCCGAAGCCACGGCGGGCGTGGTCCGCGCCTTCATCGATTCCAAGACCCACCAGCCAGGCAAAGTCTCGAAATATTTCACCTTCGGCCCCATGTTCCGTTATGAGCGCCCGCAAAAGGGCCGCCAGCGTCAGTTCCACCAGATCAACGCCGAAATCTTCGGCGCGCCCGAGGCCCAGGCCGACGCGGAGCTGATCCTGATGCTGACGACGTTTCTGAACGGGATCGGCCTGACCAAGCTGACCGTGGAACTCAACTCGCTTGGCTGCCACGAGTGCCGCCCGGCCTACAAGCAGGCCCTCATCGACTTCTACAGGTCCAAAGACAAGAGCAATTTCTGCGAGGACTGCCAACGCCGCATGGAGACCAACCCCCTGCGCGTGCTGGATTGCAAGGTCCCGACCTGCAAGGAGCTGGTCACCGAAGCGCCGATCATCACCGACCACCTGTGCGACGAGTGCGAGACCCATTTCACGGACGTCAAGACCATCCTGACCAGTGCAAACATCGACTTCACGCTCAACCCCCGGCTGGTGCGCGGCCTAGACTACTACGTCCGCACCTGCTTCGAGGTCACGAGCCAGGACATCGGCTCCCAGACGTCGGTGGCCGGCGGCGGCCGGTACGACGGGCTGATCAGGAACCTCGGCGGCCCGGACTGCCCGGCCACGGGCTTTGCCTGCGGCATGGAGCGGCTGGCCCTGCTCCTGGACGGGCTGGAAGCGGATACGCCCGACTTCTACCTGGCCGTGGTGGACGACGAGGCGGCCAACGAGGCCATGCTCTTTGCCCAGGAACTCCGAGGCAAGGGGCTTACGGGTGAAGTGAGCTTTTCCGGGGGGTCCATGAAGTCCCGCATGCGCGCGGCCAACAAGTCAGGGGCAAAGGCCTGCCTGATCATGGGCGGCGAAGAGTTGGCGAACAAGACCATCACCGTCAAGGACATGGTCGGCGACCGGGAACAGGAAACCCTGGACCGCTCCCTGTACCTGGCGAGCATATAGGGAAGCAGGGAAGCCGCTGCGCGGCGATGACGGGTGATTTCGCCTCCGGCGGCCAAAGGCCGAGGGCCTTTGGAATCCCATCTGCGACTCCGTCGCGGGTTGGTTCCGTAAAGTGGCCATAACCGGGCGAAAGCCCCGCCGCAGGCGCAACAAAAAGTTTTGGAAGATCCTTGAGAAGCCTGTTTAAAGAGGTTTCTTAAGCCGCCGGAGGCATCCCCCCAAAGGGACGCCGGGGCACAAATACATGATACGGAGAGAGAATGTCTGAACATCAGGAAGAACGGGATTACAACGAATTTCGCGTCATCGAGGACCTCGGCGGCTGGCGGCGCACGCACCACAACAACGAGCTGACCGCGGCCAACATGGACGAGACCGTCTGCCTCATGGGCTGGGTCCAGTTCCGCCGCGACCACGGCGGCCTGATCTTTCTCGACCTGCGCGACCGCGAAGGGTTGACCCAGGTGGTGTTCAACCCCGAGTTGAACGCCGAGGTGCACGAGCGCGCCCACGCCATCCGCCCGGAATACGTCATCGCCATCAAGGGCATCGTCCGTCCCCGACCCGAGGGCATGGCCAACCCGAACATGGTCACCGGCGAAGTGGAGATCGAGGTCACCGAGTACAAGCTGCTCAACACCTCCGAGACCCCTCCCTTCCCCATCGAGGACCGCGTCGAGGTGGGCGAGAACCTGCGCCTCAAGTACCGCTTCCTGGACCTGCGCCGTCCCTCCCTGGCCAAGAATTTCATCATCCGCAACAAGGCCGCGCAATCCGTGCGCCGCTACCTGGACTCGCTGGGCTTCCTCGAAATCGAGACCCCGGTGCTGACCAAGTCCACCCCCGAGGGCGCGCGCGACTTCCTGGTGCCCAGCCGCGTGAACCAGGGCGAGTTCTACGCCCTGCCGCAGTCCCCGCAGCTGTTCAAGCAGATGCTCATGGTCTCCGGCATGGACCGCTACTTCCAGATCGTGAAGTGCTTCCGCGACGAGGACCTGCGCGCCGACCGCCAGCCCGAGTTCACCCAGATCGACATCGAGATGTCCTTCCCGGACGAGCCGCTCATCCAGGACATGGCCGAAGGCATGGTCAAGACCCTCTTCAAAGAGACCATCGACGTGGATCTGCCCGCCACCTTCCCCCGCATGACCTACAACGACGCCATGCGCGACTACGGCGTGGACAAGCCCGACCTGCGCTTCGAGCTCAAGCACATCGACATCACCGACGTGTTCAAGAACTCCGGCTTCAAAGTCTTCGCCTCCTCGGAGCTGGTCAAGGTCATGGTCGTGCCCGGCGGCGCCGAGCTGTCCCGCAAGGAGATCGACGAGTTCACCAAGTTCGTCGAGATTTACGGCTCCAAGGGCCTGGCCTGGATCAAGGTCAAGGAAGACGGCGAGTGGCAGTCGCCCATCGTCAAGTTCTTCTCCGAGGACGAGATCGCGGAGCTGCGCTCCCGCACCGGCTGCGAGCCCGGCGACATCCTGTTCTTCCAGGCCGGTCAGGCGGACATCGCCAACGCCGCGCTGGGCAACCTGCGCTGCGAGCTGGCCAAGCGGTTCGGCCTCATCAACGACAAGGAATTCAAGCCCGTCTGGATCACCGACTTCCCGCTGCTCGAGTACGACGCCGAGGAGAAACGGTTCGTTGCCCGCCACCATCCCTTCACCTCGGCCCGGCCCGAACAGATGGAGGTGCTCAAGGACAACCCCGGCGAGGCCATTGCCCGCGCCTACGACCTGGTCATCAACGGCTACGAGGTCGGCGGCGGCTCCATCCGCATCCACACCCAGGAACAGCAGACCGCCATGTTCTCCGCGCTGGGCATCGACGACGACGAAGCCCAGGAAAAGTTCGGCTTCCTCATGGACGCCCTCAAGTTCGGCGCACCGCCCCACGGCGGCATCGCCTTCGGCCTGGACCGGCTGATCATGATCCTGACCGGCTCCAAGTCCATCCGCGACGTCATCGCCTTCCCCAAGACCCAGAAGGCCACCTGCCTCATGACCGAGGCCCCGTCCGAAGTGCCCAACAAACAGCTCCGCGAACTCGGCATCCGCCTGCGCGAGAAGAAGAAAGAAGATTAGGATTGAAGATGCGAGGGGGAAACCTTTTGAAAAAGGTTTCCCCCTCGCGCTCTCCCTTCCAAGACTTTTTATCTCCACGCCGCCCGGGGAGATGAAACGAACCTGATAAAACAACCGGCGGCGTGGGGGCGAGTAACGCAAAAACTCGCCTTTTGAATTTCAAGACTTATTCATATAGGTAGAAACGGACATCTACGCCGCTCACAACCTCCCCGACAACGCACCCTTTTCCTGCGGCGCGACAAAAAGTTTAGGAAAAGAAGGGGATGGGGGGCCGGAGGCAACAAAATATGCAAATGGAAATATGTACCTGGCCTGACGAGGTCCTGGCTGCCAAGGCCAAGGCCATCGACGAGGTCACACCCGAGTTGGAAAAGCTCATCGAAGACATGATCGAGACCATGTACGAGTCCGACGGCGTGGGCTTGGCCGCGCCCCAGGTGGGCGAGTCCATCCGGCTCATATGCGTGGACCAGACCGGACCCAAGATCCGGGGCGAGCTGCGCGTGCTGATCAACCCCGAGATAGTGGAATGCGACGGCGAGGTGGACTCCGAGGAAGGCTGCCTGAGCTGCCCGGAGCTGACCGTGAAGGTCACGCGCAGGGAGCGGGTGGTGGTCAAGGCCCTGGACGAGAAGGGCAAGGAAGTGTGCATCGACGCCAAGGGGCTGCTGGCCATCATCCTGCAGCACGAGATCGATCACCTGGACGGCGTGACCCTGGCCGACAAGGCCGGACGGCTCAAGCAGGCCATGTACAGGAAGAAGGCGCTGAAGTGGAAGAAATAAGCACCAACAAGCCCGGCACCGCCGAGTCCTGGGGGGCCGTGGACCTGAAGCCCCTGCGCGTGGTGTTCATGGGCACGCCGGACTTCGCCGCCGAGGCGCTGACCATCCTGCTCAAGTTCGACGCCGCCGACGTGGTGGGCGTGTACACCCAGCCCGACCGGCCCTGCGGACGCGGCAGGCAGTGCAAGCCGTCAGCCGTCAAGGTGGTGGCGCTGGAAAACGGCATCCCGGTCTTCCAGCCGGAGAATTTCAAGGACCAGGCGGACATCGACCAACTGGCCGCCCTCGCGCCGGACGTGCTGGTGGTGGCCGCCTACGGGCTGATCCTGCCCCAGGCCGTGCTCGACGTCCCGGCCGTCCAGCCGCTGAACATCCACGCCTCGCTGCTGCCCAAGTACCGGGGCGCCGCACCCATCCAGCGGGCCATCGAGAACGGCGACGTGGTCACCGGCATCTCCATCATGAAGATGGAGGCGGGACTGGACACCGGCCCGGTGCTGGTCCAGCGGGCGCTGCGCATCGGCCACGACGACCACGCAGGCACCATCCACGACGAGTTGGCCAAACTCGGCGGCATCTGCATCTGCGAGGCCCTGGCCCGGCTCCAGACCGGTGCATACGATTTCAAGCCCCAGGACGATTCCCTGGCCACCTACGCCAAAAAGCTGGAAAAACAGGAAGGCGAGATAGACTGGAACCGGCCCGCACAGGCCATCCACAACCGGATCCGGGCCATGTACCCCTGGCCCGGCGCGTTCTTCGACTGGACCAACCCGGACGGCAAGACCCTGCGCCTCAACGTCACCCCCGGCCGGATCGGCGAACAGGACTCGCCCGGAGCCGATCCCGGCACCGTGCTCGGCGAGATGGACGACAGGCTGGCCATCGCCACGGCGGACAAGGTATACCTGACCCCGGAAGTCAAACCCCAGGGCAAGAAGGCCATGGACGCCACGGCCTTTGTCTGCGGCTACATGAGGGAATGTTCATAACAGGCGGCATGGCGGCGGCGCATCAGGACAAGGAGACCCGTTGAATCAGACCCGCTCCACACACAAGGCGCGCAAACGCCTTTTCATCGGACTCATCAGCATCACCTGTTTCGTGATCTGCGTGTTCCTGGCCGGGCTGTGGGTCATCCCCTACATCGGGCTGGAGAACATCCATCCCGCCGCGTCCTGGATTGTCGGCGTCATCGTGCTCGGTCTCATCGGCATCGTCAGCGTGGCCTACTGGGGGCTCTTCCTCAACATCCTGACCAAGAAGCCCCTGCCCGGCGCCAAGCGGTTCCGGGGACTGACCATCAAGCTCTTCCTGCCCCTCATGGTGCTCATCGGGCGCATCTTCGGCCTGGACAAGGAGCACATCCGCCTGTCCTTCATCTCGGTCAACAACGACCTGGTCCTGGCCGAGGCGGGCCGGTACGCGCCCAAGGACATCCTGCTGCTCATGCCGCACTGCTTGCAGAGCTCCCGCTGCGACAAGCGGCTGACCTACGACATCAACAACTGCGAACGGTGCGGCAAATGCCCCATCGCCGGGCTGCTCGAGCTGCACGACAAGTACGGCGTCAACCTGGCCGTGGCCACGGGCGGCACCATCGCCCGCCGCATCGTGGTCCAGCTGAAGCCGCGCCTGATCATCGCCGTGGCCTGCTACCGCGACCTGTCCAGCGGCATCCAGGACACCTACCCCCTGCCCGTCTACGGCGTGCTCAACGAACGCCCCCACGGGCCGTGCCTGGACACCACCGTGTCCATCGACCGCGTGGAGGAAATGCTCCACCGCTTCATCGACACCACCAAGATCGAAACCGGCCGGACCCTCTCCACAGGACAGTCTGCAGATTTGTAGACCTCCGGCAGGGACGGGGACGCATGGAATGCCCCGATGAATTCTTGGGAAACCGATCCACTATTTGGACAGAAAAAAACGCCGTACCATGTTGAAGGCATGGCCCGGCGTTTCTCGTTTTTTCTTGCCCGGATCGCCAACCGCCGCGACTGCACCCCTCAGTCCTGCCCGTCCCACATGCGGTTGTGGACCCAGCCGAGGTAGGACCGGGCTATGTGGGCGGCCACGCCTTTGGCGTCATCCAGTTCGAACTTGGGCACGTCCGCGTCCACGCCCCGGTCGGTGACCATGGCCACCAGCTTCTTCTCGGTCTGGTTGGCCCGGTTGCAGAGAGGGCGGTTGTGGGCGTCGCTGCGATGGATTTCGATCTTGGGGTGGTCGGAGTTGAAGTAGCCTTCCGTAATCATGAGATGCTTGTCCGCAAACAGGGACCGGGCCATCTCGTCGAGCGTCAGATCATGGTCCACACTCTTGATCATGGCGATGCGGTCCGGGGAGGACACGACCACGGTCTCGGCCCCGGCCTGTTTCAGCCGCCAGGAGTCCTTGCCCTTGCGGTCGATGTCGAATGAATGGGCGTCATGCTTGACCGCTCCCACTGATACGCCCAGGGCCTGCAGTTCAGGAATCAGTTTTTCCAGAAAAGTGGTTTTTCCCGCTTGTTTCTTGCCGACGATGCAGATGATTTGCGCTGCCATGTATTCCTCTCGCATAAATAACTTATCGGATTGTCGAGCATACGCCATAGAGCCTGTTCCTGTCACGGGCTGAGAGGGGGATTCAGGGCAAAAAATCACATACTTTACAACTGTCCGGACGGGTGCCAGTATCATGCGCAAGACTAACCCCATAAGGACTGATCATGCCCGCACCCGTTTCCCGCATCCAGGCCCTGCAGCTCCTCCTGGAAGCGGCCGCCCCTCATGATGCAACAGGTTGCCCCGCAGCTGATTCCATCGGCCTGGTGGCGGCCCGCGACATTGCAGCGGGTTGCGACGTGCCGGAGACCGCCTGCTCCGTGCGCGACGGCTATGCCCTGCGTGCCGACGACGTGAAAAAAGCGGGCTCCATGCGGCCGGTCCGGCTGGCGGTCAAGCAGTGCATCCGGGCCGAATCCATGGACCCGGACCCCATCGGCCCGGGTGAAGCCGCCCGCGTGCTCACGGGCGGCACGGTGCCGCCGGGCGCGGACTGCGTGCTGGCCGAGGAAGACGTGGAAGCCGCCAACGGCGACATCCTCGTCACCGCCACGGTGCGTCCGGGGTGGTTTGTCCGGCCCGTGGGCGGGGAGATCGCCGACGGGACCGTCATCACCCACGGCGGACGCGAGATCACCCCCCAGGCGGCGGCGGTCATGACCCGCACCCGGCTGGCGCACGTGCCGGTCCACCCGAGGCCGACCGCACGGATTCTGGCCCTGGGCAGCGAATTGGCCGCGCCGGGCGAGGCGGACTTCGCGCATTTCCCGGCGGACAATCTCGTGCTCACGAGCGGCCTGTTCGAGCGGGCCGGGGCAACGGTGACGACGACCTCGGTGCTGCCGGACGAAAAGGCGCGGCTGGTGGATACATTGTCCCGGACAGACTTGCCGGACGTGGTGGTCACCACCGGCGGCACGGGCAACAGCGAGCGGGACTTCGCGCGCTCCGGGGCGTTGATGAGCGGGTTCGACATCCTTTTCGACACCGTGGACATGCGGCCCGGACGGAACGTGTTCGCGGCCCGGCGCGGCAGGACATTGCTCTTCGGGCTGCCCGGCCCGCCCGCTGCGGTGTTCACCTGCTTTCATGCCCTGATCCTGCCAGTGGTCCGCAGTCTGCGCGGCCTGCCGAACCCGGAAGAACCGGTCATGGCCCGTTTCACCAAGGGCATCAACGTCCGGCCCGGCTCCGAATGGCTGGTCCAGTGCGAACTGGTCATTGACGGCTCGCAGCTCTCGGCCTCCCCGCTGGCAGGCAAGGAAGTCCCGCCCATGCTTGGCATGGGCCGGGCCACCGGCCTGGCCGTGATCCAGGGCGGCGACACGGTGCGACCCGGCGACGAAAGGGAAATCCTGACCACTTCATATAGATAAAGGCAACACACTTTTCAAAATAATACAGACCGTTCCGACCACATCTCCCTCCACCTCCCTCTCCCCTCTCCTCCGGCTGTAACGAAGATGGACCGAAAGTGTCACCGACCTTTCGAAACCTCGTCACGAAGCTGTAACATTGCGGGCATATCACTACGCAACAAGTCAACGAGGACTGTGGGTTTTTCAAATACATTCAAGGAAGGTAACATCATGAAAAAACTGTTGATCGCATTTATCGCACTGGCTGTTCTGAGCGTTTCCGCACTGGCCAACGCCGCCGAAATCCGCGTCAAGGGCTCCACCACCGTGGACCCGGCCATGAAGAAACTGGTCGCCGCCTACCAGACCAAGCACCCCGGCGTGAATTTCTCCATCTCCGCCACCGGCTCCGGTGACGGCGCCAAGGCCATCATCAACAAGACCGCCGACATCGGCATGATGTCCCGCGACATGAAGCCCGCCGAGATCGAAAAGTGCAAGGCAAACGGCATCGAGCCGGTCCAGTTCGTCATCGCCCTGGACTGCCTGGTCCCCATCGTTCATCCTTCCAACCCCGTTTCCGAGATCACCACCGCCCAGCTCAAGGACATCTACCAGGACAAGATCCGCGACTGGAAGGACGTCGGCGGCGACAAGGGCATGATCGCCCTGTTCTCCCGTGAGACCAACTCCGGCACCTACGAGGTCTGGCACGGCAAGGTCATGAAGAAGGAAGACGAGTTCGACCTGGTCTCCCGCATGCCCTCCAACGCCGCCATGGCCGCCAAGATCGCCGGCAACAAGAAGGGCATCGGCTACGTCGGCCTGGGCTTCCTGAACCCCAAAATCAAGCCCCTGAACGTGAACGGCGTGGTTCCCTCCGTCGAGACCGGCAAGTCCGGCGAGTACCCGCTGTCCCGCGGCCTGAACCTGTACACCGGCGGCCAGCCCACCGGCGAGACCCAGAAGTTCATCGACTTCATCATGTCCGCCGAAGGCCAGAAGATCATTGCCGAGGTCGGCTTCGTCCCCATGCAGTAGCAGGGTCGCAGCGACATTCAAAACCAAGTTGAGAATTCCCGCCGGGGCGCACAGCCCCGGCGGGATAACGCTTGAATAAACGGGGATTCAATGCTTGCACGTTCCTTCAAGGAAAAAGC
Organism: Pseudodesulfovibrio portus; assembly: GCF_026000375.1. NCBI lineage: Bacteria > Pseudomonadati > Thermodesulfobacteriota > Desulfovibrionia > Desulfovibrionales > Desulfovibrionaceae > Pseudodesulfovibrio > Pseudodesulfovibrio portus. Next base: position 1,747,199 of record NZ_AP026708.1, read on the forward strand.
CATCAAGACGGGCTTCCTGTTGTGCGCCAGCGCGTCCATCATCGCCCTCGGCCTGATCATGTATTTTTTGGTGAACGAGGCCCTGCCCACCTTCACCGGCTTCAACGCCATGGGCGAAAAGTTCAGCGGCATCGGCATAACCGACTTCATCTTCGGCAGCCAATGGAAACCGGTCTCGGAAACGCCCCAATGGGGCATCCTGCCGCTGATCATGGGCTCGGTCTGGGTCACCCTGATCTCCTCGATCATCGCCATCCCGCTCGGCATCATGACCGCCGTGTACCTGGCCGAGATCGCCCCCAACAAGGTGCGCGAGATCGTCAAGCCCATGGTCGAGCTGCTGGCATCCCTGCCGTCCGTCGTCATCGGCTTCTTCGGCCTGGCCGTGGTCGCGCCCCTGATGCTGGAGGTCTTCGACATCCGCTTCGGCGTGAACATGCTCAACGCCTCCATCATGCTCGCCTTCATGGCCGTGCCGACCATCACCTCCATCGCCGAGGACTCCATCCACTCCGTACCCGCCGAATTGCGCGAGGGCTCCCTGGCCCTGGGCGCAACCCGGTTCGAGACCATCTGGCGCGTGGTGCTCCCGGCCTCCCTGTCTGGCCTGTCCACCGCCGTGATCCTGGGCATGTCCCGGTCCATCGGCGAGACCATGGTCGTGCTCATGGTGGCGGGCGGCGCGGCCCGCATCCCGGACTCCATATTCGACCCGGTCCGCCCCATGCCCGCCTCCATCGCGGCGGAGATGGGCGAGACCAGCTTCGGCCTGGAGATGCACTATTTTTCCCTTTTCGCCATCGCCATGGTCCTGTTCCTCATCACCTTTCTCTTCAACCTCCTGGCCGACCACATTGCCCACAAGTACAAGCAGGTCGGCTCGGCAAGCCTCTAGGAAAGGAATATGTCAGAAATGGCCAGCAACGAAATGACCGTAAACGGTTCCCATATCCCGGACCCGGCCGGTTCCCGGCTCCGGCGGAAGCTGACCCAGGAAACCTGGTTCACCCTGTTCCGCGCGGCCGTGGCCATCAACGGCATGGCCCTGTTCATCATCATCGGCTACATGGTCTACTACGGGCTCCCGGCCATCTCCTGGGAGTTCCTGACCTCCCAGCCCACCGAAGGCGGGCTGGCGGGCGGCATCTTCCCCTGCATCGTGGGCACCTTCTACCTGTCCATCGGTTCCATGGCCCTGGCCCTGCCCCTTGGCGTGGCCGCCGCCATATACCTGCACGAATACGCCATGCCCGGCCTGTTCATGCGCATCGTCCGGCTGTGCATCAACAACCTGGCCGGCGTGCCCTCGGTGGTCTTCGGGTTGTTCGGCATGGCCTTCTTCGTGGCCGCACGCGACCTCGGCGGCCTGGGAATGGGCGTGTCCATCGCCGCAGGCTGCATGACCCTGGCCGTGCTCATCCTGCCGGTCATCATCGGCACCTCCGAGGAAGCCCTCAGGAGCGTTCCCGACACCTACCGCGAGGCCTCACTGGGGCTGGGCGCCACCAAGTGGCAGACCATCTTCAGGGTCGTGCTTCCCTCGGCCATGCCCGGCATCCTGACCGGCTCCATCCTGTCCATTTCCCGCGCTGCGGGCGAGACTGCGGCCATCATGTTCACTGCCGCGGCCAGCTACAACCCCACCCTTCCGGGCTCGATCTTCGACGAGGTCATGGCCCTGCCCTACCAGATCTATTCGCTGTCGGTTTCCTCCACCGACCCCGAAGCCACACTCCCCCTCCAGTACGGCACCTCTCTCGTGCTGGTGGCCCTGGTCCTGGGCATGAACCTCATCGCCATCCTGCTCCGGTCGCGCCTGCGCAAGAAGCTGACCTAGGACGCCCCACGAAAAAGGCCCCTGCACCGCTCGGTGCAGGGGCCTTTTTCGTGGACAGCCGAAAGGCGTTTCAGCCAAGGCGACCATACAGCTTCATGTAGTCCGCCACCATCCGCTCCACGGGAAACCGCTTCCGGCCCGACACAAAAGCCTCTCCGGACATCTGCCGGATCAACCCGGGGTCTTTCAAAAGCCGTGAGCCCGCCTCGACAAAGGACGCCTTGTCTCCGGGCTGGACGAGCAGGCCGGTCATCTGATCGGTCACCTGCTCGGGCACGCCGCCCACGGAATAGGCCACCACGGGCAGGCCGCAGGACATGGCCTCCAGGATGACCAGGGAATGGTTGTCCGCCCTGGTGGGGTAGAGCAGCACATCCGAGGCGGCCATGAGCAGGGTAAGCTTTTCGCGCTCCACGTAGGGCCAGACAATGAGGTCGCCCACGCGCTCCTCGCGGTCCCCGCCCACGGCAAAGCAGACCAGCTCGGGGACATGCGCCTTGAGCGCCACCCAGAGGTCCTGCCAGACGTCGCCGGACTTGTAGGCCGCGTCCATGCCGCCGTGGGCCGCGAACAAGGCGACGCGGGCCGCAGGGTGAATGCCCAGCGCCTGCCGCGCCTCGGGCTTGGACGGGGCGCGCTCCGGCCAGGGGATGCCGTTGGGGATGACGGTCACGGGCTGGAACAGGTGGACCTTGGCAAGCCGGGCCAGCCACCGCGAAGGCGCTACCAAGGCCGGTTTCAACCGTCTCACCTGCTCGGCCTTGGCCTTGCGCAAAACAGACGATTCCGGGAAGACCCTGGGACACGGCTCTGCGCAGTCCGCGTCCACGTTGGCGCACCCCAGCGGATACGGGCAGCCGCCGGTGAACAGTTCGCAGTCGTGCAGGGTGATGACGAGCTTGTTCCGGGAACGTATGTTCCCCAGCAGGGCGGGCCAGTTGCCGGAACAGTGCACGTGGCCGATTGCCTGCCTGGGCAGATACCGCCCGAAGTCCTCCGGCAGGATTGCCGCACCATCCGCCTTCTCGGCCAGCTCGAAACTCAGGTTGGCCTCGCCCCCCGCTTCCACGAGCCCGTCCATGATCAGCCGGGCCACGCGCGTGGCCCCGCCCGAGGTCTCCAGGCCGGTGTGGTGATAAACCGGAAGAAGGTCGGTCATCTAGTTCTCCGCCTTCTCCATGTCCAGGGTCATGTCGACCAGGTCATCGTCGTGGGGGGCGGGAGTGATCACGAACCCGAACTTCCTGGACAGCCCCTGCATGGCCTTGTTCTCGACCATGGTCTGGCCGGTGAGCACCTTGGTGCCGCGCTCCCGGGTGTACCGGATGCCCTTGTGAAAGAGCATGGAACCGAGCCCCTCGCCCTTCATGTCCGAGCGGACCACGATGGCGAACTCGGCCTCGGTGTTGTCCGGGCGGGTGTTGGTGCGCATGACGCCCAGGGTTTCAGGCTCGCCCCGCTCGTCGGGAGCCGTGGCGATGAAGGCCATCTCCCTGTCGTAGTCGATCTGGGTGAACCGGGCGATGTCCTTGTGGCCGAAGTCGCGCGGGACCACGCCGAAGAAGCGCAGCCGGAGGTCTTCGTCGGAGAGGCTGGCCAGGAAGACGCGGTGGGTCTCCTCGTCCTCCGGACGGATGGGCCGGAGGGTGACCTGGCGGCCCGACCTGAGGACCACGCATTCCTCCAGCTCGCGCGGATAGGGACGGATGGCCAGCCGGGTCTCGCCGTGGCCGGAAAAGGGCGCAATGCCGATCTTGCCGCCCAGGGCCAGCACGCCCTCGGAGTCGGCGTACAGCGGGTTGATGTCGATGGAGCGAATCTGCGGCACGTCCACGATGAGTTGGGATATCTGGATGAGCGTCAGGCAGATGTCGTCGATATCCGTCGGCAGATGGGAGCGCGACCCCTTGAGCAGGGTGGAAATGCGCGTCCGGTTGACCAGTTCCTTGGCCAGGGACATGGACAGCGGGGGCAGGGTCAGGGCCTGGTCCTGGATCATCTCGCGGGCCATGCCGCCATGCCCGAAGTGGATGACCGGCCCGAAGACCGAGTCCACGGAGGCCGACACGGACAGCTCGTGCGCGCCGGGCCTGCGCCCCATCTTCTGGACCGTGAATCCCTCGATGTAGGCGTCGGGCCGCTCACGGGTGCAGCGGGCCAGGATGGAGGCCGCCCCCTCCCAGACCCGTTCCGGGGTCTCCAGGTCGAGGAGCACGCCGCCCACGTCGAACGGCTGGGGAATCTGCGGGGAACGCAGCTTGAGGGCCACGGGGTAGCCCAGCTTGTCGGCGGCGATGACCGCCTCCTTGGCGGACACGGCTATGCGCGTCTCCACCACCGGGATGCCGTAGGCGGCCAGGATGTCCTTGGCCTCGGGCTCGGTCAGGGTCTTGCGCCCGTCCGAAAGGGCCTTGTTCACGACCTCGCGCGCCCTGGCGGTGTCCGGGAAGAAATCCGAAGGCAGGGAGTCCGGGGTCTCGATGAGCATCTCCTGGTTGCGCAGGTACTCGGCCATGTACAGGAAGGCCTGCACCGCCTGGGTGGGCGTCTCGTAGGTGGGGATGTCCGCCGCCCGGAACACGTCGCGGGATTTCTCGGCCGCGCCCGACCCCAGCCAGGCCGTGAGTACCATGCGCTTGACCCGCTTCAGGGAGTCGCGCAGTCCCTCGGCAATCTCGGTGTCGGGCTGGGCTGTCCAGGGCACGTGCATGACCAGGATGCCGTTGGAACCGCGATCCTTGACCAGCAGCTTGAGGACCTCGGAGTACGCCTTGCCGTCCGCGTTGAACGGGATATCCACCGGGTTGGCCCGCGACCAGTTTTCCTCGCCGAGCACGGCGTCGATGCTCTTGACGGTCTCCTCGGACAGGGGGGCCAGCTTACCGCCCCCGGCCAGGAGCCGGTCTGCGGCCAGGATGCCGGCGGACGTGCCGTTGGTCAGGATGGCCAGCTTCCGGCCGAAGACCGCCTTGGGCGTGCCGAGCGTCTGGGCCGCGTCGAACAACCCGTCGATGTCCTCCACCCGAAGCATGCCCGCCCGGCGAAAGGCCACATCGTAGACTTCGTCCTCCAACCGCTGGTCCCCCGTCTCCTTGAGCTTGAGGTCCGCCAGCACGGTGTCCAGCGCCTGGCCGGGCCGGATGACCAGCACCGGCTTGTTGCGCGAGGCGGCGCGGGCTGCGGACATGAACTCGCGGGCGTTCTTGATGGACTCGACGTAGAGCATGATGGACCGGGTCAGCGGGTCCGAACCGAGATAATCGAGGATGTCGGCAAAGGTGACGTCGATGCGGCTGCCCAGCGCGATCATGTGAGAGAAGCCCACGCCCTTGTCGATGGCCCAGTCCAGAACCGTGGCGAACAGGGAGTCGGACTGGGAGATGAAGGCCACCTTGCCCGGTCCTACTGCGGCGTGGGCCAGGGAGGCGTTCAGGTTCAGCGACGGCACCATGAAGCCCAGGGATTTGGGACCGATGATGCGGATCTCCGGCGGCCGGGCCACGGACAGGATGGTGGACTTGACGTCCTGGCGCTCCTCTTCGGACATGGAGGCGAACCCCGCGCCCATGAGCACAACGCCCCTGGTGCCCCGCTCCTTGAGGGAGTGGATGATCTCCGGCACCTCGTCCAGCGGCGAACAGACCACGGCCAGGTCGGGGGCCTTGGGCAGATGCTTGACGGACGGGTAGGTGAGCACGCCCGCGATGGCCTCGGCGGTGGCCGAGACAGGCATGACCGGCCCCATGAACCCGCCGGCCATGACGTTGCGCATGACGATATTGCCCGCATTCTGCGGGTCGTTGGTGGCACCGATGACGGCCACGGACGTTGGCTTGAAGAGATATTCGAGATTGGTGACGCTCATGTGGCTCCTCGGCAAGACGAAAATTCAGGTGTTTCCAAGCCACGATAGCTTTTTTTTACGCAGTCAGGCAACCACCCAATACACTGTGGACTATACTGAAATTCCATATATTGTTCGAATGCGTTCAAACACCCTAAAGTTTTCACCGCAGCGACCGATAAGTCACTTGGGATAGGTATATTCTTTTTCCGAGGAGAGGTCGTTATGGCTATCGAATCATTGGCGCAGCAGACATCGGTTTTCGTCGACTCGATGAACCTCAGGCTTTCGTCTGCGGAAAAAACCGCGGACGAGAACGCCCAGGAGGCCAAGACCCCGGCCCAGGGGGACACCGTGACCATCTCCGAGGAGGCCCGGGCGATCATTGCCATGGAAAAGCAGGATCAGTCCGGCCAGACCGACGAGGAATCGGACATGGACCAGACCATCCAGACCCTCAAGGACCAGATCGAAAAGCTGGAGCAGGAGATCAAGGACCTGGAAGACAAGCCCATCCCCGAAGCGCAGAAGCGGACCCAGATACAGGACAAGGAGACCCGCCTCATGGAACTGCGCGACCAGCTCGTCAAAGCCCAGCAGACCAAGCTCAAGATCGATGGGCAGACCCTTGGCGGCGGCACCAGCGCAGAGGGCTTCGGCAACAGCGTGGCCAGCTTCTGACGCTCCACCGGCCAGACAGGCGACACCAGGGCGGCAGGGACGACCTGCCGCTTTTTTTCGCCCGACAATTCACGACCGGACTTCCCCCCGGCAACCTTCCCCGCCTTGACTCTTTTCTCGAAATCCATCTAAGTGCAGCGTAGAAGGATAGCCCATAACCTGCTGCGAGAATGGCATGTCGGACTCATACGCCTTTTCGGATCTTGTGGATTTCGACATCATCAAGGGACTGTTGGACCAGTTCCACGAGTTGACCGGAATGCCTCCCTCCATCACCGACGTCGACGGCAATCTGCTGCTCACGGTGGGTTTCAAGACCATCTGCAAGGACTACCACCGCGTCCACCCCGACACCCTGAAGCGTTGCGTCGAAAGCGACGTCCTGCTGTCCCGCGCGATGAACGCCCGGAGCGGCTATGCCTGTTACGAATGCCTCAACGGGCTGGTCGATCTGGCCATTCCCATCGTCATCGACGAGATCCACATGGCCACCCTGTTCATCGGACAGTTCTTCATGGACGCCCCGCCGCCCAGGGAGCGGTTCGTCAAACAGGCCGAGGAATTCGGCTTTGACATGGACGGCTACATGGACGCCCTGGACGAGATACCCCTCTTTTCCCGGAAGGAAGTGGAATTGGCCGCCAAATTCCTGTCCAAGCTGGCCCAGCTGATCGGGGAAATGGGACTGAGCCACAAACGGCTCGCCTCCTTCAACCGGACGCTGGAACAGACCGTCAGGGAGCGCACCGATCAGCTCCGGGAGGAAAGCGAACTGCGCCAGCGCGCCCTTGCCGAGATCGAAACCATTTTCAACACCGCCTCCGTGGCCATCGTCCTGGTCAAGGGAGACCGCCTCATATACAAGGTCAACCGGGAGTTCGAACGGCTCTCCGGCTACACGCGGGAGGAGGCCGTCGGCCGGAGCTCGCGCAGGGCCTTTGCCTCTGAAGAGGCTTTCGAAACCTTTGCCGCGTCCGTGTATCCGCGTCTGGCCAATGGCGAAAATGTGGAAATGGAGCACCAGTTCCTGTGCAGGGACGGAAAGGCTCTCTGGGTTTCCATGCACGGCAAGAGCCTCAACCCGCCCGACATCGAGGACGGAGTCATCTGGTTCATTACCGACATCACCGAGCGCAAGGAGCTGGAGCGGCTCAAGGAGGACGTGGAACGCATCACCCGGCACGACCTCAAGGTGCCGCTCAACGGCATCATCGGCATGTGCCAGTCCCTGCTCATCGATTCCGGCCTGACCCCGGAACAACGCGAGGACATCAAGCTCATCGAGGAAGCGGGCTTCCGGATGAACGATCAGATCGTCCAGTCCCTTGAACTCTACAAGATCGAGGCAGGGACCTACGAATTCACACCCGTCCCCGTGGATTTGGGCCACGGCGTCCGCAAGGTCATCCGCGACCTGAGCCACAGGGCGGCCATGAAGGTGGTGCAGTTCAATATCCTGATCAACGGCGTCCTGGACGACATGGTCGATCCGTTCATGGCCGGGGCCGACCCCATGCTGCTGCACACCCTGCTCTCCAACCTGATCAGCAACGCGGTGGACGCCGCGCCGATGCACACCCCGATCACCATCAACATGGAGAGCCGGGGGGACATGGTCCTGGTCTCCATCCACAACCAGGGGGCGGTGCCCTGGGAAATACGGGAAGCCTTCTTCGACAAGTACGTGACCCACGGCAAGACCGGCGGCACGGGGCTCGGGACCTACACGGCCAAGCTCATGGCGGACGCCCAGAACGGGCGCATCACCATGGAAACCGACGACTCCACCGGCACGACCGTGACCGTCTGGCTCCCGGCTGCAGAGAGCATATAGCGGGATGCGAAAACCCCTCCGCCCGCCCTGGCAATCCGGGGGTTGACGGATAATTCCCCGGGCGTATATATTATATATGCCAGATTGCCCGTTCGCGGGTTCTTTGCAGGCCAGGGAAGGCCCGCTTCTGGGGGGAGAGACACCCATGTCCATGTCGAGCGTCACGGACTTCATCGTGGCCGGAGGTCCCGGCCAGGTGACGGCAGGTCCTGCGGGCTCGTTCCAAGCCGGCCCGCCCGGCCAGATCGCCATTGGCCAACCCGGCCACGTCCCCATAGACACCACACCGGCACGCGTCATGATCGACACGTCGGTCGCGCGCATTCCCTATGCGCCCGGCGGCGGCGCGCCCATGATGGTCGAAGGCGGCGGCACCAGCGCGGGGCTGGGCGGCAGCGGCGGCGGGAGCGTGAGCGGCACGGGCGGTGGCGGCGGCTTTGCGGGCGGCGGTGGCGGCGGCATCGGCGGTGGCGGCGGTTCCGGCACTGGCGGCGGAGGCGTAAGCGGCGTGGGCGGTGGCGGCGGCATGAGCCAGGGCAACGGCACGCTGGCCCCCATCGGCGGAGCGGGCGGCCCGTTCATGCCACCCAACAACGGTGGCGGTGGCGGCGGCAGCCAAGGCAGCGGCACCCTCGCCCCCATCGGCGGCGACAAGGGACCGGGCACCCCGACCAGCAACACGGGCGAACTCGGCCCGGACAACCAGGGCACCCAGGGCGCCATCGGCGGCGGTGGCGGCGGCGGCGAACCGCGCGTCAACACGGGAAGCGCCCCCCCCGGCCAGGGTGCGGGCTACATCACTCCGCCGGGATCCGGCACTCCCACCGAGGCAACGGGCAGAACAGCGTCCATCCCGCCGCTGGGCATCCAGCCCATCACCCCCGGCGGCTCGGTTCCCATGACGCCCAAAGTCGGATTCTCCCTGCCGAGCCTGTCCGGCTTCGTGCCCATCTCCCCGGCCAGCCACGTCATAGCCCAGCGCATGACCAGCCCGCGCGGCATGTATTTCGGCCACACCCAGCACTGGCCCAACGACGTGTTCCACCACACCCTGCATTCAGACGCCTTCACCCCGCCCAAGACCTCCATGGCGCCGTGGATTCCCACCTCGGACGGATACGCCGAGCCCCTGAACTCGCCCGACCTGGACTTCTCCGGCATCGGCACCGGTCGCAGCGGCAACATGGACCTGAGCGCGGAGCACAACGTCAATATCGACCAGGGCCGGAACGTGGAGAACAACTATACCGACCACACCACCCGGAACGTGGACAAGTCCCTGGACCAGTCCATGGACACGGTCATCAACCGCTCCGACCGGCAGACCAGCCAGAACACCTTTGACAACTCCTCGTCCACCAACCTGGACATGAGCTCCCACGACACCATCCAGGATGTGGAAAACGTCAGCCGGGAAACCAACCAGCAGACCGTCTACAGCCAGGAAACCAATACGGTGCACGAGCAGGACTACTCGCGGACCTACTCCAACCCGACCACCAACCAGACCACCAACGTGACCGAGAACACCGACATCCGCGAAATGGACGCCAGCCGGTCAGAGAGCGTGACCAACGTGGCCAACCGGGTGGAAAACGACAACTCGTCCGTCAGCTACCCCACCGAGCAGAAGATCACGGTGCAGAACGACAACTCCACCACCCGCGTCGAAGACCACTCCAGCCGCGAGCAGCACGTGTCCAACACCGCGTTCAACCAGGTGGACAACTCCGAGACCTCCTACGCCTCGGACAACGACCTGACCTTCACCGAGAACCGGACCTTCAACCAGGACAACGCGGTCAACACCGTCAACAACAACGACTGGTCGCGCACCATAGACCAGTCCACCAGCTACTCCTTCGTGGACCACGACAATTCGGTGAAGAACTACGTGGAGAACAACGCCAACAACTTCATCGAAAACAATTCCATGGCCTTCGAGTACTCCACCAAGGTGACCAACAACACGGACAACTCCCGCAACATCGACCAGTCCACGGAATACACCTTCCTGGACCAGGACCAGTCGCGGACCACCTTCGTGGAGGACAACGACACCAACCTCACGGAGAACTACAACACCACCCTGGCCTTCCCGGAAACGCGCGTGACCGAGGCCGACAACTCCACCCGCATCTCCAACGTCAACGAGTTCAAGACCGAAAACATCGACGACTCGGAGACCAACTACGTGGACGACCGGGAGCTGAACATCATCGACATCAGCCAGCCCACCTATCTCCTGGACAACTCGACCAACATCACCATGATCTTCGAGGCTGCGGAACGCGGCAGCGGCACCATCGTCATGGGCAACGCATAGCAGTCCATACAAGAAGGCCTGCGCACACATTCCCCGGGTAACGGGACGCGCACCCGCATCGCGGGTGCGCGTCTTTCATCACACATCCAGGCTGGCGGTCTGGAACACGTGCATTTCCGTGAATCCGAACAGCCGGGCAAAACGGAACAGCCGTCCGTCGAATTCGCCCTCGTCGTTCGCCCGGATGCCCATGATGCGGGTCTTGCCCAGCCGCCCGGCCTCCTGTTTCAGCCAGGCGAGGTCGCCCGCCAGGCCCCGGCGCACCCCGGCTCCCCAGCGATGCAGGGAGAGGTGCAGCTCCAGCACGTCCCCGCGCTCGGCAAAGGCCGCGTGCCCGTAGACCGTGTCGCCGTGCAATTCCAGCCAGCGATAGACGCCGTTGTCCGGGAAGTGGGCGTAGGCCTCGGGCCGTGAGTCAAGTTCGCGAACGGCCATGGGGTCTCCCGAAGGGATCGTAGTCGTTGGCCGTGGCCCTGGGCCGGGCCGAGCCGCTCGGCGGCCGGAAGCCCACGGCAAAGTAGCGGAAGCCGTCCACCGCGTGGCTGGTCCAGTCGTGCACGGGCCGGGCGGAGAAGTGGGCGGTGCGGTCGTTGAACGACCTGCGGTAGTGCCTGAGGGCCTCGATGCCCGGTCCGCACTTCTCCGCGTCGAACCAGCATCCGGGAAGGATGGTGCGGACCGCGTTGATGCCGTCCTGGATGGGGATGTTGGGCGCTATCACGAACCGGATGCCCAGACTTCGGGCCACCTCCAGACGCGACTTGCCGGTGCCCAGCTCGCGGACCCGGATGTCGTGGGGCGCGATGTGCACCCCGTACTTGTAGCCCTTGCGGTCCAGGGCCTTGGCGTAATGGTCCAGCCCCTCGCCGTTGGCCTCGTAATAGTCGACCACCGCATAGGTCCCGCCGGGACGGGCCTGCACGAACCAGATGGACGTGGAGTCGGACATTCCCAGGTCCCAGGCCGTGTGCACGGGCATGGACGGGTCGTGCGCCACGCGCGTGATCCGCCCCTCCCGGTCCGCGTCGCTCATGAGCTGGCCGAAGTAGGCCCCCCGGATGGCGGCGGTGAACGAACACTCGAACTCCTGCTCATACTCCTCGGGCGACATCTCGCGCCCGTTGGCGGCCAGCTCGTCCGGGTGGATTATGCCGGTCTCGGAGGCGCGGTACATGGCCGTGAACCAGTCCGGGTCGACCCTGGCCTTCTCCCATATCTCGTACAGGGCGTTCTTGCCTCGCGGAGTGCCTATGAACATGGCCCAGCCGTTCCGGTCGGACAGGGCGGGCCTGATGACCTCGGTCCAGACGCGATGGGGCATCTGGGCCACCTCGTCGAAGACCACGCCGTCCAGGTACATGCCGCGCAGGGAATCCGGGTTGTTGGCCCCGAAGAGCCGCACTCGCGCGCCGTTGTCGAAATCAGCACGCAACTCGGTTTCGTTGAACCTGACCGTGCACCCGTCCGTGCCCACGCCGCAATACCGCTTCAATTCGTCCCAGACCACGGTCTTGGCCTGGCGGTACAGCGGCGCGATATAGGCCCCGCGCCAGTCCGGGCGGCGAGTCTCACGGGCCGCACGGATCAGCCGGTTGACGGACAGCACGGTCTTGCCGAACCGCCGGTGGCAGACCAGGACCGAAAACCGGGCCAGACAGGCCTCGATCTCGGCCTGGTGCCTTCGTGGCGTATAAAACTCTTGTGTCATTTATGTTCCTTATGTTGACGGGCGGGACGGGCAGGAGGTATCCCCGTGCCATGCGCATCTCCGCCCTGCTTATTCTTGTTGCCTTGAGCCTGTTTGCATCAGGCTGCCCAAAGGACGTTCCGCCCGCCGTGTCGCTGACGCCGGAGCAGAAGGCCGAACAGGAGCGCGAGGCAACCGCAGCCGCGGCCCTGGATCACGCCATGCAACTCATGCATGACGGCCAGTTCCTGGACCCGGAAACGGCCCTCGACTACCTCGACCAGGCCCTGGACCTCGACCCGACGCTGACCACCGCCCGCTACCAGAGGGCGGGCATCCTGATCACCAAAGAGCGGTATGACGAAGCGCTGGCCGATCTCGACTACATAGTGGAGCACAGACCGGACTACATGCAGGCGCATTACACGCGCGGTTTTCTCATGCTCCAGCGCAACGACTTTCGCGAGGCGGCCAGGGAATACACCAAGGTCATCAAGGCGGACTCCACCATGGCCGAGGCGTATGTCCGCCGGGGCCTGAGCTACCTCAACCTGGACAGGGCGGACGAAGCCGTGGACGACTTCACCAACGCCCTTGCCCTGGACCCGGCCAACCTGGATGCCAACTACAACCGGGGCATGGCCTACATGCGCATCCGCGAGTTCGAATTGGCCCTCAAGGACCTGAGCCAGGCGTTCATCCTGGATTCGGACAACAGCCGGATCATCATGGCCCGCGCCAGGGCGGCCATGGAGCTCAAGCTCTTCACCCGAGCCGCCGCCGACCTGCAGCGGGCCATTGCCATGGAGCCGTCCCGCAACGCGCTCTACGCGCTCCTGGCCGAGGCCCTCAAGGGCACGGACGACATGGACGGGGCCATCGAGGCCCTGCGCAAGGCGAGCGCCCTGGCCCAGGCTTCGGGCGACGAGGGCATGGCCGAAACCTACCGACGCCAGCTCGAAGAATACCTGGACCAGACCTACCCCTGACCGGCTCACCGCAGGGCCTCGAGGACCATGTTGGCCCCCAGGGCGGACATGCCCGCCAGGCAGCCCCAGGCGATGCGTTCCAGGGATCGTATCTTCACGTCGTGGCTGGCGCACCGCCGGACCTCGTTGATCTCGCGGATGTCCTCCTGGATGGCCTTGACCCGCTCGTCGATGCGGACCAGCAGGCTTTGCAGGTCCTCCCGTTCCAGGGCGGTCATTTGGTCCCCCCCAGGGCATCCTTGAGGCCGCGCACGGCACCGGGCAGGTAGTCGCCGATCTTCTTGACCCCGAGCACGGCGGCCACGATCCAGAAGGTGACCTGCAGAAACCAGTCGGGCAGGTTTTCCCAGGACTCGATCACCCGGCCCGCGCCCTCGGGGTCCACCCCGGACCAGATGAAGAAGCCGATCCAGGCGAAAAAGAGCACGTCGTCCTTCCAGCCCGCGTTTTCCAGCTGCTTCATTTCCCACTCATGATTGAATTCCTGATCCGAGCGGGCCAGCCGCATGCGGTTCTCCATGACCGTTTTCTTCAGTTCCTGCTTGCGCTTCACATGGTCGGCCACGCCGTCCACGATGGAAGACAGCAAACCGGCCACGGCGCCGATGATGGGTATCGCCATTTTGTTGTTTCTCCTTTCCCCCGAAGGGTTCGGGCACGCCACATCCAGTCATGCGAAAGACCATACACCCGGTTTTCGCCCGACCCCGGTTTTGCGAAAGAATGTATAGTGAAAACAGGCTATAGGATAAAATTTGCACTTGACAGGCTGCGCGGGCCGGGACGGCCCGAACCCTCCCGCGTCCCGTCTCCGCACGGTTGTGACGGGACGACAAAAAGGTCTGGATTGGACTAGCCAAATGTGTTTGGAGTGGGTATGTGATAGTCACGAATAATGAACACAACCGGTTGTGATGGCCGGACAATCAGGAGGAAATACACATGCTGGTAGCCAACTGGATGACAAAAGACGTCATCACCATCACCCCCGACCGTTCCATGATGAAGTGCTCCAAGCTCATGAAGGATCACGGCATCAGCCGCGTTCCCGTGGTGGACGAGGAAGGCAAAATCCTGGGCATCGTCTCGGACAGGGACATCAAGGACGCATCGCCGTCCAAAGCCACCACCCTGGACATGCACGAGCTTTACTATCTGCTCTCGGAAATCAAGATCAAGGACATCATGACCAAGAAGGTCATGACCATCAAAGAGACCGAGACCGTGGAAAAGGCGGCGGTCATCATGCTGGAGAACAACTTCGGCGGCCTGCCCGTGGTGGACGACGACAACAAGGTCGTGGGCATCATCACGGACACGGACATCTTCAAGGTGCTGGTCGAGATCTCGGGCGTGTACGAAGGCGGCGCACAGGTCTGCCTGCACATCCCCACCGCTGCGGGCAGCCTGGCCCCGATCATCAACTTCCTCAAGGACCAGGGCGCACGGGTCATGTCCATCCTGACCCAGAACGTGCCCGAGGACGTGGAGACCAAGGACATCTTCATCCGCATCCGCGACATGGAAAAGCCCGAATTCAAGCGCCTCCAGCAGGCCATGGCCGAAAAATTCGACGTCAAATACTGGGCCATCGACTCCGTGCACAAGGTCCTTTAGCAACCGCACACGCCATGACGGGCCGGGTTCCTCCCCGGCCCGTCTCTTTTTCTTCTTTGAACATATTCTAGACTTTTTCTAGAAACAGTCGAAATATCGACAGCTTATCGATAGCCTTATCTTGTCTTAACTGATCGATTTAAAAAGACAAACAACCTACCGATCCCGTTCAGTTCATCGGTTGCTCCCCCCTTGCCTTCCAGCCCGCAGCACATCCCTTTCAGGACACCAAACCGTGCACGCCGTCTAAAGCGTTTGTGAAAATCGGTCGAAAAGGCAGTGACGGCCGGCCGTCAGGGAGTTTTCATGGGAAGCGTCGTTGCACTGAATGAATTCAAACGCGCACTCGGCAAGAGGGCGCGCCGCCCGAGCGTACCGGAGCGGCCCTCCATTCGCGGCAGCGAGATATGGGGCCGGGACTACACCGACGTCGAGGCCATGGTCTTCGGCCTGCTCAAGGTCAGGGACATCGCGGCCCACCATGCCGGGAGAAAGGACGCCGAATTCGACCAGCTCTGCTTGAACGCCCTGGACGCGGCCTACCGGGTCGAGGACCACGGCCTGCCCAACCTCAAGGAGGCGGTCAAGCCGCTCAAGGAAGCCCTCCTCGACATGCTGACCGAAGACAATAAGCGGGACATTTCCTGGGCCCTGGTGCTGTGCGACCTGATCGAAAAATCACCCGCCAGGTAGTCACACCGCAGCTTCACCCCTCATTTCCAATATCCACAACCGGTTGTCCGATTTTTTGCCCCGGATGGACCGCAAACCCGGAGCAACACCGTTGCTGCGAGTACAGGCCGGGCCGCCGTTTACCTCCCGGAAAGCACCCTTCCCCGAATTATTGCTTGCCGTTTTCCCGACCTGCCATAATGTATATGACATGGGCAAAGACGTTCCCGGCCAGGCCGGTCCACAAATCCTGCTCTCCGCAGGCTGCCTCTTCCACCTCCCCCTGAAGCTTATCGCGCGCATCGGGCGGGACGCCGGTTTTGCGGGCATGGAACTGATCATGAACTCGCCCAAGCTCACGCCCGAGGCCGGGCTGGAAAAGGTCAACGACGTCCTGCCCATCCGCAGCATCCACGCCCCCTTCCGCGACTGGGCCGCCTGGGGCGGCCACCTCAACTCCTGGAAGGCGACCACGGCCCTGGCCAACTCCCTGCCCGAAGCCGACCACATCACCATGCATCCGCCCGGCTCCCGGTTGGCCAACATGATCCAGAACCGCTGGTTCGAGAAAGCCTACGACCTGCCCCTGCTCCTCGACGCCATGGGCCGCATCCGTTTCTCCCTGGAAAACATGCCCTGGGCCGAGGGATCGCCCTTTGCCAGGGACCCGCTGGAGCGCCTCATGGCCCAGTGCCGGGACAAGAACGTGGGCCTGACCTTCGACGTCTGCCACATGGGCGTATCCGGGCGCGATGTATTACACGCCATCGACAAGGTGGACGACAAATTGTTATACAACGTCCACTACTCCGACGCCGTGGGCTATACCGAACACCTGACCCCGGGGTCCGGGGCTCTGCCCCTCGACAAATTCCTGCGGCGGCTTGGCAAGCGGGGCTATGACCGCTACATTACCCTCGAACTCGAGCCCGGGGCCTTCCCGGACGACCTGGACGGGACCGTCGCGATGCTTGTCGCCATCCGGGAAGACATGGAAACGCAGCTGGCCGAAGGAAGAAAACAGAAACCATGCCCAGACAATACCTCGAAGCCGTCAAACACCCCGAACAATCCGTGAACCCCCTTTTCGCCTTTCTCGGCCTGGAGGTGGAGACTTTCGAGCCCGACCGCGCCGTGCTCCGCCTGGTATGCAGGCCGGAACTGGTCCAGGGAGCGGGGCTCGTGGCCGGAGGCGTCCTGGCAACCCTGCTGGACGAGACCATGGCCCACGCCGTGCTGGCGGGCAATCAGCCGGGGCAGAAAACGACAACCGTCGACATGTCGGTCAGCTATCTGCGCCCCGTCAATCCCTGCGACGTCCTCGTTTGCGAGGCGGAGGTTATAAAACGCGGCGGTCGGGTGCTTTTTGTCGAGGCGTGTGCTAGGGTCGCCGCAAAGGAAGTCGCCCGGGCCACCGCCTCCTTCCTCCTCTTCGCCTGAACCTCCTCTCCAGAACACGAGCTTCCACGCTCTCCCGTTCGCCTTCCAAAATAAGACTTGCCTTGATCGACAATAGTGTATAAATCCCTCGTTCCCCGCTCAAAACGGGCCTTTCCGGAGGATTTTTTAATGAACAAGCATGTCGCATCCATAATAATAGTTCTTTCTCTCTTTTTTTCGGGAGGTTGTGCCGTGGTCCCCGCGCTGATCACCACCGGCGCATCCATGGCCGTACCGCAGACCGCTTCCATGATCATCACCGCCGCCAGCACGGTGCACAAGACCGTTCTCTTCGCCGCAGACGAACGCAACGCCGACGACATGTTGGCGGACAAGTTCCTGACCTTCCAGGCCCAGGCCATGCTCATGACCGAGCCCCAGGCCAACATGGACGCCTCCTGCTACAACGGCGACATCTACCTGGTGGGCGAGTTCGCCACCCCCGAGGACCGCGACCGGATCATCACCCGGTTGCAGGGCATCAAGGGCGTCCGGTCCGTCAAGGGCGTGGTCAAGCAGTTGCCCACCGACATGCTGGCCGCCATCAAGCCCGCAGTCACCGACGGCCATGCAGAGGCGGTCATAGAGACCGGCCTGTTCAACAAACTCCACATCCGCTCCGCCAACGTGGACGTGGAAGTGGTCCAGGGCGAAGCCGTGGTCATGGGCGTTGTCCGCGATCGCGACGAAGCGGAACGCGTCATCGACATCGTCAGGGACCTGCGCCCCGAATCCAGCTGGGACATCAAGGTGACCTCGCTGCTCGCCTGCCAGGACGCCTACGAGGCGGACATCGTGCAGGACAACGAGACCTACGCCCTGCTGACCCGCCAGCAGATGCTGGACGAGGCGGCCCCGGCCCTCGCCGAGGTGGAGGAAGAGGCCGACTCCCGGTTGGCCGTGGAAACCGGCGGCAACGAGCCGTCCCCGGCCCTGGAGAAACTCTACGCCCGCTACTTTCCGGAAAAGCCGTCCGCCTGGCAGACGGCGCGGCGCAAGATGAAGACCCGCATCCTCGACCTGGCCAAGGCCGAGCAGGACCCCCGGGCCAAGATGGAGCTCATCACCCTCTCCTCCAAGGTCCTCAAGGACAAGCACACCTCCATCGAGCGCAGGTTGATCAAGACGCTGACCACCACGTCCAACGCTTCGGTCTGGAACCATGTGGACAAGATCCTGGACGACATCGCTCCGGAACGCGTGGAGCGCATCCAGACCCTTGCCATGAATTAGGACGAACGCCGTCCTTGCCCTCCGGGGTATCGTGATTATCCTCTTCTGACGATCACTCACGACCCTGCCATCCCCGGAGGAACACCATGACCGCCGATACCCGACTCATCGTCTGTCCCGACTGCCAGGCCGTCAACCGCGTCGTCACCGACCGCGCGAGCGAGGCCGTGTGCGGCAAATGCCGATCCAAGGTCTTTCCGCCCTCACCGCTGGAACTGATCGGTTCCACGTTCGACCGCCACATCGCCAGGAACGAAATCCCGGTGCTGGTGGACTTCTATTCACCCACCTGCGGCCCGTGCCTGATGATGGGCCCACAGTTCGAGGAAGCGGCCCGGACGCTCCACCCCAAGGTACGGTTCGCCAAGATCGACACCTCGGCGGACCAGAACGTGGCCGCCCGCTTCAACATCCAGGCCGTGCCCACGCTCATCCTGTTCAAGGACGGCAGGGAGATAGCCCGCCAGCCCGGCGCACTGGGCAGCAACGACATCGTGCGGTGGGTCAGCCCCCACCTCTAGCCCGCTTTTCCTTGACGGGAAAAGCCCGACCGGTGACAACGGGGTATGCTCCTGGACGTCCCCTTCATTGCCGAAGGCGGTTATCCCGCCTTCCTGGCCGATCGCCTCGACCGCGTGCGCTCGGTCCATTTCTCCCTGTCCTCTCCCTTGCTCCAGGACGCCCGACAGCGGTTGGCCGAGGGTGACACCGCCCGCATCATCAAGGAGTTGAACCGGCTCGACGGCGTGCGCAGGTACGTGCTCATGAACGGTCGGCTGCACGACCCCGCCCGCTATTTCGACACCCGGGGGCTGGACCGGACAGCGGACCTGCTCAGGCGGCTGCTGGACGAGGCCGGGCTCCACGGCGTGATCTTTGCGGACGGCTACTTCCTGACCGCCCTGTCGGACCGGTGCCCGGACGTGGCCGACCGGCTGGAAGGCGTCCCCAGCATCAACTGCATGCTCGACACGCCGACCAAGGTGTTCGCCACCCTGGCCATGATCGGGGAGACCGGCTTCCGCCTCCCGTCCAGGCTGGTCCTGGACCGTTCCCTGAACCGCGACGCGAACCGTCTCGAAGCCGTGGCCGGAGAAATCCGCCGGGTCCACCCGGACATTGAGCTGCTGCTCATGGCCAACGAGGGCTGCCTTTACCAATGCCCTTACAAGGCCGCCCACGACGCGCACATCAGCCTGGTCAACGAGGGGCTGTGCCCTGAGCGGACCTTTGCCATGAACCGTGACTTCGGCTGCGTTCGCCGGATGCTGGCCGAACCCGGGGCCATGCTCGCCTCGCCCTTTATCCGGCCCGAGGACCTGGCCCGCTTCGAGGGACTCGCGGACGGCGTCAAGGTCTGCGGTCGCAACCGGGGCACGGACTTCCTCATGCGCGCGGTGACCGCCTATTCGGAGGAGCGCCATGACGGCAACCTCCTGGATATCATGGACGCCATGGGAGATCTGAGCGACCATGTCCACATCCCCAACCCGGCCCTGCCCCCCGACTTTGCGGACCGGGTGACGGCCTGCGACAAGCGATGCGGGGCCTGCGGCTGGTGCGCAGGGGTCATGGATCGGATCGCCACCCGGACCGCTCCCGGCCTGGCCGACCTGTCCGGATGACATTTCCCATCCGTCCGGATTTGCCGTAGGCTGCAACCATATCAATACAAAGGAGCGTAATGATGAAGATATCTCTCGGAGCCAAGACCCTGGCCCAACCCACCCCGGTCTGGGCAGTGGGCGCCTTTGACGAGCAGGGCAAGCCCAACGCCATGATCGCGGCCTGGGGCGGCATCTGCAGCTCGGACCCGGCCTCGTTGACCGTATCCCTGCGGCCTTCGCGCCACACCTATGCGGGCATCATGAAGCACAGGGCGTTCACCGTGTCCGTGTGCCCCGCGAACCTCGCCGCCGAGGCCGACTACCTGGGCATGGTCTCGGGCAAGAAGGAAGACAAATTCGCGGCCACCGGGCTAACCCCCGTGACCAGCGACATGGTCAAGGCCCCGTACGTGGGCGAATTTCCCCTGATCATCGAGTGCGAGCTGTCCAACACCCTGGAACTGGGCATCCACACGCTGTTTGTCGGCAAGATCATCGACGTCAAGTGCGACGAGGACAAGCTCGTGGACGGCAAGCACCCGGACCCGGAAAAAATCCTGCCCCTGATCTTCTCCCCCGGCACCCGCGCCTACCACACCGTGGGCCAAAAGGTCGGCCAGGGGTTCGACATGGGCAAAAAATACATGAAGAAATAGGTGGGCATGTTCCGTCTCGCCGCACGCATTCTCGTCCCGCTCCTGTTCCTCGCCCTGATCGGGTGCGGAACCACGAACCCGTACGCTCCCATCCTGGACCTGACCGAACTGGCCCAGGACGCAGGGGCGTACCACGGGTTGCCGCCCGATGAGCGGCTGCTCGGCGAAGCAGCGCAGCAGGCGGCCTGGGACCGGTTCATCGAGGCCCATTTCGACCCCTGGGTACGGACCTCGGCGAAACACACGGCCGAGGAAGTCTTCTGGGGACTCTCCTCGTATGCGGGCAAGGAGCTCTTCGGCGAGAACACCCTGCCCCGCGATCCGGGCTGGCTTGACCGCATGCGCGCGGCCTCCCGGACAGAAGACTACCCGAGCCTGCACCGCAGGGCCGTGACCGTGGTCAACGCCCACATGCGGGTGTTGCCCACGCTCCACCCCGCCTTCCAGGATTTCCGCAAGGCGGGCGAAGGCTTTCCCTTCGATTACATGCAGAATTCACTGGTCCTGGCGGGCACGCCGCTGTTGGCCACCCACGTCAGCGCGGACCGGGCCTGGGTGCTGGTGGAGTCCCGCTTCGCCTACGGCTGGGTCCGGGCCACGGACATCGGCTGGGTGGACGACGGCTTTGTCGCGGCATACAGGACCAACGCCTACGCCGCCGTGACGCGCGACCGCGTCCCGGTGGTGGACCGCGACGGGCAGTACTGTTTCACGGCTCAGGTGGGCGCGATCCTGCCCGTGGCCGAAACCGCGGACGACGGACGCATGACGACGCTGGTCCCGGTGCGGGACGACCGGGGCAACGCGGTCATCCACCGGGCCGATCTGGCCGAGGCGGCGGCCCGACCGGCGCCTGTCCCGGCCACGCCCCATGATTTCGCCAGGGTGGCCAACGAAATGATGGGACGCCAATACGGCTGGGGCGGCCTCTTCGAGAACAGGGACTGCTCGGCCATGACCATGGACCTGATGGCCGCTTTCGGCATCCTGCTCCCGCGCAACTCTTCCAAGCAGATCGAAACCGGCGCCAGGGTGTCCCTTGAAGGGCTCAACCGGGACGAGAAGAAGCGGGCCATCATCGAACGCTCCACGCCCTTCCTGACCCTGGTGCGCAAGCCGGGCCACATCATGCTCTACGTGGGCAGCCGGGAGGGCGACCCCATCGTGCTCCACGCCACCTGGGGCGTGAAGACCGAGACCGGCGACGGCTTTGGCCGCAAGGTCATCGGGGCCACGGTCATCACCACCCTGGAGCCGGGCCTGGAACTGGACGACCTGGCGCGGCACGGCGGCGTGCTGCTGGACAGCGTCCTGGCGGTGACCACGCTCCCCTAATTCTCCTCTTCAAGCCCCTCCCACCGGTCGCGGAACATGTAGTTGCTGATGTGCCGGTCCCGCTGTTCGCGTATCCAGCGGTGCAGGTCCTCGGGCAGGGCGCGCCAGGCCCCCTTGTCGTCCCGCTTCCAGGCGGGCAGGCCGCGGTCGCGCACCAGCTCGATGATGTTTCGCGGGTTTTCCCCCACGGCCTCGCAAATTTCCCGGGCTCCCTTCAAACAGATATCCGTGATCATGGCTCCCCCTAGCTTTGGTCTTGGATGGATACGGTGAAACGACGGGCATCGCCGCATCGGTCGAGAAACTCCCGGAAGGTGGGCCGGGACTGCACCACGGCCCGTTCCGCCCCGAGCATCCCGAAGCTCCGCCCCAGCAGCACACATCCCCTGGTGTCCGAAACCACGTTCCCCTGATGGAACAGGATATGGTCCCGGCCGGGCACCCCTCCGATCTCGAAGGTGGTGCCGAAGGAAGGCGACTCCACGCGGCGGCAAACATACTCCCCGGCAGGGATGCAGGATACCTCGGGCAGGTTCCCCAGGTCAGGCGGCTCAAGGGTCACGCAAAAGACCTCACCGTCCATGCGCAGCACGCCGAAAGTCCCCGAGCGGCTCTTTTCCAATCTGAAAATATCCAATTTTTCCATACGTTACATCTCCTGAATTAGTCATTTATACACATGCACCTGTGTGTACATTGTCAAATGACTATTTGTTAGTCAACCAATACTCGCATATTTATTTAGACATTTGTCCATATTCCTGTATAACACCTGCAAGCACCAACCATGAAAAAGGGGCAGCCATGGGATTTACCGACGACGTGCGCCAGGCGCTCATCGACCGTATCGGCCCGGGAAAGCGGTACCCGAACAACAAGCGGATGGCGGACGATCTGGAGATCGACCCTTCGCAACTCAATCGTTTCCTGAAAAAGGAACGGGGACTCAACACCGAGTCCCTGGGACACATACTCGACAAGATGGGCGTTTCCGTGCTCTTCGGCGACGAACCCGAGGACGCGGTCCGCGAGGTCTGCTTCCGACCACCGGGAAAGACCCAGGCCGGAGCCGCCGCCTCCAACCCGCAGCCCGACGAATACATGGCCGTCCCCCTGACCCGGGCAGCCGAGGCCGCCCGCCCGGGGACCGTGCCCGAGGATGCGGTGGAGGGTTGGGTGCTGGTATGGCGGCACCAGGAGTCCCTCCGGTTCCGCAGCAATCTGGTGGCCGTGGCCGTGCCCCCCGGCGACATGTCCATGGCGCCGGCCCTGCACCCCGGCGACATCGTCATCGTGGACCGCAACGACCGGGACCCCGGGCCCACCGGAAGGATCATGCTCGTCCGCGAGCCCGGCGAACCGGGCCAGACCCTGATCAGGCGCGTGGGGACGCGACGGCTGGAGGATGACCTTGAATTCGTCTTCTACCCCGACAACAGCCGGGAATACCCGCCTGTCGCCTACCGCCTGAAACGAGACTATAACGGCGACGTCAACCGGGCCATCTCGGGCGCGGTGGTCTGGGCCTGGAACGACATGTCACAGAAATAGCCACATATCACAAGGCGGTTTCACCATGATGGATATTCGACAAATTCACTCCCGGAACAGGTTTGTCCCCGTGCTCCTGGCCTTGGCCGTGCTCCTGGCTTCCGGGCCGTGCCTGGCCCGGGACGCAGCGCACACGGCCGACTTGCTGGTCAGTGCGGATCGTGTGGATCGCGCAAAAGGCCTGGCCGAGCTCGAGGAACAGGGCCAGGACATCATGCCCGGCCTGTCCAGGGCGCTGCAATCCGGCGGACTTGCAACGCGGCGGGGCGCGGCCATCGGCCTTTCCCTCATGCCCGTGCCCGGCCTGAGCGTGGAGCCCCTTGTTCTCGGCCTGAGCGACGACGACCAGGTGGTGAGAAGCCTGTGCGCCCACGGACTGGGGAAGATCGGGAAGCAGGCCGCGCCGCGAACGGCCCAGCTCCTGACGCATTCGGACAACCGGGTCCGGGTGGGGGCCGCCCTGGCCCTGAGCAAGATGGGCGCGGACGCGGTTCCGGCCCTGATCGCCATGCTCGACCTCCAGGACCCCGACGTCACGGCCAGGGCAGCCTGGCTGCTCGGCATCCTGGGACGCGACGCCCTGCCCGCCGTACCGGCCCTGATCCGGGCGCTGGAGACCGACGACATGCGCGTGCTCCACGTGGTGGCCGAGACCATCGACGTCATCGGGCCCGACCCGGCCATGGCATACTTCGAGCTGACCATGCTGGGCCACGACCGGACAAACTGCCCCGCGACCCGGATCGGCGGGAACGCCGCCTTCACCCTGGTCAAGCTCCTGGCCCGGCCCGGCACGCCCTTGGCCAACATCGCACTCTACACGCTGGCCCGCATGGGTCCGGTGGCCGAACCTGCCCTCAGGCAAATCCTTTCCACCGGCAATGAGAGCCAGCGCACCGCAGCGGCCCTGCTCATGACGGGCATCGATCCCAAGCTGGCCCGCACCCTGCCCGAAGACCTGCGCCGCACCCTGTCAGGGGCCCTGAAAAACCAATAACAACGGAGTCATCATGCCCGAACTCATCTATGCGCTCATCTGCGCGGACCTGATAATCGACAAGGATTCGAATTCCACCTCGTTCATCCGCACCATCGAACACGCCGTGGTGCCGGAACTGCCTGCAACGCTGCCGCCCATCTACTTCGGCAGTCTGTGGAACCTTGAGGAGGCCGGGGAAGAGCCCTTCACCGTGTCCCTGAACATGATCCCGCCGCAAGGGGAATCCATTACCCTCGGCCTCCAGGAGATCACCCCCTCCGGAACCATGCTTCACAAGATGAACTTCCAGTTGCCCGGATTGCAGGTCAAGGAAGAGGGCAAACACGAACTGACCGTCGGACTGAGAAACGGCGAGGGCTGGGAGATCATGGCCCGTCTTCCCCTCTACGTGTTCCGCAACGTCAAACAATAACCCCTTGCGGGCGACACCGCCCGATGCAAACGGCCATGGCATGCCTGCCTTCACAGGACATGCCATGGCCGTTTGTTGTATTATAACTGCAAGTTCAAGCAATACGACATATGTGGCATTGCAACTCTCCCCCAACACAAAAACCATCTAATGCAAACTGCAAAACTTATAATTTTATTTTACAATTTTTTCAAAGTAAAATAGTAGGTTACATAGAAAATTAGCCAGTTATAACTGGACATTTCCTACCTCTTGGTCTATTTCTGCATCGTGTTAGCTATATTTATAGATTGGCCGATCAATGGTGTTCGGTCCGAACATCATTCAAGGAGAGGGGCTTCATGCAACACGTCGTGCTCATTCTGCCGGACAGCAAAAACCGGCTGCCGGACGCGGGCGCTCTCAGGAAGGCCGGGTTCCGGGTATCCGCCGCCCTGGGCGGCAGCGCAGGAAAAGACGCAGGGAAGCCGGGTGAGTATCGGGCCGAGGGACGAAACCGGGATGACGCGCCGCACACGGCCGACCGCTGAAAAGACAAACGCCCCCGGGCCTCGGAAGGGCCGGGGGCGTCAAAGCCTCGGAGATGATCGGATCAGAGGATGTCGGCGTATCCGTCAAGGGCGTCGTCCACGGACCGGCCCTCGTGGACGATGCGGTTGAGCACTTCCACGAGGCGCGTGGGGTCCCTGTGCTGGAACACGTTGCGGCCCACGGACAGGCCCGCGCCGCCAGCGTCGATGGAGGTGCGGACAACGTCGAGAAATTCCCGGGTGGAATCCATCTTGGCCCCGCCGGCGATGACCACGGGAACGCACGTGCATTCGACCACGCGGGCAAAACTCTCGGCACTGCCCGGGTAATTGACCTTGACCACGTCCGCTCCCAGCTCCGCGCCCACCCGGGCGCAGTGGGCCACGATGTCCGGATCATATTCGTCGCCGACCTTGGGCCCGCGGGCGTAGATCATGGCCAGGAGCGGCATGCCCCATTCCGCAGCCGAAGCCGCCACCCGACCGAAATCGCTGAGCATCTGGCCCTCGGTCTCGTCACCCAGGTTGACGTGGACGCTGACGCCGTCCGCGCCCAGGCGGATGGCCTCCTCCACCGTGGTCACCAGCCGCTTCACATTGGGGAACGGCGACAGGCAGGTCCCGGCGGACAGATGGACGATGCAGCCGAAATCCCGGCCCTGCATTCGGTGCCCGAGCTTGACCTGCCCCTTGTGGACCAGTCCCGCGTTGGCACCGCCGGCCACCAGGCTGGTGACGGTGTCGCGCATCTTCTCCAGGCCGGCGATGGGTCCCACGGTCACGCCGTGGTCCATGGGCACGATGATGGTGCGGCCCGTGTTGCGATTGAAAATCCTCTCCAAGCGAATGGCTTTACCGATATGCATCCTTCACCTCTTTCATGGCTGTTACAGTCTTTCCGAGTGTCCCGCATGACATAATACACTCGCACGAAAGAGGAAAGTGGAAACACCCCCGGCACGGCGGACCGCAGGACAAAGTGTATCGACAAGTTGATTGCATTTCGCAGATTGCACAGAAAAATAAATCGGGTATAGTGGCCTTCAAGGGAGCAATCCGATGAGCGACGAACACACCTACGAATCCATATATGTAGCCAGACAACCCATCCTGGACGCCGACGACGAGACATGGGGCTACATGATGCTCTTCCGGGACAGCGGCAACGCCGAACGGGCCATATTTTCGAGCAACTCCGAAGCCACGATGAACCTGGTCGCCAATCTTCCCCTGTGCGGCGGGGCCTGCGGCAACCAGGCCTGCCTGCTGATCCACTTCACCCCCGAAGACATCATCAGGGGCACGCCCCACGCCATCCCCTGCGACAACACGGTCATCATCCTCGAAGAGATGGTCGACCCGGACGAAACCCTGATCGTGGCCCTCGGCGACCTGATCATCGACGGCTTCCGTCTGGCCATCAACAACTTCGAGGGCAAACCCGGCTGCGAAAGGCTGGCGGACCTGGCCGACACCCTGATCGTGGACATCAGCGGGAAAAGCGAAGAGGACCTCAAGACCATCGTCGACAAGGCCGGAAAATTCGACATCCCCCGCCTGGTGGCCAAGCGCGTTGAGACCATAGAGGACCTGAAGCGGGCCAAGGCCACGGGGTTCTCCCTGTTCAACGGGTATTATTTCAAACGGCCCCAGATCGAGGGAGGCCGCAAGATCAGCTCGGTCAAGGCGACCCGCCTCAAGCTGTTCGAAATCATCGAAAAGGACGAGCCGGACTTCGACGCCCTGGCCCCGGCCATCGAGGCGGACGTGGCCATCAGCTACCGGCTGCTCAATTTTCTCAACACGGCCAACTTCAGCTTCGCCACCAAGGTCACGTCCATCAAACAGGCGGTGGTCCTGGCCGGATGGAAGCCCATCCGCAATTGGCTCAGGCTGATCATTCTCACGGACCTGACCCCCTCGGAAAAAACCCTGGAGCTCTCCTACACCTCGGCCCACAGGGCCAAGCTCTTCGAGACTGCGGCCCTGGGCAGCGGCTATGAAGAGGAGTCGGACCGGCTGTTCATCATCGGCCTTTTCTCCCTGCTGGACGCCATGCTGGACACCAAGATGGAAGAAATCACCGACCACCTGCCCGTGGACAGCGAGATCAAGAACACCCTGTGCGGGAAAAAGACCAAATACACCCCGTGGCTCGAACTGGCCCAGGCCATCGAGGAATCCGATTGGGACAAAGTCAGCGACCGGGCCAAGGCGCTCAATCTCCTGCCCGGGACCGTGGCCGTCAGCTATCAGCACGCCTTCTCCTGGGTTGACGCATTCTTCGCCGCCAAGCCCGGCGTGTGATCGCTCCGCAGCCTCCCGACCATGGTGCTCACCCGCCGCCAATTCCTCGCATCACTGGCCGGGGTGGCCGCGCTATCAGGGACAGCCTCCGCCACACCGTCGTCCCCCGGGACCTATGCCCTGGCCGGGCGCATCGTAACCGGCCAGGACGAACACCCCCTCACGGGACACGCGGTCCTGGTCCGGGGAGGCTTCATCGAGGGCATCGTCCCGGCCCGGACAGTGGCCGACAGGCCCGTAATCGCCCCGCGCGACGCCACCATCCTGCCCGGCATCATCAACGCCCACTGCCATGGAGTCCACACCCCCGAGGCGAGAAGGGAACGCTGGCTCTCCAGCGGCGTCACCTCCATCGGCGACCCGGGCGCACCGCTTTCGGCCATGGCCCTGCTCGCACAAGCCCCGACCGGTGCCACGGCCACGGCGGCCTTTTCCGGCCCCATGCTGGCCGCGCCCGGCGGGTACCCCCTGCCCGTGCACGACCCGAAATTCGCCATGGTCATCCGCTCCCCGCAAGAGGCCGCTGACGCGGTCGGGATGCTGGCCGACCGGGGCGCTACCATGATCAAGATGGCCTTTGAACCGGGCGTCATGCCCGAACCGTGGCCCGTGCCGGACCAGCCCGCTGCGGAGGCCGCCTGCAACGCCGCCCGAAAACTCGGGCTCACCGTCCGCTGCCACGTGCAGGACCTTTCGGGCCTCAGGCCCGCACTGGATGCCGGGGCGCACACCATCGAGCACGTCCCGCATCGCTGGATCAGGCACGGCGAACATCGCCCCGTGCTCGACGAAGACGGAAGCGTGATCCCCTGTTATCGCGATTTGCTGGAACGCATGGTGCGCGAAGGCGTGATCCTCACCCCCACCCTGGACGTGCTCTCCCGCACCCCCTGGAACGGCCCGGAACTGTATGAGCCGGTACGCGCATTCAACAAGATGGGCGGACGGTTGGCGGCAGGCAACGATTTCCCCTACCGGCGCACCGGAGCGGGCATGATCCTTGATGAATTCCGGCTGCTCGGCCGGGCCGGATTGACGGGGGAAGAGATACTCCGGGCGGCCACGAGCGGTTCCGCCTCGGCCTGCGGATTCACGGACCGGGGCGTCATTGCGCCGGGGATGGCCGCGGACCTGCTGGTGACGGCGGGCGATCCCGCCACCGATCCGGACGTGCTGGCCGCGCCCCTGCACATCGTCAAGCACGGCCTTTTCATCGCTTAGGGCTCACAGGCGGCGGGCCGACTCCGCCTTGAGCGGAGCGTGCCCGGCCAGGGCGGCGTCGATCTCGGCCAGGGCCCGGTCCTTGCCCGACGGCAGCCGGACCTTGAGGGGCAGATAGTTGGAGGCGTGGTTGGCCAGGAACAGGCCGCGCGTCAGGTGCAGACCGGAGAGCATCTCCCGGATTTCCGCCAGCAGCCCCGGCGCGTCGAGCAGCTCGAACTCACCGCGCTCACGGCGGTCGTGCAGGGGAGTGCCCGGGACCAGCATCAGGCTGAGCGCCCCGACCTGTTCCGGGTCCATGGAATTCAGGGCTGCGGCGGTTGCCCGGGCGTGTTCCATGGACCGTGCGGTCCCGCCCAACCCGTTGATGACCGTGACGTTGAGCTTGAGCCCGGCGTCGCGCACGCGGTGCCCCTGCCGAACGATGAAGGCGCTGTCGCCGTTCTTGCCCATGGACCGCAAGATCTCGTCGTCCCCGGACTCCAGCCCCATGTACACGATCCCCAGCCCCAGCTCCCGCAGGTCCCTGAGCTCGACGTCGGACTTGCGCGCCAGACTCTTTGCGTTGGCGTAGGTGCCCACGCGGGTCACCCACGGAAGGCGGTCCCGGACCCGTTCGAGGATGTCGACGAGCTTTGGCTGCGGCAGGATCATGGCGTCGCCGTCGCACAGGAAGACCCGCCGCTGCCCCACGCAGTTGCGGGCCGCGAACTCTATGTCGGCCATGACCGTTTCCCGATCCTTGATGGCGAACCGCTTGTCCAGGTAGGCGCCGCAGAACGCGCACTTGCCGTGCGAACAACCGAGGGTCACCTGCAGCAGGATGGACCCGGCCTCGCTCGGCGGACGTATGATCATTCCCCTGTGGTCCAAAAACGCGCTCCCTCGGCCGAACCGCCAAAACGGCCCTTTGCCGATTTTTCCTCTTTGCCATTGACCCCCGGACGGGGATTTTCTACACTTTTCAACTAGTAAGCCAGCCCCGGTCGTGATGCCGGGCAATTCCAGGCGCGGACACCATGACGATCAAGAAAAAACCGGCACGGCCCACATCCTATGTCGCATTGGACGAAACATCCAGAGCGCTCATGGACTCTTCCATGGAATCCGCCTTTGTCATGGACGTCAGCGGATACGTCCTGGCCGCCAACAAGGCGGCGGCCAGCCTGTTCGACCTGAAATCCAACGACACGCTGCAGCAATACAACATTTACGACCTCCTGCCCCAAGATGCCGCCGACTCCCGCCGGGCCAAGATCGCCGAGGCCATCCGGGACGTGCGCGCGGTTCGGTTCGAGGAGGAGATAGACGGGCGCTCCCTGGTCCATTCCATCGTCCCGGTAGCCAACCCCTGGGGAGAGGTGGCCCGGCTGGCGGTGCACACCCTGGACCTGACCAAGCTGAGGAGAACGGACGAAGACCTGCGGCGGGAGCAACAGCGCCAGATCTTCTTCATGGAGTCCCTGCCCGGAATCGTCTACCACCTCTATCCCGACAACACCATCCGCTACGCCAACCGCTATTTCCGGCGCTACTTCGGCAGCCCGAGGGACAAGACCTGCCGCGAAGCCCTCAATTGCTCCGACCTTTCCTGCGAGGCCTGCCCGCCCATGGAGTCCATGAAAACGGACCGCGCCCTGGAATGGGACTGGACGGACGCCCAGGGCAGGACCTTCCACCTCCAGTGCAGCCCCATGACCGACTCCGCCGGGGAACGGATGATCATGGTCCTGGGCATCGACATCACGGCCAGGCAAAAGGCCGAAGACGCCCTGAAACAGGCCCGGGACAAATTGGAAGAGCGCGTCCGCCAGCGCACCGAGGAACTGGAACAGGCCAATCTGAAGCTGACCAACAAATCCGTGCGCCTGGTCAATGCCATGAAAAAGGCGGACGAGGCCACCCGGGCGAAATCATCGTTCCTGGCCAACATGAGCCACGAGATACGCACCCCGCTCAACGCCGTGCTCGGCATGGCGGAACTGGCCATGTCGGTGACCGATCCCGACAGGAAGAACCACTACCTCGGCCGGATCATGGATGCGGGCAACTCCCTCCTGGCCATCATCAACGACATCCTGGACTTCTCCAAGATCGAAGCGCACAAGCTGGCCCTGGAAGCGATAGACTTCGACATCCGACGGACCATGGAAGCCACCCTGGACCTGTACATGCTCCCGGCCGGGAAGAAGGGACTCGACCTGACCTTCTCCGTGGACGACGACGTGCCCCAGGTGCTGATGGGCGACCCCTCCCGCCTGGGCCAGATTCTCATCAACCTGGTCAGCAATGCCATCAAGTTCACCGAGACCGGAGGAGTGGACGTCCGGGTGTCCCTGGTGGAAGGCCCGGAGGATGTGGTCCCCGAAGCCCCGGTCAAGCTCCTGTTCAGCGTCAGCGACACGGGTGTGGGCATTGCCGAGGATAAGCAGAAAGACGTTTTCGAATCCTTTCTCCAGGCGGACGACTCCATCACCCGGAAACACGGCGGCACAGGACTGGGCCTGACCATCTGCACGCTGCTGGTGGAACTCATGGGCGGCGAAATCGGCCTGGAAAGCGAGGAGGGCAAGGGGTCCACCTTCCGGTTCTCGGCCCGACTCAAGGTCGGCGATGCGGACAAGGTGGAAGCCGAGATGGTCCGTTTCGCATCCAGAAACATACCCGACATGCCCCGGCTCAAGGTCCTGCTCGCGGACGACAACGCCTTGAACAGGGAGCTGGCCACCACCCTCCTCACGGAACAGGGGCACGAAGTCCTGGACGTGACCAACGGCGTCAAGGCCCTGGACGCGCTCAAAGAGAGACATTTCGACATGGTGCTCATGGACGTGCAGATGCCGGTCATGGACGGCATCTCGGCCACACGGGCCATCCGCGACCCCAACTCCGGCGTCCTCGACCCGGACATCCCGATCATCGCCCTGACCGCCCACGCCCTCAAGGGGGACCGTGAGCGGTTCCTGGAAGCCGGGATGAACGATTACATTTCCAAGCCCATCACCATGCGGGGCTTCTACGACACCATCGCCCGCGCAGCGGCCGGAGCCCCGCCCGCACCGTCGACGGGGGCTTCCGCCAAGCCGGCGCAGACGGGCGGCAGCACTCTTTTCGACCGGCAATCCGCCCTGGACATGCTCGGCGGTCGCGAGGCCCTCCTGAGGCGCATGGATGAAATCTTCATCCGGGACGTTCCCGAGGACCTGAAGCAACTCACCGAATCGCTGGAAACACATGATTGGGATACGGCGCGTCGGCTGGCCCATTCCATCAAGGGCGCGGCGCGCACGGTGGGCGCCCTGCGCACCGGGGCCATCGCAGAACAGCTCGAATACCTGTGCAAGCAGAAAGATGTTTCCACTGCCGGCAAGGAACTTAAAATCCTTGAATGCGAAACGGAATACGCGCTAAAGTACGTTACAAAAGAATTGGGCGATAAACCGGAAACCCCCTGACGCGGGAAGGAGTTGGTTCATGAAGACGATTTTGGTTGTGGATGACGCCCCCATGATTCGCGAACTCCTGAAGTCCGTGCTTGAGGCGGAGGGCTACAATGTGATTGAGGCCGCAGATGGAGAAGAGGCCGTCCACATATGCCGCGACAACGCCATCGATCTCTCCATCATCGACATTTTCCTGCCCAAGAAGGGCGGGCTGCAAGTCATGGGCGAGCTGATCAAATCCGACAGTTCTCACAAGTTCATCGCCATCTCCGGGGGCGAAGCCTTCAACCCGGAGGCCATCGTCGAGCTGGCCAAGGTCTTCGACGTGGTGGACACCTTCACCAAACCCATCGACACCAGGAAGCTGGTGGATTCGGTAAAAAAGGCCTTGGATTAGCCCGCAGCCAGGCAAAAAGGGCCCGCCGGAGTGATCCGGCGGGCCCTTTTTGCCTGTGTCGGGCTACATCAGATCAACCGTCACGCCTTCGTTGAGATAGAAGAGCAGTTCGTATTTCTCCTGAAGCCTCCCGACCACCTCTTCGACGGAAAGGTCGCCCATGTCCTCCACCGTGACGTAGGCGTTGCTGAACCCCGTCTGCGTGGGGTCATGGGCAGTGAACACGCTGGTGAAGATCACACCCAACTCCTTGAGATCGCAGAGCAGGGCGGGCAGGAGCCCGGGACGGCCGTCCATGCGGACGGCAAACTGGGCTCCGCCACGGGCCGAACCCGAGGCCGTACACAGGAAACGGAGCACGTCGGCCTGGGTAATGATGCCGACCAGCTGACCGGAGTCCACCACGGGCAATCCCCCGACCTTGTGCTTGACCAGGATTTCGGCAACTTCGGTCATGGCCGTGTCCGAGGCAACGGAAATGGGTTCCAGGGTCATGATGTCCCCGGCCGTAAGAGTATACAGGCCGCCGCCCTTTTCGGAAGCGAAGTCCCCGGGAATGAACTTGGACGGCATGGCGTCGCGAACATCGCGGTCGGAGACGATGCCCACCAGCTTGCCGTCGCCGTCGATGACCGGAAACTGCCGGATATTCTTTTCCCGCAGTATCTCGGCGGCGTCCAGCACCGACGAATTGACGCCCAGGGACATGACATTGACGGTCATCCAGTCTCTGACCAGCATCCTACACCTCCTGCTCCTCGAATTGCCGGTCGGCAAGTTGTCCGCATTACGTACCCACTCGCAACCCAAAAAGCAACGGGGATCACAGTTTCACCACTTCGGCCTCCACTGCCCGCACCAACTCAAGAAGCCGGGACTTCAGCCCCCCGACCTCTTCGATCACCAATTCCAACTCACCGAGATAGCACCGCTTTTCCAAATCCCTCGACCGCCGGACCACGTCCATGGCCAACACGTGGCTGGCGATATTGGTGATGGAGTGCAGGGCGGCCCCCACTTCCTTGGCATCCAGATCCTCGACGCTTTTGTCGAGTTTCGCGATCTTGTCGAACGCCTCGACGAGAAACAGGTCCAGAATATCCTTGAACAGTTCCGTGTTCCCCTGGAACCGCTGCATGAGCGCGTCCATATCGAGCGGCTCGGCGGGCGGCTCGGCGGGCGGCGGCGCAGCCAGGGGCTTGCCGCGCTCCCCCTTCCTGGCGGCCATGCTCCGGACAATGACCGCAGACAGCTCCTGCATGTCCACGGGCTTGCTCACGTAGTCGTCCATGCCCGCATTGATCATCCGCTCACGGTCGCCCTTCATGGCATATGCGGTCAGGGCGATGACCGGGACGGACCGGTCGAAGAGCCTGCCGTCGGACTCGCGGATGGCGCGGGTGGCCTCGATGCCGCTCATCTCGGGCATCTGGATATCCATGAGCACGAGGTCGATCTCCCGGCCCTGGGACTTGAGAATGTCCAGGGTCTCGATGCCGTTCTCCGCCGTGACTATGGTGTGGCCGAACATGGTCAGGAAATGCGTCAGGTATTTCCGGTTCATGGGATTGTCTTCGGCCAACAGGATTTGCAGGTGCAGGGCCTCCGGCGCCCGGCCCCTTTTCTCCTCGGCCACGGGTTCCCCGGCCTGGGTCCGATCGAACCAGGCCGTGAAATGGAACGTGCTGCCGTGGCCCGGTTCGCTCTCCACGCCGATCTCGCCGCCCATCATGTGGACCAGCTCACGGCTGATGGCCAGGCCCAGTCCGGTGCCCTTGTGCTTTTTGCGGAGCGAGCAGTCCGCCTGGATGAACTCGTCGAAAATGGAGTCGAGCTTGTCTGCGGCAATACCCTCGCCCGTGTCGCTGACCCGGAAAAGCAGACAGAAACGATCCCCCTCCCGCTTGGACATGCTGACGTTCAGCTCCACAAGCCCGTGCTCCGTGAACTTGAGCGCGTTGCCGATGAGGTTGCGCAGTATCTGGCCCAGCTTGGCCGCGTCGCCACGCACCATTTTCGGCACGTCCTCGGCCACGCTGTAGCGGAAGACGAGTCCCGCAGCCGACGCCTGCGGGCCGAAGGACCGGACGCAGGTCTTCAGCTCTTTGCGGAAAACGAAGTCCTCCGGCTGCAGTTCCATCTTGCCCGCCTCGATCTTGGAAATGTCGAGGACGTCGTTGACGATCTCGAGGAGGGCGTTGGATGCGTCGCGGATCATGTCCACGTGCTCCCGCTGGTCCTCCTTGAGGCCCGTGGTGACAAGCATCTCCGCCATGCCCAGAATGCCGCTGATGGGAGTCCTGATCTCGTGGCTCATGTTTGCCAGGAACATGGACTTGGCCATGTTCGCCTCCAGGGCGGCCGAGGACGCCTCCTCGGCAGTCCTGTTCGCCTCCCTGAGCTGCTCGGCCATGGTCGTGTAATGAATGGCCGAGCCGAAAATGTTGGCCGCCAGGACCAGGGATTCGATCTCGACCGGCAGCCAGTCCCGTTCGCGGCGATGTTCCGAGAGACCGAGAAATCCCCACCAGGCCGCCCCGGCAAAGACGGGCACGATGATCACGGACTTGGCCCCGGTGGCCTCGAACATCTCCCGCTCATCCTTATGGAAATCCCTGGTGTGGCCGGTGATCACCTTTCCCCTGATCAGGGCCGTCCGCCACGCCGCGAACCGGGCGGCAAGGTCCTGGATCCGGAACCCGGGCCCGGCCAGGATGGGCTCGATGCCTTCCGCCGTCCATTCGTACTGCAGATCAAAGGTCTCCCCTTCCTCCAGCTCGCCGGTCTTGTTGAAAAGATACACACGGGTGACGTCCGTGGATTTGCCCAGTTCGCCCAGAGCCCTTCCGAACCCCTCTTCCCAGTTCGAATGGTGCAGGAACCGGCTGGCAAAGACGGTCAGCACCTGGAGGATGGAGTCACGCCGGGAAAGCAGCTCTTCAAATTCCTTGTACAGGGAGACGTCGCGCGCGATGCCCCATGCCCGGGCCACGTTGCCGCCGGAATCCAGTTCCACCTCGCGGTTGACGTGCAGATGACGCACCTTGCCGCCCTCGGCCAGGACCCGATACTCGAAATCCAGCGGCCACCCCTGGTCGAAAGTGGCCTCGTTGGCCCTGTCGAAGATATCCAGGTCGTCGGGGTGCACGAATTCGCGCAGGTCCTTGAAACCCCGCTCAAGGCCTATATTCTCCCTGCCCAATACGCGGCGGAACCCTTCGGACCACTTGAACCGTCCCTCGCCGTCCATTTCCCAACTGCCGAACTTGTCGGTCCGTTCCATCCAGTCGAGCATCTCCCGATTCCCGACGAGCCGGTGTTCCAGGCAGAGGATATCCTCCAGATGGTGCAGGCTCCGGGTCAGGCACCCCCTTGTCCCCTTATTGAAGTCGAAACAGTCATGGGCACCGAGTTCCAGGGCCTTCCGTTGGGACGGTTCTTCTTGGGTGAGCATGATCACATGGAGCCGGTATTCTTCCCGAATGCGCGTGATGGCCCGCGGCCATGAAGAATCGTCATCGTTGGGAACCAGCACGACGCAGTCCGCGTTCTCCTTTTCCAGACGCCTGACACCGCGGGAGACCATGGACAGACGGACCTCCACGACTTCATGCTCCCCGGACAGCATCGCCGCGACGTCCAGATCCACGCTCTTTCCTGCCAAGATCAATATTTTCACCGATTACTCCAAAGCTCGATATAGCGCCTATTGTATCTCCATTTGACATGCCTACGCTCTATGAACCCAGCGTACAAGTATTAACAGCCGGTTATAAAACCACTTGCCCGGCTCCCGGCACCCCCGTCGGGCAAAATTGGACTGCAAGCGTGTGAAAAGACTGTTCATCCTTTCTTTTCCACGCCCTTGCTTTCTCGCCAGCCGGGGTTTACAGAATCAAGGAAGGCGCCGGTCGCCCGAACTACCGCAAAAAAACAACCAGGTGATATCATGAATTTTCTGCCCGAGAGCGACATTCTTTCCCTGCTGATGGGAGCGACCCTGGCCGTGAAGCTGGTGATGCTTTTCCTGGCCTGCATGTCCCTGTGGAGCTGGACCATCATTTTCTTCAAGTTTTTCTCCATCGGCTCGGCCCGCAAGAAGGTCATGGCAGGGTATGAGGCGTTCATGGACGCCGGGGACCTGACCAGCGGCCTCAAGGGGCTGGGCGACAAGGAAAATTCCCCGCTGTCCAGGGTGTCCTCCCTGGCCGTGAAGGAATTCCGGCTGCTGGAGAAGGCGGACGTCAACCGCGAGCGCAAACGCCTTCTGGTCAAGGACACGCTTCGGCGGGTACTCAAGCAGGGCATCTCCAAGGAGATGCGCGTGCTGACCCGCAACCTGCCTTTTCTGGCCACCTGCGCCAACGCGGCCCCGTTCATCGGCCTGTTCGGCACGGTCTGGGGCATCATGCACTCCTTCCACTCCATCGGCCTGGCCCAGAGCGCGGCCCTGGCCACGGTGGCGCCGGGCATCTCCGAGGCGCTCATCGCCACGGCCATCGGGTTGCTGGTCGCCATCCCGGCCACGATTTTCTACAACTATTTCCTGGGCAAGCTGAACGAGGTGGAGTCCGGCATGGTGGACTTCGCGGGCGCGTTCCTGAACCGCGCCGAGCGCGAGATCGCCTGGGCCTCCAAGGGGGACTAGCCCATGGCCATAAAAACCGGCGGCGGCTTCCTCAACGAAATCAACGTCACGCCTTTCGTGGACGTGATGCTGGTGTTGCTGATCATCTTCATGGTCACGGCCCCGCTCATGACCCAGGGCGTGGAGGTGGATTTGCCCACCACGCGGACGGTCAAGAACCTGCCCCAGGATTCCGAGCATCTGATCCTGTCGGTGAAGAAGGACGGCACCCTGTTCCTGGACGAATACCAGGTGGGACTGGACGAGCTGCAGGCTCACCTCAAGCAGTTGGTGGCCAAGCAGAAGAAGCAGCTGTTCCTGCGCGCCGACAAGGAGGTCGCCTACGGCACGGTGGTCCGCGTCATGGGCGAAATCAAGTCTGCGGGCATCGACCGGCTCGGCATCGTGGCCGAGCAGGAAAAGGACAAGAAGAAGTAACGGACCATGCGAAACGCGCTGAGCTGGCTCCTCTCCATCCTCCTGCACGTCGCCATGGCGTTGTTCCTGCTGCATTCCGTGCAGCTGGAGCCCCTGTTCCTGGAAAAAATCCTGGAAGTGGACCTGACCCAGGTGGAGGAGCCCGAGCCCATCATCCCCATGCCCGTGCCGGAACCGGTCCCCATGGAGCAGCCCGTGGCCGAGGCCGCCGAGGAACTGCCGGCAGCCGCGCCCCTGCCCATGGACAAGACCGTGGTCCTGGACGACTCGCCGCCCCTGCCGCCGGAGCCGGAACCCCTGGCCGAGCCAGAACCAGAGCCCGAGGCCGTGGAGATCAGCACGCAGAAAACCCTGCCGCCCGAGGAAGAGCTAGCCGAGGACGGCAAGCCCAAAAAGATCGTCGTCCGCAAGGACATCACGGTCCATCGCGGCCATGAGGCCCGGTTCGGACGGGCCATGATGGGCGACTACTTCTCCTACTCGTCAAAGGAGTTCTCCGGCCACTTCAAGACCAAGGACAACCGGACCATCTCCATCATCGACGCCCGCGACACCCAGTACGGGCGGTTCCTGATCTACGATTCCAAGAACAAGACCCTGCGTCGGCTCAAGCAGGCGTTCGGCAAATACGTCTACACCATCGGCCCTTCCCTGTACGCCGACGAACCGGTCCAGGGATCAGTCACCTTCCTGGCCAAGAACGACCGCATCGAGCGGTTCATCCTGATGACCGACGACGACCGCATCGCCCACTACCCGCGCAAGGTCCACGTCCGGGAACAGGACACCTCCTTCCCCGGCCCGGCGGGCGACATCGACGGCTCGCTGACCCGCCCGCCCTACGGCGACGGCCATCCGGGAGTGGTGGTCGTCCACGGTACGGCCTGCGTGGACCGGGGACTGGTCCAGGGTTTCACCCGCTCCCTGTCCATGTTCAACCTGGCCACCCTGTCCTTCACCCCCAGGGGATGCTCGGGGGATGACCCGAAACCGGCCACGGAAGCGGACCTGATCGAAGACGCCGTGGCCGCCCGCGCCCACATGGCCGGCCTGAGCCAGCTCGACGCCGCCCGGGTGGGCCTCTGGGGCAACGGGCAGGGCGTCCCCGCAGCCCTCCGCGCAGCGGCACCGGCCAAGGCTCCTTTCGTGGTCTGCCTGATCTCCGACTCCCTGAATCCCGACGCCATGCCGGACGACGAAACCCTGGCCGCGCTGGACATGCCCGTATTGTGGTTCATCACCGGCAGGGATACGGCCCGTTGGCGTTCACTGATCGCCACCCTGGAAGCACTCCGCGACAAGGACAAGAAACCCTTCACCATCATCGTGGCCCCGCTCAAGGCGAGCCAGGAAGTGCTTTCAGCCGAAGGCGACCAGTCGGGCTGGGTGGAACAGGTAGCCGACAACCACGCCTCCCTGGCCGTATCCTGGATCGGGAATCTGAAGCCGTAGCCCCTCCGCCCTCCCTTCCATTTGTGTTGCAAATACGCTACGCTCGGCACAATATTGAATCGCCCATTGCCGCATATCCAACACACTGGCCGGAATGAAAAAAGAGTCGACAGGCAACACGCATGGCGGGCCGCTTGCCGCAGATTCAAGCGGAAACGTCAACCCTCACCTCTTCGAGCAGATGCTCGACGCTTCGGGCGTGGCCATGGCCATCCGGGACTCCCGGCTCTCGCCGCTCTTCGCCAACCAGGCGTTCCGGGATTTTTACGGCCACACCCTGGAGTACATCTTGACCACGCCCAAGGAGGTCGCTCTCCCGGCGGACACCATCTCCCTGTACTCGGATGATATCCAGCCCGCCATGGCCGCAGGGCTGACCTGGGAAGGCACCTATGACATCCGCACCCTGGCCGGAGAAACACGCAAGGTGTGGGGCCGCTTCACCCCGGTCCTGGACGACGACGCCGCGCTGACACACGTCATCTCGATCATGCGGGACGCCACGGATTTCGAGCGGATGCGCAAGACCCTGACCCAGACCGAGCGCCACTTCAGCTTCCTGGCCGAAAACCCCAGCGACTGCCTGTTCCGCGTCCGGCTGTCCAACGGCCGTTGCGACTACATCAGCCCTGCCATCGAGTCCATCACCGGATACCGCCCGCAGGAATTCTACGACACGCCCAAGCTGTTTCGCCGACTTTTCCCCGATGCCTGGCGGGGCACCATCGGCCAGTGGTGGCAGGAACTCAGGCAGGGCATCTCCCGATATGATTACGAACTCCCCCTTATCCACCGGGACGGAACCCGCAAATGGGTTCACCAGCGCATCAAGGTCATCTTCGACGATCAGGGGGACCCGGTCGCCGTTGAGGGCATCATCACGAACATCACGGACCGACACAAGACCGAAGAGGCCCTGGCCGCCGCGCGCAAGAGCCTCAACTTCATCTCCAACTCAACCAGCGACATCTTCTTCCGCCTCAGGATTCCCGAAGGAACATACGACTACCTGAGCCCCTCGGTGGAACGGTTTTCCGGGTACACCATGGAGGAATACGAAGCCGATCCGCGACTCATCAAGAACATCTTCCATCCTGACTGGAAGGGCTACTTTCAGGAAACATGGGGAGAGCTGCTCAGAGGGGAAGTCCGCCCGGTATATGAATTCCAGTTCATCCATAAGTCCGGGGAAATCCGCTGGGCCAGCCAGCGCGTCGTCCTGCACAAGGACGAGCACGGCAATCCCATAGCCATCGAAGGCATCGCCACGGACATCACCGAGAGGAGGATGGCCGAAGAGGCGGCCAGGGAGAGCGAGAGCCGGTTCCGCGCCCTGTTCGAAGAAGCGCCCATATCCCTGTGGGAAGAGGACCTGACCGATCTCAAGGCCTATTTCGACGAACTCAAGGACCGGGGGATCGCCAACTTCCGGCAGTTCTTCTACGACAATCCGGACGCCCTGGCCCACTGTGCCGGGCTGGTAAAGGTGGTGGACGTCAACAAGGCCACCCTGGACCTGCTCGGCGCACGGGACAAGGACGAGCTCTTCGGCAACCTGGAAAAGGTCCTGACCGAAAGCTCCATGGCCGCCTTCACCGAGGAAATGATCCTGCTCGCCTCGGGCGGGTGCGAGTACTGCGGCGAGATCACGCACCGCACCCTGGACGGCGAGACCATCTGGGTGATGGTCCACTTTTTCGTGCCGCCGGAATACGCGGATTCCCTTTCCCGCGTCATCGTCTCGCTGCTGGACGTGACCCCGAGGAAGAAGGCCGAAGAAGCCCTCATGGATTCCGAGGAGCGATACCGCATCCTGGCCGAGAACTCGCGGGAAGGCGTGATCGTGGTCCAGGGGGAGGAAGTCAAGTACATCAATGAAAGGATGTCCGAGATTATCGAACGGGACATCAGGGAGCTGGACAGGGCCACCCTCATCAAGGCGATCCACCCCGAGGACAGGGACCGGGTTTTGTCCCAGCTGGAAGGACTTTTGTCGGGCTCGAGGAATGAAGCCTTCGCCTCGCTCAGGGCCGTGACCTCACGCGGCGCGACGAGGTGGCTGACCCTAACGGCCAGGCCGATCATGTGGGACGGGAATGAAGCCCGGCTGGAAATCCTCACCGACGTCACCCATCACAAGACCCTGGAAACGGAACTGCTCCGCGCCCACGCGGAAATGGAAGACCGTATCAGGAAGCGCACGGCCGAGCTCTCCGAAGCCAACGTCCGGCTCAAGGCCGTGGCCGAGGAACGGGGCAAGGCGCAGGAACGCATCCTGTCCCTGACGCAACAGCTCATCCGCATCCAGGAAGACGAACGGCAGCGCATTTCCCGCGACCTGCACGACAACGTGGCCCAGGACCTCTCCTCGATCATGCTCAAGATGGAAACCCTGTTTGACGACCAGGGAGACGTGAACAACGAGCTCCGGGGCAGGAGAAAAAACGTCACCGACATCCTGCACAAGGCCATCGCCTCGGTCCGGGACATCGCCTACGGCCTCCGCCCGCCCGCGCTGGAGCAGCTCGGACTGGCGGGCGCGCTGAAAAATCTTTGCAAAGACGTGGCCTCCAAACACAGCTGCAACGTTGACTTTTTTGCCACGGGAATCGAGGATATCCCCATGGACTTCGATGCGGAGATCAACATCTACCGCATGATTCAGGAGGCCGTGCGCAACATCACCCGGCATGCCGAAGCCACCAGGGCCACCATCCGCATGGTTGCCAGCCACCCCGATATCCTCATCCGAATCGAGGACAACGGCTGCGGGTTCGACCTCAATCGACGACTGGAGCAGGCTGTGAGGGAAAAGAGGATGGGCGTGCGGAGCATGGAAGAGCGGTCGCGCCTCGTCGGCGGCACACTGGAAATTCAATCCCTGCCCGGAACGGGCACGAGGGTACTTTTTAAAATACCCATAGAAACCGCCAGGAGGCGCGACTAATGGAAATCATGATCGTGGACGACCACCCCCTGTTCAGGGAAGGGCTCAAGACCATTGTCAGCCGGGACAAGAAATACTCCGTCTGCGCCGAAGCGGGAAGCGGCCGGGAAGGCCTGGAAATGGCCAGGAAACACCGCCCGGACATCATGCTCGTGGACATCTCCATGCCCGACAAAAGCGGCATCCAGATGATACGCGAGCTCAAGGAGGCCCTGCCGGACACCCGTTTCGTCATCATATCCATGCATTCCGAAGCCGACTACATCGTCGAAGCATTCAGGGCCGGGGCCACCGGCTACATGGTCAAGGAGTCCGCCGCCGCCCAACTGCTCAAGGGGCTGGACACCGTGGCTTCCGGCGAACTCTTCCTGGACAACGCGCTGTCCCAGGAGGTGGTCTTCCGGCTGCTGCAAAACAACTCGGATTCCCCGAAAGGGGCCAACGACCCCTATTCCTCCCTGACCCCCCGCGAACAGGAGGTCATGCGCATGCTGGCCGAGGGGCTCTCCCCCAAGGACGTGGCCAAGCAACTCTTCATCAGCCCGAAGACCGTGGAAAACCACCGCACCAACCTGATGAAGAAGCTCGAGCTGAAAAGCACGGTGGAACTGCTGCGTTATGCGGCCCGCCTCGGCCTCATCGACCTGGAAACCTGGGCCATCTGAAAAAACGATTTGCCCTTGCAAATGAGAACACCCCCGAAGGCGAGGCCTCCGGGGGTGTTCTCATATAGGGAATGGTTCTATTGACAGTCGTCGGCTACCCCTGTGCGATGGATATCCGCTTGGGCTGGACCTTTTCGACCTTGGGCAGGTGCAGTTGGAGCACGCCGCCCTCCAGGCTGGCCTTGATCCGCTCCCTGTCCACGATGTCGGAGATGGAGATGGACCGGACGTATTCGCAGTCGCCGAACTGCATTTCCAGGAACTTTTCACCCTCAGCCGGGGCAAGGGTTGTCTTGCCGGACACGGTCAGTTCGTCCTCCTGCAGGTCGATGACCATGTCCTCCTTCCTCACGCCGGGCATGTCGATGTAGATGTAGAAGCCATCCTCTCGCTCAAGGATGTCCGTGGCCGGACGATACTTGGGCAGACTCTTTTCGTTGGTCTTGGCTATTTCACTCATTGCTTCTCCCTCCGGTTAACCCACGTCGATGCTGATGGTGCGCGGCTTGATCTCCTCGGACTTGGGCAGGGTCACGGTCAGAACGCCGTCCTTCATGGAGGCGGAAACCTTGTCCCTGTCAACCGGGACGCCGATGTTGACAACCCTGTGGAAAACGCCGCTGGGGCGCTCCTGCCGGTAGTACTTTCCCTGAGGTGCACCGCGCTCGCCCTTGAGCACCAGCGTCTTGTCCGTCAGGGTCAGCTCCACGTCGTCGATGGACATTCCGGGAATCTCCGCCCGCACATAAATGTGTTCGTCGTCGCTGCTCAGATTGAGCGGAGGGTAGGCCAGACGGCGATCATCACCCATGGGCGAACGCAAAAATTCCTCGAATACCCTGTCGAGCCTTGACGGGAAATTGTACAGCGTATTGAAGTCTATAACCATGACTGGTACCTCCTTTTCTCTTGTTCGACAAAAAGGTAGACACGTTTTTTTTCTCGTCAAGACCGCTGTGGAAAAAAAATGCTCCGCACCCGATTTTCGGGTGCGGAGCATTGCGTGCAAGCTTGGCCGAACAGCTATTTCGAACCGGTCCAGTCCTTTTCCGGGACGGCCTGGTCCGTGAGCATGACCGGGATGTCGTCCTTGACCGGGTAGACCACCTTGCAGGCCGGGCAGGCAAGGCCGTCACCGGCGGGCTTCAGGGCCACCTTGCCCTTGCATTTGGGACAGGCCAGAATATCCAGCAGTTCTTTCTTCATGGTCATTGGTTCCCTCCTTGGGTGAATCAGGCTACAACCAACCCTCACACCGGTCAACCGCCCCTTTACCGGAAGGCCCGGAAACTGTACCTTCGTGATTCGGCAAGCCCTGAACCCGCAACCAACCGGACGGCCTGATACCATGAGCATAGACCTTCACACCCATTCCACCGCTTCCGACGGCACCCTGTCCCCCACCGAACTGGTCAAGCTGGCCAAGGATTCCGGCCTGGACGCCATCGCCATCACCGACCACGACACCTTCCAGGGCGTCCCCGAGGCGCTGGCGGCAGGGGAAAAATACGGCATCGAAGTCATTCCCGGCACCGAACTCAGCCTGGAATCCCCCGAGGGCGCCGGCTGGATTCACGTGGTCGGCCTGTGGCTGCCCGAAGAGGCCCCGGAACTCCAAAAAGCCCTGGATTGGGTCATCGAGGGACGGGCCAACCGCAACCACGAGATCGTGGACAAGCTCCGCAAGCTTGGCGTGAATACCACCTACGAAGCCATCGCCGCCCGGGCCAAAGGAACCGTGGGCCGTCCCCACTTCGCCCAGGAGCTGCTGGCGCTGGGCGTGGTCTCGTCCATCGACGAGGCCTTCAAGGTCTGGCTCGGCGACCACGGCCGCGCCTACGTGCCCAAACGCAAGCTCACCCCGGAACAGGCCTTGCCCATCCTGAACAACATAGGGGCCACCTCCATCCTGGCCCACCCGTTTGCCCTGAATCTCAATCATGCCGAGACCGAAAGGGTCGTCAAGGACCTGATGGGACTCGGCCTGGACGGCATCGAGGTCTACTACTCCGAGCATTCGGACGCCGACACCAAGGCCTACGGCGAAATGGCCGAACGCCTCGGACTGCTCAAATCCGGCGGGTCCGACTTCCACGGCACCAACAAACCCAAGATCTCCCTGGGCAAGGGCAAGGGTGCGCTCCACGTCCCCTACGAAA
The DNA here is from genome assembly GCF_026000375.1 of Pseudodesulfovibrio portus. Lineage (NCBI taxonomy): Bacteria > Pseudomonadati > Thermodesulfobacteriota > Desulfovibrionia > Desulfovibrionales > Desulfovibrionaceae > Pseudodesulfovibrio > Pseudodesulfovibrio portus. Next base: position 1,792,106 of record NZ_AP026708.1, read on the forward strand.
TCCTTGAAAAGATGAAAGAAAACCGCCGGGCCAAGGGGCTGCCCGTCTAGCCGCCGAAGCACGGTCCCGACCGCCGGGAAAGCCCTGTTTTTCTGTTTGGCTATCCGCAAGGGTTTGTTATAGTCTGCCGCCATGCCCGACGTTCGCCCGTATACACCCGAGTTGCTCGCCCCGGCAGGGGACATGGAGAAACTGGAGACCGCCATCCTCTACGGCGCGGACGCCGTGTATCTGGGCGGCGAAGGGTTGAACCTCCGGGCCGGAGCCGGGGGGTTCGACAAGGAAGGCCTCGCAAAGGCCATCGAAAAGGCGCACAAGGCGAACGTCAAGGTGTATTACACCCTCAACGTCTACCCCCGCCAGTCGCACATGAAAGAGGTGCACAGGCAGATCGACATGCTCGGCGAGCTGCGCCCCGACGGCGTCATCGCCGCCGACCCCGGCGTGATCCGGCTGCTCAGACGCGAACTGACGGACATCCCGGTACACGTCTCAACCCAGGCCAACACCTCCAACAGCGAAGCGGTCCGGTTCTGGCGCGAGGCCGGGGCCAAGCGCGTCAACGTGGCCCGCGAACTGCGGTCCGGCGAACTGGTCGAGATGCTGAAGACCGTGCGCAAGCAGATGCCCACCATGGAGCTCGAGGTGTTCGTGCACGGGTCAATGTGCATGGCCGTGTCCGGCCGCTGCTACATGTCCGCCCTGCTCAACGACCGGCCCGGCAACCTCGGCGAATGCTCCCACCCCTGCCGGTACGAATACCGGCCCTCGGCCATCACCTTCGAGGAACGCACCCGGCCCGGGCAACCGCTCTGGGAAATCCGCGAATACGGCACGGACGCGGCTGACGAGTTCACCTTCGACACCCCGGACGAAGACTTCACCTTTGCTCCGCTCGGCGACGACGAGCCCACGCCCGGCCCCGTTGCCGACCCGGCCCTGTCCATGGCGCTGGACTCCGGCGGCTGGACCAAATTCTTCGCCGCCGAAGACCTCTGCCTGCTCCACTACCTGGAATGGCTGTCGCGCATGAAGGTGGCGTCCGTAAAGCTTGAGGGCAGGACCAAAAGCTCGGCCTACCTCGCCCAGGTGGTGGACGGCTACCGGACCGCGCTCAACGATATCGCCCACTCCCGGTTCCAGCCCGAAAAATACCTGTCCGAACTGGTCAACGCCGCGTCCCGTCCCCTGACCACCGGCTTCTTCGACCCGGACAACCGGGGAGCCATCGCCGAGCCGCCCGCGCCCGGCGAAAAACGCCCGGTCCTGGCCCGCGTGCTCACCGCCCTGGCCGCCGGTCGCTGGCTCATCCAGACAAAATCCCGCTGGGACACCTCCCGGGACATGGAACTGCTCATCCCCGGCCTCATCCGACCCCGCATCTCCCCCGAAGACTACGGCCTGGAAAACGACCAGCGCGTGGGCATCGACGTCTCCCATCCCGGACAGAAGGGCATCCTCATCTGCGACCACCCCGAGATCAAACCGGGCATGTTCATCAGAAAAACCTGGGATATGGACGAGATAGATTAACGGATTCCCGCTGCCGAATGCCCTGAAGGATTCCCGCAAAAAAACGCCGCGCCATGCTTCACGCATGGCGCGGCGCTCCTCATTGCATCCTATGCGAATCGCCAACCGGCACGACAGGCCCTTCCCTACTCCTTCCCCCCGTACAAAGCATAATAGCCGCTCGGCACGACCACCAGGGTGAACAGGGTGGAGGCCACCAGCCCGAAGATGAGCGCCCAGGCCAAACCGGAGAAGATCGGGTCCAGGGTGATGGGCCAGGCCCCCAGGGCGGTGGTCAGGGCGGTGAGCACGATGGGCCGCATGCGCACGGCGCCGGACAGGGTAATGGCCTCTTTCATGGGCTTGCCGCTTTTGACCTCGGACTGGATGAACTCGATGAGCACCAGGGAGTTGCGGATGACGATGCCGCCCAGCGCGATCATGCCGATCATGGACGTGGCGGTGAAGAACACCGGGTCGTTGTAGCCGCCCACGGTAGTCCCGGCCATGAGATTGAGCAGCCAGAACCCGGGCAGGATGCCGAGCAGGGTCAGCGGGATGGCGGACATGATCAAAAGGGGCATGACGAACGAGCCGGTCTGGGCCACCAGCAGGATGAAGATGCCGAGCAGGGCTGCGGCATTGGCCAGACCCAGGTCGCGGAACACGTCCAGGGTGATCTTCCATTCGCCCTCGCCCGCCCACTCGGCGCTGGTTCCGGGCGGCATGGGGTCGTCGTTGAGCTTGGATTGCAGGTCGATGACCGCCTCTCCCGGCGGAACGCCCGCAGTGTCGGCGAACACGTAGGCCACGCGCTTGAGATTCTTGTGGTAGATGGGCTGCGGGGCCGGGACCGTGTGAAACGTGCCCAACTCGGCCAGGGGCACCATGGCACCGGCCGAGGTCTTCATGCGTAGGGACCCCAGAGACTCGGGGCCGCTCCTGAGGCCGACCGGCAGCACCACGCGCACCGGCAGGGGTTGGCGTTCCCGTGACCTGTGCACGGACGCGGGCACACTGCCGGACAACGCCAGGCGCAGGGTCTCCACCACGTCAGCGGCGGTGACGCCGTGCAGGGCGGCCTTTTCCTTGTCCAGCACGAAGTCGACCATGTCGCGTTCGGTGTCGGCCGAGTCGTCCAAGTCCACCAGACCGTGGTATTCAGCCATCTGTGCGCCGACATGTTTTGCGCCGAGAATCAGGGTGGAGTAGTCCAGATCCGGACGGCCGTAAATCTCCGTCGTCAGCGTGGCTATGACCGGCGGGCCGGGCGGCAGTTCCACCAGCTTGAGGGCGGCACCATGCTTGGCGGCGATGGCCGCCAGGTCATTGCGCAGCCGCAATCCGATGGCGTGGGATTGGGTATCCCGGTCGTCCTTGTGCAGCAGGTTGACCCGGATGTCCGCCAGGTTGGGCTGTTCTCGCCAGTAATAGTGGCGGACCATTCCGTTGAAATCCATGGGCGACGGCGTACCGGCAAAGGTTATGAAATTGGTCACTTCTGGCACGGTGCGCAGATAGGTTTCGAAATCGCGCACCACCCTGTCCGTGCGCTCCAGCGTCGCTCCTTCGGGCATGTCGATGAGAATTTGGAACTCGTTCTTGTTGTCGAACGGCAGCATCTTGAGCGGCACCAGACGCAGGAGCACCAACCCGCAACACAACAGCAGCCCGCCGAGGATACCGTAAAGGAGCAGCTTGCGGTTGCGCGCCTTGTCCAGCAGCGGCGTGATCGCCCTGGTGTAGACGGCCAGCAGGCGCGGGTTGACGTTCGGCGTCCCCTCCTGCGCGGATGGCCCGGACTTGAAGCGGTCCTTGAGCAGCAGATAGGCCAGCCAGGGGACGACGGTCAGCGAAGCCACGGTGGAAAAGGTCACGGTCAGGGGGACGTTGGCGGCCATGGGGGCCATATACGGTCCCATCATGCCGGTGATGAAGAACAGCGGCGTGAAGGACACGATGATGGCCAGGCTGGACAGAATGACCGGCGGCAGGACTTCCTGCACGGCAGCCAGGGTGGCCTCCATAGGCACCCGCAGCCCCATGCGGATGTGACGCTGGATGTTGTCCACGTTGGTGATGGGATCGTCCACCACCATGCCCAGTGACAGGATCAGGGCGAACAGGGTCACCCTGTTGATGGTGTAGCCGAGGAAGAGGTTGACCACCAGTGCCAGGGCAAAGCTGATGGGCACGGACAGGGCCACCACCATGGCCTCGCGCCAGCCCATGGTCAGAGCGAGCAGGACGACCACGGTGATGATGGCGAACGTCAGGGACGAGAGCAGCTCGTTGACCTTGGCCTGGGCGGTTTCACCATAATTGCGGGTCACGGTCACGGACAAGCCCTCAGGCAGGACCGTGCGCTCAAGTTCCTTGGCCTTTTCCAGCACGGTGTCCGCCACATTCACGGCATTGACGCCCTTTTTCTTTGACAGCCCTATGGTCACCGAAGGCCGTGAGATTGCTTCGGGCTTGCCGCCCATACCGGTCATGTACAGGTCGGAGAAGCCGATTCGCGAATAGCTGGTCGGCTCCTGGGGGCCGTCGACGATGTCGGCCACGTCGCGCAGGTACACGGGTTTGCCGTCGAACACGCCCACCACCAGGGAGGCAGCGTCATCGGCGGACAGAAGAAAAGATTGGGAGACCACCGGCGTAACCTGGTCGTGGCGCACGAAGTCGCCGGCGGCCAGGGAGCGGTCCGCTCCCTTGAGGGCGCGGTACACTTCCATGGGCGAGACGTGGAACCCGGCCAGGCGTTCGGGGCGGATCTCCACCCGCACCTCCCGAGAACGGCCGGAATGCAGGGTAACCCGAGACACGTCCTCAACCTCGGCCAGCCGGTGGAACAGTTCTTCGGCCATGCGGCGCAGGTCGTGATCGGAATAGGCGTCCTCGAAGCCGTGATCCGCGTGCAAGGTCAAGGCCACGATGGGCACATCGTCGATCTCCACCGGCTTGACCACCCACCCGGCCACGATGGCCGGAGCCAGATCCTGATTCTTGAGAATGGTGTTGTGCAGCTTGATGAGAGAATCTTCGCGGTCCTCGCCCACAAAGAAGCGGACCGTGACAGCCGTCATGTCCTTGCGCGAAATGGAGTAGACGTACTCCACGCCGTCGATCTGCCACAGCAGCCGCTCAAGTGGGGCGGTGACAAGCTTCTCCACCTCCTCGGCGGACGCCCCCGGCACCTGGACCATGACGTCGGCCATGGGCACCACGATCTGCGGTTCCTCTTCTCGCGGAGTGACCAGAACTGCAGCCACGCCGAAAACGATGGAGGCCATGATCAGAATGACCGACATCTGGGAAGTCAGAAAGACACGGACAAAGGAGGGCAGAATGCCCTTGACGGGAGTATCGTCGGCACTCATCACTGGCCTCCGTCGCCGCTGAAGCCGATGCCCAGGGTCTCGCCACCGGACAGCCCGGACAGGACCTCGACCCTGCCGTCAAGATTTTTTCCGGTCCGCACGTACACGGGCAGCCAGTTGTCGCCGTCCCTGACCATGACCGTTTCCAGCTGGCCCACGCGGGTGATGGCCCGCTCGGGCACGAGCACGGCCTCCTCCTGTCCCAGGGGCACCAGAAGGCGGCCGAACATGCCGGGATACAGGCCGGGCACCTCGGGCAGCCGGACCTTGACCAGGAAGGAGCGGGTCACCGGGTCGGCCAGGGGCTCGATCTCGGCCACTTCGCCTGCCAGGACCTCGCCTCCGAGGGCGGTCACCTTGACCGAAAGCTTGTCATGCAGGGAAATTCTGCCGATGAGCGACTCGCGGACCATGGCCTCCAGTTGCAGGGAGCCCCCGGTCTGCAGGGAAAGCAATTCCTTGCCGGGAAAGGCGAGGTCTCCGGGCTCCACGAGACGCCTGGCCACTTCTCCGGACTCCTGGGCCGTGATGGTGGTGTAGCCCAGCCCTATCTCGGCCTCCTCGACCACCTTGCCCGCCTCGCGGACGCGGGCCTCGGCAGCGGCCACGCCCTGTTCGGCCTGGCCCAACCCGGCCTTGGCCTGCAGAAAGGCGGACTCCGACTTTTCCATCTCCTCGGCCGTGACCACCTTCTGCTCGAACAGGGTGTTCATGCGCTTGTACGTGGACTCGGCCTTGGCAAAGGCGGCCTTGGCAGCGGCCAGCACGTCGCGGGCCTGCCTGGTCATGGAAGCGGCGGAAGACTTGGCCTGTATGGAGCGCTCCAACTGGGCCTGGGAGGCCTGGCTGTCCAAAACCAGCAACGTTTCGCCCGCGTTGACCTTGTCACCGGGCCTGACCAGCACCTTGAGCACCCGGCCCGTGACCTGGGCCTCGACGCGGGTGTCGGTCTTGGCCTTGACCGTGCCCACGGCCTCGTGCAGCCGGGGAAGGGGGACCCGCTCGGCCATGGCCGTTGCCGACGGCTTGAAGGAAGGAACGGACGCGTCCCGGGACGGCGTGTCGGACCCGCAGGCCGTCAGGATGAACACGGCCAGCACGACAAGAAACGGTGAAAGGAATTTTGTCATCATGGGCCCTGCATAGCACAAGACGGCAACAATCCGCTACGGGGTTTGTTCCCGAACCGCGCACCGTTACGCAATATCGACAAACAAAATTGCACCCAACGGAAATACGCGGTATTCATTGTCATCACAAACCTCCTGCCGACGAGGACCCCATGGACCACGCAACAGCCACGCTCAACCAGGTTCTGCCCATCCTGCTGCTCATCGTGCTCGGCCACCAGATGCGTTCGCGCGGCTGGTTCCGCGAGTCGCACATGGAAGGGCTCAAGTGGCTGGTCATCAACGTGGCCCTGCCCTCGGTCCTGTTCCTCTCGTTCCTCAGCCTGGAGCTCAAGGTCTCCTACCTGGCGGTCATGGTCATGATGTTCGTGCTCTGCATCGCCCTTTACGGCGCGGGCGTGATCATCCAGCGGGTGTTCTCCATCGACCACCCGTATTTCCCGCTGCTCATCACCGGGTTCGAGTTCGGCATGCTCGGCGTGTCCCTGTTCGGGGCCACCTACGGGCTGGAGCAGATCGGCTACATCGCGGTCATCGGCCTGGGGCACGAGTTCTTCATCTGGTTCCCGTTCCTGTCCCTGCTGCTCATCCGGCGCGACGGCATCCGCGACGTGACCACCCTGGCCACGGCCTTTCTCAAGGCCCCGCCCATCATCGCCATCATCTGCGGCATCGCCCTGAACCTGCTCGGCCTGAACCAGGGGCTGCACGCCTGGCCCGTTACCGGCGGGATGCTGGCCACCCTCAAGTTCGCGGGCAACATGATCATCCCGCTGATCCTGGTCATCGTGGGCTTCGGCTTCAAGCTGGACGCCCACGGCATCAAGGACGTGCTCGTGGCGGTGGGCGTGCGCATGGCCATCCTCATCCCCACGGCCCTGATCCTGGGCAGAGTGGTCCTGCACGGCATGCTCGGCCTGGAACGCGGCTTCGAGGCCGGCCTGTTCGTCATGCTCATCCTGCCCCCGCCCTTCATCATCCCCCTGTTCATGAAGGCCGAAGACCGCGAGGAGCGGCGCTACGTGAACAACGTGCTGACCGTGAACACCGCCTTTTCCCTGCTCGCCTTCGGGATATACCTGGCCTTCAACCCGGGCTTGTAGCCCGCGCCTCGGACCGGACCGGCGGTTCCCCGCGAGGAACCGCGGCACTTCCAGGTGCCTTCTTGTCTTCGGCATGGGGTCGGGTACGCTCCACGGGCGCACCCACGGGTACACCGCGATCAGCGGTCGCCCGAATCCGCCCCGAAACCCCGTGCGGGCAGACTGACTGTAGCCACCGGCGGCACGGTCTCTCCGACTTCCCGACAGGGAGGGGCCCCCGCCTTTTCAAAGTCGCAGGACACACCATGCCGGAATTCAGGCGCAAAAAAAGTGCGCTGACCGGTTTGCCCGGCGGTCCCCGATCGTTTTCCCTCGATCACGGGCTTCATGCGCACACTATTTTGTGATGAATCGCGACTCGTTTCGCTGATATATGGTTGACTGGCTTTTAACGGGGAGCACCCTCCGTTCGGGTTGCTGAAAATCTATGTCATGGGCAGTGCCCTCATGGCCTTCTTTGGTACTCTATAAATAAGCATCAAAAGCGGATTGTCCAGTGGCCGGAGCCGGAAATTCCCTACTTGACGCTCCTGACCACGGCCCCTTTCTCGCGGTCCGGGACCAACTCGTAGATGCGGTCCGCGCTGCCCGCGAACAGGTCCAGGGGGTGGTGGCTGATGATCAGCAACTGAAGTTTCAGGCGGCGGGCGATCTCGTTGATGAGCTGCATGAATTTCGGGATGAGCGCGGGCCGGAGCCAGCAATCCTGCTCGTCCAGCACCAGGAAGGGCCGGTGGCGTTCCTCGGGCAGTTGGGAAAGGGCGATGAGCCGCAGCCCCACGGACAGGATGTTGCAGACCGATCCGCCCTGGCCGGACATGATGTCCTCGATCTCCTCCTCCCTGCCCTGGTTGCGGATCTGGAAATGGATCTGAAGCCGGTTGGACTTGACCTCGCGTTCGGTGACCACCACCCGGTCCTGGCCCAATATCTCGCGAATGGCGTGGGTCAGGTTGGCCTCCACCTCGTCCAGGATCTTGCCGAACAGGGCGGTGGACAGCTCCTCGAGCCTGTCCCGGGCCTTGGGCGCGAGTACCAGGAACTCCTCCGCATCCGCAAGCTTGGCGCGCACGCGACTGTGCTCGGAATGCAGCCCTTCGGCCAGGGCCGAGAGCCTGTGGCAACGTCTCTCGATGAGGCGCAGGGTTTCCCGCTCTTCGTGCAGGGACACCTACTCGCCCTCCACCCCGTTCTCGACCTTGGCCAGGTCGGCCTGGATGGTGGTGATGTGCTCGCGGTATCCGGCGACCATCTCCTCGTTCTGCCGTCGCTTTTGTTCAAGCAACGCTTGAAGTTCTTCCATGTCGCTGGTGCCGTACTCGGCCTCTGCCTGGCGCTTGAGCGATTCGAGCTGCTCGGTCAGGTTGGCCACGTCCTGCTCGGTGCGGACCTTGCGGTCGCGCAACTGCTCGTACTGCTGCCTGAGTTCGTTCAACTCCCGCTCGACCAGGTTGTCCCGGGCCGCATCGGCCTGATTGGCTTGATTATTCACTGCGTGTGACCTCCTCGTACAGTCCCCAGATCAACTTGCCCTCCGGGGTCTTTTTGCTCAGATTCTCTTCCAGGAACTGCCTCAGCCCGGTGCCCTCGCGGGTGCGCTGCCAGGCCAGCCGCTCCAGTCCCTTGATGAAATTGGATTCCCCGTCCACTTCCTGCTCCTCGGGCGGCAGGTCCTGATCCGGGAAGACCTCGGTAAACGGCAGGTACGGCACCACCCACGTTTCCAGCTCCTCGCAGCCCGGTGTCCAGATGGCGGCAGCGGGTTCGCGGACCATGGACCGTCGGGTGAAGGTCAGCCGGGTGATGTTGCCGGGATTGGCCCAGGTCGTCTGCCCCTTGACCACGGTGGGCTGGGGCCGGTGGATGTGGCCGTTGATGAGCCAGTCGATGCCGGGCAGTTCGCGGATGGAATAGGCGCGTTCCTCGAACTCAGGAAATTGTATGTTGTGGTGGGTCAGCCAGACCACGGTGTCCGGATCGCCCTCCGCGCGCTCGTACCCTTTGGGCAGGGGCACGCCGTCCGGGCTGGCGCAGACCAGGACCTCTCCGTCCGGGGTGTCCAGGATGAACTGCGGGCCGTCCTCCTTCATGAGAATGACCGCGTTTGCGGTCTCCAGCACCGCAAGGGACACGTCGTCCGTAAACCGGGACTGGTACTTGTCGTGGTTGCCGACCAGCACCCGGACCTTTGCGTCGCCGGTGCGGGAGCCGAACAGCCGGATCAGATCCACAAGCATCTTGTTGGAGTTGTCGCGGGGCCAGTGGAACAGGTCGCCGAGGATGACCGGGACCATGCCCAACGCATCGGCGCGGTCCAGGCAGGCAGTCAGTTTGCTCATGATCTGATCAATATATCCGTCCAGCCGCTGTCCCGGCGGAGTGTCCGCCAGATGCGGGTCTGCGACCATGAAGAGTCCGTTTCCGCGCACGTGATCAAGAGTCATGGCACCCCCCGTGATCAAGGAATTCGGCGGCGGTCATGTCCCGCCCGCAGGTGGGGCAGCGGCCAAGCTCGTCGATCCTCGCGGTGAGCTGTTCCACAATGTTCCGCAAATCCGTCTCCAAACCCGAAAGGGATGTTTCCTGCGTCCGAATCCGGCCCGTCAGGTCGGCCATCCGGGCCAACAGCGAACGCAGCCCTTCCCCTGATTCGAGGACCGGCGGCTCAATCACACCTCGCAGGACACCGTGCCAGCGACCGAGGCGGGCACCCCGGTATTGCAGGGCGATGTATTCGTCCAGCAACCCGGAAAGCCCGGCGGTCTTCTCCGGCTCGGGCGGGGCGAACAGATCGGCCAAGGCCCCGGCCTGGGCCTCCACCCTGCGCAGGGTGCGGTCCGTCGAAAACAGCGTATCCGCCAACCGGGCCAGGGAGGGCGCGTCTTCGGTCCTTGGCGGTGATTCAAGAGGCTGGAGCGCGCCGGACGCGCCCTGCGCCGTGCCAAGTTGCCGGGCCGCACGGTCCAGCAGGGTCAGGGTTTCGGCCAATTCCCGGGTCTCGGACGGTTGCGGCGGGGCCGACGCCTTTTCGAGCACAGTGGCCGCCATCCCTCTGGCCTTCAAGGTTCCTGCCAGGTTCCTGCCCTGCGCCAGCACCCCTTCCAGGGCAGGGATTTCCCGCTCGTAACGGATCGTCTCGGTCTCCATTTCGCGGGCCGCTTCGATCTTCAACTCCAGCGACGGCAAAGACTCCAGGCAATCCAGTTCCCTTTCGATCCGCCCGAGATCGGCGCTCAGCGCCTCGCTCTCCCGCTTGCGGTCCCGGACCTGCAGCTTGAGCAGGTCCTGCATGGCCAGCAGATGGGCGGACTCGGTGGAGGCTGCGAAAAATGCGGCCGCGTCGGAATCGGGCCGGTTGAGCAGGAAGACCGGTTCCCGCTGGTTGCCGATGTGGATGTCCACCGGGCGGCTGGATGTCTCCAGGTCAACCTGGTTCATGCGCAGGACTTTCTGTATGTCTTCCGGGACCTTGCGTTGCAGCTTGTGGTATTCTTCCGGCTCATCGGCGCCGGGCAGCCACAGCTCGTACATGGCCCACCGCTTGGTGCGCACCCAGACCACTTTGGTGGTGTCGTCCATCTCAACGGCGACCCGGGCCTCTTTGGCTCCGTGGCGCAGGAAATGACTCGGCGTGGGATTGGTGGCCACGCAGCGCAGGGCCTCGACCACGGCGGATTTTCCGGTGTTGTTCGGCCCGGTGAGGATGGTCACGCCCGGCCCGAGCTCCAACTCGGTGTGGACGTGAGCCATAAAGTTATCGATTGTGACTTTCTTAATCATTATCTAAGGATATCTCGGCTTATCTTTACATAATCGGAACCATTCCGTGGAGCCGGTTTCCTGCATCCTGTTGTTGTTCCGCCGCCAGATCGTTTCCAGCCGCTCCGGGAATCCGTGGCGGTCACAGGGGAACTCGCCGCACTGGAAACAATAGTCCACCCCCTGCTCGCGGACGCATTCCGTCACCCGGCAGGACTGGAACAGGCACCCCTGCTCCCGGCATCCCGTGCAGGAGCCGGAGGCCAGGAAATCAAGCAGTTCGGCAAAGTCGGCATATTTGGAGAACACCGGGTTCATCCCCTCGAACCTCTTGGCATACTCCGCAAAATTATCACCGAGCTGCGCCTTGAGTCCGCTGCTCAGCCGCTGCACCGGGCCGCCCTCAAAGGCGACACAGTTGCCGCAGACCAGCCCGCACGGGGCCAGGCGGCTGTTGGTGAACACGGCTTCCTCGGCAAGGTAGCCGTGTTCGCGGAGGATTGAAAGCGCGGTTTCCACCGAGAAGACCACGGCATCGAGGCATTTCTCCCGCTTGTCCTCTTCCTTGTACCGCTGTTGCCCCTCGGCAGTGTTGAAGTCGCACTCGATCAGGCCGAAACAGTTTGTGGAGCCGAATTCTTTTTCAAAATTTTCCTTGAATTCCTGGACGATTGCATAAACCGGGTCATAGTCGCCGGTCTCGGCGGTGTGCCCGGCCAGCAGCCCCATGCCCATGACCGCGCCGCTCACGGCCCCGCATTGGCCGCAGGTCCGGGCCAGGCCCGAACAAAACCCGGTGGCCATGCGCACGGCGTCCTGCGGGTCCTTTCCGCCCGCCTCTGCCAACTCCCTGACCACCAACTCGGCGCATAAGTGCTCTTCACGGCGAAACATCCCGTCCAACCGGGCGCGCAACTCACTCTCGGTCATTGTTTTCTCCGGTGTTGCAGGCCAGGAACGGGCAGAATTCCAGCGCCTGTTTCGTCAACCTCGTGTCCGCACCCTTGCCCTGATGCAGGATGAGCGGCGGCTCCACCTTGAGCCCGGGCCCGCCCGCCTTGACCGTCTCCATGAGCACCATCTTCGCGGTCTCGTCCGCCCGGCCGTGGACCAGCCGCATGCGCTTGGGCACCAGCCCGCTCTCGGCCAGGTCCCCCATCAGCTCGGGCAACCGCTCGGGCAGATGCACGAAGGTAAATTTGCCCTTTGTCTTGAGGGCCACCGCCGCACACCGGGCGAATTGGCCGAAGGTCCCCCTGGCCTCGAAACGGGCGGTCTTCCGGTCCTCGCCTCGGCTCGCCCTGCCGACCCCAAGCCCCCGGTACGGCGGGTTGGAGACAACGAAATCCAGCACCTTTGCCGGTCGCCAGGCCGTTACGTCCGCGACCTCAAACGTCAACTTATCGATAAGATGCAAATTGATCTTGTTTACCTCGGCAGCCCTTATGGATTCAGGGCTTACGTCGATTCCGGCAATATGCAAATCCGGCTGACGAAGGACCATTCCGATACCCACCACACCACAACCGCATCCCAGGTCAACGCCCTTCTGGCGGCGTCCTGCGTGAGCAAAGCAACTCAGGAGCAGGGAGTCCAGGGAGAAGCGGTATCCGTTGTCCGGCTGGACCATGCCGCGCGGGAAAAAATCGCGCCGCTCGAGCACGGCCTCGGCATCGACGGCCGCCATCACGCCCCCTTTGCCTTGCGCCGGACGCGAGCCCGGAACACATCCACGAACAGCCGGGCCTCGTCGAGCCGGAGCACGAGGGCCAGGACCACATACAGAATCACCCAGACCGGGATGAGCAGCAGCCACCACGGGTGCCAGGCAGCGGTTGTGAACGCGCCCCAGCCGATGAGGATGGACAGCGCCCCGGTCTTGAGCACCGTGCCGGAGGGCAAGAGCCGCGTGCCGCGCTTGCGGGTCAGCAGCACGTGCAGGAGCGCGAAGTTGAGCAGGGACGAGGCGGACACGGCCAGGGCAAGCCCCACGTGGGCCAGGGGCTGCATGAGCCAGACGCCGAGGCCGACATTGGCGATCAGGCAGAGCACGGCGATCTTGACCGGGGTGCGCGTATCCTCCAGGGCGTAGAACGCGGCCACCAGGGGCCGGGCCAGGGCAATGAACGGAAGCCCCACGGAATAGGCCACCAGTGCCTGGGCCGTGGCGACCACGGCCTGAGCGGTGAACGCGCCCCGCTCGAACAGCAGGCCGATGACCGGCCCGGCCAGGCCGATGAGCCCGGCAGCGGCAGGCAGGGCGATGAACAATGTCAGCCCAAGCGAGGCGGACAACGCCTTGTCGAACTCCTCCAGCTCGCCCTTGGCCGCCAGCCTGGACAGGGACGGCAGAGCCGCCGTGGACACGGCGATGCCGAACACGCCGAGAGGGAACTGGACCAGCCGGTCCGCGTAATAGAGATAGGACACCGAGCCCACGGGCAGGAACGAGGCGAGCAATGTGCCGAGCAGGATGTTGATCTGGTAGACCGCGGCCCCGAACACCGTGGGCAGCATGAGCAGCCCCATGCGGGCCACGCCCTTGTTGCGCCACGACCACGAACCGCGCCAGGAGAACCCGGCGCGCGTCAGGAAGGGCTGTTGCAGCAGCCACTGGGCCGCGCCCCCCGCGAGCACGCCCCAGGCCATGCAGTAGGCCACGTTGAAACCGAAGAAATAGCCGAACAGGGCGGCCCCGATGAGGGCGATGTTGAGCGCCACAGGGGCCAGGGCCGGGGCCAGGAAATGGTTGCGTGCGTTGAGGATGCCCATGCACAGGGCAACGGAACAAATGAAGATGACGTACGGGAAGCAGATGCGCACCAGGTCCACGGTGACCGCGAACTGGACCGCGTTGTCCAGGAAGCCGGGCGCAATGGCCATGGTCAGGGGACGGGCAAGGATCTCCACCAGGACCGTGATGCCGACCAGGATGACGGCCAGCCACACCATGGCCGAACGGGCCATGGCCCGGGCCGCTTCCTCGCCCTCTTCCTCCAGCACCCGGGAATAGACCGGGATGAAGGCCATGGTCAGGGACCCCTCGCCGAAGAGCCGCCGCAACAGGTTCGGGATGCGGAAGGCCACGAAAAAGGCGTCCGCGAACAACCCCGCGCCCAGGGCAAAGGCCACGATGATGTCGCGCACAAACCCGAGAATGCGCGAAACCAGCGTGGCTCCGGCCACCACCGCAGCGTTCCTGGCTATGGATTTCCCGTGTGCGGACATGGTTCTCCCGGCCTGACTACAATCTTCTATTGTAGATGGTTGTGGTTTTACAACTTATCGTTTTTTCTGACATTTCGGGCAAAAAGTCGATGTCCTGCCCGCCACTTTCACGGCCTGAAGCCGGCTCTCGCAGCGTACGCAACAGCAGCCTTTCTTGCCGTACACGTTAAAACTGTTCTGGAACGCCCCGGCGTCGCCGCTGGCGTTCACGTAATCCGAAATGGAGCTGCCGTTCTCGCTGATGGCCAGCTTCAGCACGTCCTGCAGATGGGCGAACAACTCCACCGCCTTGGCCTGCCCAATCCGGTCGCCCCTTGTCTCGGGGTGCAGCCCGGCCCGGAACAGGGACTCGTCCGCATAGATGTTGCCCACCCCGGCCACCACGGACTGGTTGAGGAGCAACGCCTTGACGGCCGACCGGCGGTCCCGGATGCGCCCGGCCAGCTCCTCGGGAGCGGTCTCGAGCGGCTCGGGTCCGGCCCGTTTCAGGAAATCCCATTCGGCCAGTTCCTCGGGCGTGAAGGCGCGCACATAGCCGAACTTGCGCATGTCGGAAAAAATGAGCTGCGACCCGTCGTCCAGGTTGAACAGGATGCGGTCGTGCCTGTCTGCCGCGCGCCGCTCCCCGTGGACCACCCGCCCGGTCATCTTGAGGTGGAAAACCAGGGTGGACCGGTCGTCCAGCTCGATGAGCAGGACCTTGGCCCGCCGGTACGCCCGCCTGATGGTGCGGCCCACGGCCTTGGGAACCAGGGTGTTGGCCGGTTCGGAGAGCCGCGTCAGGCCCGGGACCTCGGCTGAGACGATGGTCCGGCCTTTGAGCGTCGCGTCCAAACCACGCGCAATGACTTCCACTTCGGGCAGTTCCGGCATGGTTTGGTGAGTACCTGAAAATGAGCGGGGTGAAAAGTTCGATTCCCCAAAGGGAGCCGTCAGTCGCGGCGCAGGGTGAACCGCCAGGCGCAGGCCCACTCTTCCGGGTGGTCGTCAGGCGGACAGGCCACGCACTCGCACCTGAACCGGTCGTCGATCTCGCGGGAAAAGCCGGTGTACTCGACCGTGCCGCCGGACTTGCACGGGTAGTCGGCCAGCCCCCGGCGCTTGCGGGCGGTCTGCACCCGGCAGTCGGTCATGCGGAAGACGATGGACCCTTCGGTCTCCTCCACGAACTCCCACTCGTTGAGATGGCAGTACATGCGGGCGGCCATGGCCGCCTTGAGGGCCGGGATGCCGCCCCGGTCCGGCAGGTTGAGCCGGGCCTTGGCCCGGCGGGCCTCCAGGGGCGCGAACCGCGTCCAGCAGGTGTCGTTGACCCGCTTGGCCGAGTCCATGCCCGCCGCCTTTTCCACGGCCTGGAACCATACGCCGTCGGCGGCCAGCCAGCCCGTGCGCAGGGCCTGGATCGCCTTGTCCAGCGTCGCCGGGTCCACGCCGTCCAGCAGCGTGCCGGGGGCACGGCCCAGGACGCGCTCCAGCTTGCCGGTCAGGATGGCCGCGAGCCGGTCGCCCGCCTCCTGCTCTGCGGAAAGCGCCGCGTCCAGGCCGAGCTGGTGCACGGCCTCTGCCAGCCACAGGCCGTAGTGGGCTGAAAGCTGGCGAACGACTTCGGCCAACTCCGCCGTCGTGTCGGAATTCATATCGGTCACAGTACCTCCCGGTTCCGGGAAGCACTACACGCCAACCGGCCCGATATGCAAGGTTGTTGGAGAAACCGGCGAAAGGGATGAATCTCGCCCGGCAGCCGATACCGCAGCGAGGACACGGATTGCCCGCAGCAACGCAGGCATCGCCCATAGCTGCCGCTAAAACCGGTAGCCCAGGCGGAGGCCCACGTTGTCCATGCCCTCGTTCTCGTTGGCAAGATAGGCGTTGGACATATGCTCGAACTGGATGGACAGGTTGACTTTTTCCGTCAGGTTGTACCCGACGGCCGCGCCGATGCGGAACAGGACCGGCGAGCCCAGGGACTTGCGGTCGGTCTTGTCGGTGTCCAGGTAGCCGTTGTGCACGGACAGCCCCAGGCTGCCGTCCACGAAGAAATCGCCGAAGATGTCGTACTCCCAGGTCAGGCCGGTGTAGGCGTGGGAAGTGTTGCCCGCCGTGTTGACGGTCACGCCCATGTGCGGCCTCGGCGACCAGACGACGTCCAGGAACTCCGGCGACACGAACAGGAGTTCCGCGTTGACGTCGGACCCGTCCTCGCGGTCAAAGCTCCAGAAATCAATGTCGTGGACGTACACGCCGCCCCGCACTTCGGAAAAAATGGAGTCCTCCGCACAGGCAGGGGAAACGGCAATGAGCATCCCGATGATCAGGGCCAGAGCGAAAAGCAGATGTTTCATGGCAACCGTCCTTTTGCACGAGTTACGGCCATCATTACAGAACAGGACAGTCGGCTGTCAAATCGCCCCTAGCGGCAGAAGGCGTCCAGGAACGCGGCTTCGTCTTGGGAGCTCGCGCTCACCCACCAGACCAGATCGCCGCCGAACCAGATGAGGTGGGCCTGTCCCATGCCGATGAACCGGTACACGGCGCGCCCGGAGTGGTCCACGCGGGACGGGTCCTTGAAGGGAGACCTGGGGTTCTCGTACATCTTGTGCACCATGAGCCCGGCCTGGCGGCGCGCCTCGGCCTCGTCGGCCACCCGGGACACCCAGACCTCGGCCGGGCGCTCGCCGGGCCGTGCGTACCGCGCGACAACGCTCTCTTCGGCGGCAAGGGCCTTGCCGTGCAGCTTGTCCACCTCGACCTGGGCGTCAGGTCCGGCAATGAGTTGCACGCGCGTCAAATCGCCCACGGATTCGGGCAGGAGCGCGGCCAGGCCGCCGCCCATGGCAACGGCCGGGAGCAGGACAGCCAGCAGGCACAGTGAAAATGACAAACAACGGATCATTCATTGCCCTCTTCGGTTTTCGCCGCAGACTCGGCGGGTTTTTTCCTGGCCACGCCGAGTTTGCCCACGTCGGAAGTGAAGGACGTCTCGCCCCGGCGCACGGTAAAGACCAGCGGTTCATCCGCGTCATGAACTTTTTTCCCGGCCACATGCAAACTCATTAGAGATTGAAGAGGCACGCCGGAAGCTTCGACAAGCACATCGCCGGGCCGTAACCCCGCCCTGGCAGCGCGCGAAGCGCGCTCGACGGATTCCACGAGCAGGCCGCCCTCGGGCTGTGCGGTCAGCAGCGCACCCATTTTGGACTGGTAGGAGTCCGGGGAATAGAAAAACAGGTCGCCCGCCTCGTCATCGAAGGACTCGCCGCGCCAGGGCATGATGGACAGTACGCGCGCGCCCGGATCGAACCAGCGGATGCGCTTGGCAATGCCCCAGCCGTATTCAACATGGCCCTCTCCGGCGACGACCAGCACCGGCCAGTCGTATTTCTTGCGCAGCCGGACCGCTTCCTCGGCCATCTTGGAATCCCAGATGGACTGGACCAGGAAAAACCGCTCGCGCTGCACCGCGTCCCCGGGGTCCTTTGTCTCATGCATGCCGAATATGGCGTCCAGGAAGGCACGCTGGTCCGTGGCCGGGGGGACGATCTCCCCGGGAAGATACGCCCGCTCCTCATCGGTCAGCGCGTCCAACCCTTCCCTGGAAATCTTGCGCGTCACGCTCGCGGGCACGTTCAACCCGGCCACGGGCACGGAATTCCTGCGGGCGATCTTGAAATGTTCCCGGAAATGGGAAAAGGGATAGCCCCACCTTTCGGCCCACTCCAACTCCTCGGCCAGGCCGTCCACGGCCACCTGCCCCTTGCCGAAATCATCGAGTACGGGCTGCTTGTCCACGGCCACCATCTCAAGCCCCAGGGAGAGGCCGTCGCCGTTGTTGGACAGGGCCTCCAACACGGCTTGCTGAACCTTGTGGTCCACTGGATTCCGGTGCCCCTCGCCAATCAGAATATAGTCATAACCGGACGCAATCTCAGTGATTTCCTTGAAATCGACCGGATTCCCGTATTTGGAGACGAGGTCGCCTTTCTGCGGAAGGAAGGTCACGGACAGCGGCGGATGCGACGAAATTTCCACGTTTCTTTTCACGCATGCCCCCAGGGTCAAAGCCAGGCCGAGCAGCCCGAACACCAACAGTCGGTTGTATCGCATCAAAGTTCCTTGAAGTTCCCCTGTTATGCGGGCCGCGTCACTGTCACCGGCCCGCCGGATGAGTCCGTACATTACCATACTCCAATTTGAAGCGCACCCACAACACCCACCACCTTCCCACACCCCAACAGAACTACGACAATTCATTTCACCAACCACAACATACAAACATAACTTGTCATCCAAACACCGGCAACTTATCGATCACACCCCATACCCTGCGGCCCACCCCCGCGAAGCGGCTACAAAAAGTTTGGGAAGGGGGTCCAGGGGGAAACCCTTCTCAAAGGGTTTCCCCCTGGTCGCCGAAGGCACCCAAAAAAAGCCCGCCCCGGCGAGAGCCGGAGCGGGCGATTATTGATTGCGTCCAAGCGCGGGCTAGTCCCAGGTGCGCTTGTCTTCGATGGGCCGGATCTGCGGGGGCAGGGTTCCGGGCGCGAGCACCTTGAGGATCGGGCGCAGCTTGATCTTCTCGCGGAAGAGGTGCAGCAGCTCGTCTTCCTGGTTGAACTGGCCGGCCTCGATGGACAGGATCATCTCGTCGATGCCGCCGGGGTTGGTGACTTCGATCTGCCAGCGCTTGACCTCTTCGAACCGGGCCATGACCTGCTCGACCTGATGCGGGTACACGAACATGCCCTTGATGCGGGCGGTGGTGTCCACGCGGCCGACGATGCCGCCCAGGCGCGGGGAGGTGCGTCCGCAGGAGCAGGGAGAGCGGTCCAGGTAGCCGAGATCGCCGGTGGCCAGACGGATGAGCGGGTAGGTCTTGTTGAAGGCCGTGACCACGATCTCGCCGACCTCGCCGTCCTTGAGCGGGATGCCGGTGTCGGGATGGCAGATTTCGACGTAGGCGCGGTTGGAGAGATGCAGCCCGGACTTGTGGAAGCATTCGTAGCCGATGCAGCCGACGTCGGCGGTGCCGTAGCCCTGGCGCATGATGCAGTCGAACTTCTTTTCCAGGGTGGAGCGCATCTTCTCGGAGAACTTCTCGCCGGTGACGAAGGCGACCTCGAGGAACAGGTCCTTGCGCAGGGACAGGCCCATTTCCTCGGCCTTCTGGGCGAGATGCATGAGGTAGCTGGGGGTGCCGACGTAGCCGGTCACGCGCAGCTTCTGCATGATCTCGATCTGGGAGTTGGTGTTGCCGGGACCGGCGGGCACCACGGCGCAGGCCAGGTTGCGCAGGGGCTCCTCGAACATGAGGCCCGCGGGCGCGAGGTGGTAGTTGAAGGTGATCTGGGCCAGGTCGCCGGAACGGAAACCGGCGGCGTAAAAGCCCTCGGTCCAGCCCCAGTAATCCTCGGAGCGGTCCTCGGGATCAAAAATCGGGCCGGGTGAGAGGAACACGCGCTGCAGCTCGCCCAGGTCCTTGGTAAGCAGTCCGCCGAGGCGGGGGCCCATGGACTGGAGGAAGATCAGTTCCTTCTTCTTGATGATGGGGATATGCTTGAGGTCGTTCAGGGTGCGAAACTTGTCCACATTGAACTGGGCGCGGTCGAACCGCTTCTTGACGTCCTCGGAGTAGCGGTAGGCGTAGGACAGCAGCTCTTTCAGCTGGAGCTGGCAATACTGTCGGCGCTCCGACTCGTCGAGCACCTCGCGGCGGGAATAGATTCCCTCTGTGCGGTCTTTTCTTGTCATATCTATACTCCTTATCAGGGATGATTTCCTGTGTCAGACAGGGAGCGGGACTATAGCACGCTGGATAATTTTTGCAAGAAATATTTTAAATCAACAGGCATTCTCGCAGGTTAGAGACCTTTACTCCAAGACCGCCCACATGCTAAATTCTGCTTGACACTTGAATTTCAAATGGATAGTGATACGTTCCTTGGCGTGCGGGTCGTTAACTCAGTTGGTAGAGTATCTGCCTTTTAAGCAGAGAGTCACTGGTTCGAGCCCAGTACGACCCACCAAATGCGTCCCCATCGTCTAGTGGCCTAGGACTCCGGCCTCTCACGCCGGCAACAGGGGTTCAAACCCCCTTGGGGACGCCAAGACATATCAACGGGTTACGGTGAATGCCGTAACCCGTTTCTTGTTTACGTGGCTCGTCCGCGTGGCTCGAGTGCCACGTCAGCATCACCGGACCAACTTCAGGGCAGGCGGTTTCCTGTTCCCGTCATCCCGCCAGGCCGCATCCAGGGCATCCACCGCGCCGGTACTTTTCTTGACCTTGTGGATGTACCGCTGGGTCGTCGCAATGGACTTGTGACGAAGCAACTGCTGCACTTCCAGGATGGTCGCCCCGTTATGGATGGCGATGCTGGCGGACAGGTGGCGGATTCCGTGATAACCGAAGTTCTTCACGCCGACATCGGCGCACAGCCGCCGCAGCCAGCGGTTGTTGATGTCCAAAAGGCCTTCGAACCGGCTTCCGAACACCAGTTCCTCATCCCTGGACATCAGCTTCCATTCCGCCAGATGCGCCCTGAGCATGCCGGAAATGGGCAGCTCGTCGAACTCGGCATTCCCGCTTCTGCGCTTGTTGGTCCAGAAACCGATCATGCCCGTGGCCAGATTGACTTCCGAGCACTTGAGCTTCCACAATTCGCCCCGGCGGGCAGCCGTGTGGAACGCCAGCAGAAGCAGTTGCCGCTGCAAGGGCGTTGCCGCATCCACGACCTTGCGGAAGTCCTCAAGGGGCGGAACCCACCTCGGGTGGCGCTGCTCGGGGAACTTGTCCACGGATCGGAACGGATTCGTCTTGTCCATTCCCAAATACCGCGCACCCCACTTCCAGGCGGCGGCAAGGTTTTTCCGGTCCCGATTGGCCGTGTTCCCCGTGGTCTGCTGCTTGAGCCGACTCAGGTGGTTCAGGGACATCACCGGGGTGATCTCATGAACCAACTGATTGGGACGCACCGTCATTTCGAACAAACGCCGAAACGCAAGGCGCTTATCCGAGCAGCTTCCCTTCGACCAAGTGGCCGTGGCGTAATCCATGTAGGCATTCGCCCAATCCCCGACCAGGACTTCCAGGCCCACGCGATGCATGTCCTTTCGTTTTTCCGCATCGGCGAGCTCCAAGGCTTCTCGGGTCTTGTTTTCCCATTTTTCAGCGTCTTTCATCTTGTCAAAGAGCTGGGTGCGCCTGATCTGAGGCGAACCGTCGGATGGCGTAAAGCGCACGGACCCACGCCACCGTCTTTTTTCCTTGTAAGGCATTGTCCTTTCTCCTTAATAGGGAAGGCCGCTTACCGGGATTCACGCTGCCATAGCTTGTGTTTGTCGGTCAAATTCT
The DNA here is from genome assembly GCF_026000375.1 of Pseudodesulfovibrio portus. NCBI lineage: Bacteria > Pseudomonadati > Thermodesulfobacteriota > Desulfovibrionia > Desulfovibrionales > Desulfovibrionaceae > Pseudodesulfovibrio > Pseudodesulfovibrio portus. The sequence continues at coordinate 1,813,569 of NZ_AP026708.1, forward strand.
TCCGCTGCCGTTTTTTAGGCATGGGGATATCGTCTGGCTGGTCCGATTCCCCCACGGTGTTCCGTGCCCGGTAAGCATCCACGTTTTCCCGAAGGAAGCGGATTCCACGCGTTCCGACAATGAAGGCCTTCAAACGAACCTTCATATCGCGACGCCTGACAAGGCTTTCGGATATTCCCAAAAGCTGGGCAACTTGTTTAACCGTTAACACAGTATCCACGTTCACGACCTTCAACCGGTTTCGTCGAGCCGGACATCCTGACGCTCAACACACCAGTTCAACACTCCCGGCATGTGCAAAGTCAAACGGCTGGAGGGGGAAAAGAATAAAAAAAACGACCCCGCCGGGAAATGGCGGGGCCGCATCTAATAGGAACTGCCCAGATAGGCGTTCGATATGTCACGGCGACCGGGGGAATGCCCTGCCGCTTCCTCGATGGCGTCTCGCGCTTCGTTGTCAAGCCGGGGCCATTCGTCCCCGACCGTTGCCTGGGCTGCCTCCTGGAACACCTGCACGCTCTCGTGCTGGTTGGGCGGCTCAAAGCCCGCGTGATTCACATACATTTGATGAAACCTTTCGTGCCGAAGACCGTGCAAGGTTCCTCCGGCATTCTTACCGGCAAGGCCGTGTTTCCTGGCCGCATAGTCCAGCCGGTGCAGCCAGTTGTCGCCCATGCCCCCGGGCATGAGGTTGTGGATACCCTTCCTGTTGGAGGGGGACACGAATTCCTCGGCTCGTTCAAGAGCCGCTTCCTGTTGCCGGGACAGACCATGCAGGGTCCGAGGCCTGCCGCCCTTTGTCCCGTACTGAACGAGAAGGCTATGGTTTTCCCGGTCCCAATCGTTGGGCAGGTCCAGCTTGGCTGATTCTTCCCGACGCAGCCCGAGCTCATACATCAGCTCGATCTGAGCCGCCGCCCGGCCAGCATGCCGGAACGACGCGTCGTTCCGCATGCTGGCCAGGGATTCTTTAACCATATCCGGGATGACCGCGCGGGACGCCTGATTGGCGATGGAGCCGCGCCGCACCCCGAAGGTCGCGTTGCTATTGCTAATATTGTCGTTCTCGTAGGCTCGGCAGACGTGGCGGGCAGCGGTGAAGACTTCGGCAATCCTGCCGTCGCCCACGCCGTCCGCACGCATGGTGTCCGCCACGCTCTGGAAGTGCCTGTTTGTCACCTTGGTCCACTTCTCGACCCCCATGTTCGCCTGGCGCAAAACATCGACGAAATGGCGGGCCGTCTGGCGGATTCGGTGTTGTTTCGATTTTGGCCCGGACAAGGTTGCCCGGTTCGCCGCAAACTTGAGGCTGTCGGATTTTCCCATTGGAATTCTCCTTCCGTTAAAGGTTCGGGGCAGCGCCCCGGGGCCAAGCAGATCGGACTTTTCCCGTTATCCGGGAAAGACCTGCCTGTGGCGGTAAACCCGCCACGCATCACCAGCTAAGGGAAGAATAAATGCCCGTTTCCCATTGGAAGAAGATTCCGGAAGACCCAGTCAATAAGGGGTGCTGCCCCGCAAGCGCATACGTCTTGCGAATAGAGTGGCAGCCGTAGGGGAAGTGCGGCAATGACAAGCGTAGATACTTGCCATTCCACCATCGGCGGGTGCTGCGTTACAGCCTGCGTGTTTGGATTCTGAAATGGCCGTTTGTTTGGAAAACGGCGCGTGGATCGTTGAAGCTCAAGGCTTCTTCATGCGTCATCAGTTCAGACTAACGTCTTGAACTTATGACGCGCGGTAAGTGCGTTTCACCTCCTTTTGGTTACGGAATTATCCGGTGGATATGCCCCACCATATGACGCCGCCAAACCCTCGCGCAAGCTCCGGCGGCACGATTTATTCCCCTCCCGCCGATTTTCCGCGAGCGTGACACAAGCAGCCGCCGGGGCAAGGCCAAGCCCTTCGGGCGGACGCTTCGCGGTCCGGCCTTGCCCCGACGACTTTACTTGCGTCGTGATTACCGCAGGCGACGGCGAGAGGGATGGCGGGTTCGGCTCCGGCTCAAGGGATATTCCCTGGCCCTTGCTCTCGCATCCATCCCAAAAATAGTAACATAATTCTTGCTGTAATTTACCAACTTATTACTTAATTTAATTAATAGACTAGTCAATTGCCGTTGTTAATGATGTTGTTGGTTAACTCGATTTTGAATCCGGCCCTGGTGCTATCCCGTGGTCCGCGCTCACGCATCCACCCAAAAAGCAACAACCCTCTTGCTATTGATAATTAACTTATTTATTATCTTGACTAAGCAACTAATTACTTAATTCTGTTAACAAGGCAGTTGATTAATTATGACTGAAGACAGCGTCGTTGACCTCGCCCCTGTGAAGACTCCGGAACAATTGTTGAAGGAAGAAGTCGGGCTTTATCTGAAGATTGTCCGGGAAACTCAGGGCAAACCCTTGAGATGGGTCGCCCAGAAATTGGGGGTCTCCAACTCGTTCATATCCCAGATCGAAAAGGGAGACGCTTCGATTCCACTGGATCGGGTACTCGACTTTTCCCTTGCCTATGATCTTCCTGTTCCAGAGTTCGTTCGAATCGTTCTCGTCACCATGCACAACGACACATATCGGGCGTTGATGAGCATACTGGAAAATGACCCGGAAATGGCTAAGGCTGCCAAGAGTTGCCACACGGTTGCAGATCCCAAAGAGCGAGCCAGGCGGCGCAAAGCTCTCAACCCTGGGCTGAGTTCAAAATCGCTTCAACGAATGCGGGAATTCATTTTGGAAAACCAAAAGCCGACGTATGGAAATCCGGTGGCAGGTGACTCGTGATTGATCTACGGAAACAAGACCACCTGGGGGTAACCTCGTCGTCCGAAGACGGCGACATCCACAACGATGATGCGTTCCTTTTTTTGGAGAATTGTCCTTCCCACCGGTACGAGGCCATAATCACCGACCCGCCTTTCGAGATCGGTATCGCTGGCAAGGATTGGGATTGCAAAAAGCTTCGGATCGACGTTCTAGCCTACCAATTCCATCGCGTTCTGAAACCTGGCGGCAATGTCTTTGTGTTCTGCTCGGATTTCCAATTCGGCGATTGGTATCGGGAGCTTTCACGCTATTTTACCAAGTTGCGCAAATATGCCTGGTGCAAACCGGATTCACGAGGCACCAACAAGGGGATGTTTCAGGAGAGCTTCGAACTCGGGCTGCATGTGTGCTCAGAAAATTCATATTTCGACAAGGAAGGCCGCTATAAAAATTATGTGGTCGCTGGAAAAACATCAGGGAATGAACGGATGATGCCTGACCCCGATGAGGAATGGTCAACCAAGAAGGGCGAAAAGACCCTTCACCCAACGCAAAAAAAAATGTCGGTAATTGAAACTCTGGTTACCGCATTGAGCAAAGAAGGCGACACCATTTTTGATCCCTTCGCAGGCACCGGAACGCTTGGGGTTGCAGCCAGGAATTTGGGCAGAAAATTCGAGATGGTCGAGTACGGCTTCCGAAACCACATCGCTGCATGGGACAGGCTTTTAGGGGAAGAGTAAGGCCAAACACCAACAAGCCGAATTAATATTCGAGACGAAGCTCGACTGCCCTATTCAACTTCATCCTAAGATGTTCCCATTTTGGGACGACTCGGGACAACAGGCGATAAAACGCTGCCGAGTGGTTCCTGACGCGCAAATGGCAAAGTTCGTGGAAAATCACGTACTCGATGCAATCCTTCGGCGCTGCGACAAGCTCAGGGTTCAGGATGAGCGTACCGCTATTGGTACAGCTTCCCCAACGTTTCCGCATCCGAAGCATTCGCCACTCCGGAATGGTTTTCGCGCCGATCCCGGAAGTTCTCTCCAGGCACGATCCCACCAGGGAATGGAAAATCGCATCCGCCCGATCACGAAGCCACGCATCAACCAGTTTCTTGGCCACATCTGCGCCATCCTGGGCCAGGAGGGTCACTTCCAGATGCGCTCCCTTGAGCTTGGCTGAACGTTCGTGGCCAACCAACAGCTTCAACCGATATTGCCGTCCCAGATACCTGATTTCCTCGCCGGAGACATATCGCCTGGCCGGGATGGCCGGGGGATAAGCCGCGAATATCCTCTGCTGCTTGAGGACCCAAGCTCCCCGGCTTTTCACCTTGGCCGCTATCTCATCGACAGTTGCCGTCCGAGGCGCATCCGTGACGACGGTACCATCGGGGAAGACATGGATGGCCAAGGTCTTCCTGGTCGCTGGCCGGATGGAGTAATCGATTCTGGTGGTCCCGTAATGTACGGAACCGCGGGCTGGCAAATCAGGCAAGGTCTCGTCTCTTGGCAACAAGAATCAATTTGTCGATGACAGCATCTATCACTTCGCCGGGAAATGTCACACCGGATGATTCCGAAGCGTCATACAAAACGTCTTCAATATCGTTCTTCATTTCGTTGACAATATCAATATTGTCGCTCCAATCCCTGATTTTCCTGGATGTTACGGCGTCGTCTATGGATATCGCCATCTGGGGCAAGGAAGCTTCGGCGATCTGCCCTTCCAGCATTTCCCCCAGGATTCCGAAGTAAACGGCGGCTTCGTCCTTGCCCTTGAGGGACGGCGGCAGGTTGCCACGTTCCCCCTGTTGCAAGTCATCCAGCAGTCCCCGCATCTTGCCGAGATATTCGGCATCGGAAAGCCGGTGCGCACGATGGCTGCTGATGGTTTCATTGATGATTTCCGACAGGCGCTTGAAGAGGACCGGGTCCTCGTCCATCCTGACGGTGATCGTCTTTTTCACACGGGCCGCAATGTGGTCGGCCTTGGCGGCATCCCCCTGGATCAGCTCCAACTGTTGCTCGAAGGTGTCCACGGCAAAGATATCCACCGGGGCGACCACCTCCTGCACGGCATCCGCTCCGATGTGCTTGCTGACCATGTTCTTGAGCTGTTGCTCGTAGGCCGAGTAATCCACGGCCTCGCCGAACCGATGCTTGACGGCGTTGCGAAGGTTCAGGAAATCCTTCAAATCGGCCTTGTACCGGCGGATCGTCTTCTCGGGCGTATTGTCGAGAAACCGCGCGCTGCTCAGCGCCAGTTGCAGGGTGTTGGCAAAGAGGCGCAGGGCATCGTAAAACCGCTCCCGGATATCTTCCGGCTCCAGGGCCAGTTGCATGGCCTCGATGTCCGCCTTGTTCCCGACTTCCTTGAAAATCTCCCAGACATTGGCGTGCCTGGCCTTGAGTTGTTCGATTTCGCCGCTGACGTCGAGAATGGTGTTCTCGATGTCGGCCCGGTCGAACCCTTCCTTTTCCAGGGCGGCATAGGTGTCGATGGCTTCATTCAAGGCTCCGAAGATGCCCCGGTAATCCACCACCAGGCCGTAATCCTTGCCGTCCCACAAACGGTTCACCCGGGCGATAGCCTGAAGGATGTTGTGCTCCTTGAGGTTCTTGTCCAGGTATAAAACGCTATTCCGGGGCGCATCGAACCCGGTGAGAAGCTTGTCGATGACGATCAGGATTTCTGGGTCGTCATTGTGATTGAAGGCGTTGATGATGCTTTCGAGATACTGTTTCTCGTTGCCGTACCGGCGCATCATGTCGTTCCAGAACACCTGCACCTCGGGCATCTTGGATTCATCGGTGGAGGTGTTGCCCTCTCGGCTGTCAGGGGAAGACATGACCACGGCCACGGAGACTTCGTCCTGTTCCTCGAAACACCGCAGGTAGGCCAACGCCGTCGACCGGCTGGCAACGGCGAACTGGGCCTTCTTGCCGGTGCCCTTGCAAAACTGTTTGAAATGCTGGGCGATGTCATAGGCGACTTCGGCGATACGCGACTCGGCGGAAAAGAGTTGCTCGGCCTGCTTGAATTTCTTTTTGAGATCGCTTTTCTGCTCGGGGGTCAGCCCCTCGGTGATACGGTCGAACCACTTATCCAGTTCGGCATCGTCCCCGTGCAGTTCGCTCATGCGGCCTTCGTACCTGAGCGGGGCCACGGCCCGGTCCTGGACCGCCTGGTTCATGGTGTACTTGTGGATGAAGCCGCCGAACTGGTCGGCCGTGCTCTTCTCCTTCTTCAGGAGCGGCGTGCCAGTGAACCCGATATAGCAGGCGTTGGGGAAGACCACGCGCATCTTGGCATGGCTCTGGCCGTATTGGCTGCGATGGCTTTCGTCCACCAGCACGAAGATGTTCCGGTCCTCGTCCTTGGTGCGCTTGTTGGCCACGGTCTCGAACTTGTCGATGATGGTGGTGACGATGGAGGCGCGTTCCCCGGCAATGAGCTTGAGCAGGTGTTCCCCGGTCCGGGCCTGGACCACGTCCTTGCCACACGCCTTGAAGGTCTTGGAGATCTGGTTGTCCAGGTCGATGCGGTCGGTGACGATGACCACCTTGGGATTCTTGATGCGGGGGTCGATCGCCAGGGCCTTGGCGAGCATGACCATGGTCAGGGATTTGCCCGATCCCGTTGTGTGCCAGATGACCCCGCCCCGGCGGCGGCTGTCGCCTTTGACGTCGGTGACCCGGTCCACCGTGGCCTTGACCGCGAAATATTGCTGGTAACGGGCGATTTTCTTGATGCGGCTGTCGTAGATGATGAAACCGTATATGAGTTCCAGGAGCCGCTCCGGGCGCAGAAGGGAGTGCAGGGTCTTGTCCTGCGGCGTGGGGGTGCGATGCCCGGAAGTAAGGATGCGCGTCAGGGCATCCCGCTGTTCGTCCGTGGCCTCGACCATGAGCCGGGACCGTTGCGCTTCGGCCAAGGGTGCGTTGACGATGGCGTCCAGGGCTTCTTTTTGGCCGTCAGCGTCCTCTTCCTTCCAGATCGACCAGAACTTCGCATCCGTGTCCGTCGTGGCGTACATGGCCCGATTCTGGCTGATTGAAAGCAATATCTGGCTGTAGATGTACAACTCCGGAATTTCCGTGACCCGCTGGTTGCGAAGATGCTGGCTGATGCCTTCCTTGATGGCCCCGCGCTGGTCGGGCCGCTTGCACTCGATGATGGCCACGGGAATGCCGTTGACGAACAGCACGATGTCCGGCCGGCGCACGGCATCGGAATGGCGCCGCTCGAACTCGAACTCGTCGCACATGTGGTAGACGTTATTCTCCGGGTGTTCCCAATCGATGTATTTCAGGGAATGGCTTTTCACGGACCCGTCAATGGTCTGCTCCAGGCTGATGCCGAGGGTGAGCAGGTCATAGATCTGTTCGCTGGTGGCGATCAGGCTGTCGAACGGCACCTGGGCGATCTCCCGAACGGCCCGCGCGATATTGGCATCCGAGAACTCGTGCTCCCGCCCCTTGAAGGAGATGGAATTCATCGCCCGCAACCGGGTTTCCAACACGTCCAGCAGGGCCGGCATGGACTTGCGTCCCCCGCGCATGGCCAGGGCCGTGGAGGGCGGAACATACTCGTAACCGAGCTGTTCCAGCAGGATCAGCGCAGGGGCATGGGATGCGGCGTATTCCTTGAAGTCGCTAAACATGTCCCTACACCGTCTTGTCCTTGATAAACATGCATTCTATCTCGACGCCAGCAAGGCGCAATTTGTGGATTGCATTCCTCAAGCTGATACAAGAAAAAAGGGGCAGGTTTTTCGATTTCGCTCGCATGTCTTTATGCGTAACAATCCCATAGACCACCTTGAGTTTGTTCCCGGATACCGCTCCAAGATACAACTTCTTGTCGTTGGCACCGATATTAGATTCAATGTTTTCCTCCATGCGCTTGAGCGACTTGGGTTCAAGCTTGATCAGCTCAATCGAGTTGGCTCCCTGATTAAACAGGTGGCTGAGTTGAGCCGAACGGGTGTGCCGTTTTATATGGGAAAATGTTGCATGACCTTTTTCAACCGAATACAAATCACAAGGCTCCACAGGAGTAGAACCTTTTGGGGCGATGTTTTTCTTGTCTAGGCAGACGTACCTTCCATTTTGCTTCACAACATCTTCATTGTATTCTCCTTCATTTTCGTGGGCATAGTCTGGCAAGGTACATTTCACAAAATATTTGTTCAACTCCTGCCGCATATTGGACACGAAACCCTTTTTAAACCGATACCACTCCCCGTCACTAAAATGATAAATATCCCCATCCTTTTCAATCTCACAAAGAATACACTTGAATAGGGGAAACTGCTTCAATACACCCGCGTCGTCATCGGTGCCATCAACCAAAATAAGCTTGTGGGTCATGATCTGATCCACATCCTTTTTAGCCAAAACTACCGAATGTGCATTTAAATAGTCATAATAGCTGGACACCGTCACATCGTTATATACGTCACTGCTTCCAACACCAGAAAACCGGCATCCACCGACTTTTTCGAAGTCGATGATATCCGGAACGGTGATGTCGATCCCAGGGCTCCTATTGATAAGCCTTTTACAAAGATCATCCCTCAACTTTGCGACAACATCAGGATTCTTTTCGGGTTTAAGGTTGTCGATCGTTGGAAAAATTTCTTCATAATCTTTTTTATTATAAAGTGTTAGCAACCGTTTGCATACCTTTGTAAGCTGATCCGCATTCACATCAAGCCCTATACGGAGGCTTTCCGCGCCGGTCGCTTGAGAAAACGGCTTTGTGATGCCTTTTTCAACTTTTCCAGTCATCCGTTTAATAACGACCCGATCCCCATCAAAATCAAACTCTGCCAAGCCAGAAGGGGTTGGCATTTGGGTGCGTTGGCGTTGGGCATTTACCGGGGCAAGCGAATCCGTGCTCAGGATACCTTCGGGTTGAACACTATTCAAAGTAACCCGCAATCCGAAATCGTAGACGTATGCTGCTGGTTCAAGGTGGTGAAATCCGGTCCCAAACGTAAATGCGAAAACTCTTTTATTGACCGGCAAAAATACAATTGCACCCTTTGAAGCCTGCTCAAGCTGAACATTGGCCCCCCAATAGTTGACCCACCAAGGAGCATCTGGCTCGCTTTCAAAGACGTACATCCTTCCACCCTCGGGCAAGTTAGCCGCCTCGACGGGTTCGCCAACGGAATCCAGGGATTCTTCTTTTATAGCATTGGTTGCATCAAACTTTGCCCGCAACAGGTAAATGCTAAAAAACTGTTTTTTTGCCATGTCACACTCCTTTCACCCGTGTTTTGCCCGTCAACAGCTGCTGCATGAGGCTCTTTTTCCGTTCTCTAAGGGCGGCAAGTTGGTTGCGATGTTCTTCGATTTCCGCAACGGCGGCATCGAGGACTTTGGCAACGGCTTCTTGCGCCCTCCACGCATGGCCAGGGCCTTGGTGGGCGGAACGTACTCGTAGCCGATCTGCTCCAACAGGATCAGGGCAGGGGCATGGGACGCGGCGTATTCCTTGAAGTCCGGCATAGCTACCCGCCGGTTGCAAACAGGCCAAAGGCCGACGTCAAAATCTGATAAACCGCATAAAGAGCGGCCACAAATCCGATAAGTTTTGCAGACCAATGCTCGGTCGCCCGAGTAATTTTCACTCGCCAGTTGGACCTTTTGGTCTTCACCTTTCCCTTGGCCAATCGAAAAAACATACTTTTAAACCAATATGCCTTCGTCATCGTGGACTTATGAAGTTTGACATATTCCTTATTTACAAAAGCCTGCACTTCCTCATGACCCGTAAGGAAATCACGCTTTTTCCCACCATTAAGTTCCATGAGCTTTAACATTTTGGGATCATCCACACACTTGTTCCCGTAGATGGCCTGTATCAATGCCGACAGGTTGTATCGCCTGGAATCTTCAATATGGGGAGGCTCTTCCTTCGTGAGAACACGGTATCGATGCTCGATTGCTTCAAATCCGTAATTGATATTGGTCATATTCCAATGAAGCCAGTAGGCATCTTGGTGAGCACCAACAAAGGCAAAAAATTTGCCAAGCATCTTGGCTTCGAGCACGTCGTAATGGTCAGAAATATTGTCTCTCGCAATGCCTTCGATTTCCGCGATGAGGTGAATGGAAAAACTATGCATCGTATCGCTATCGATGTGCAGCACGGCGATAGACGTTACTCGCGGCGAGTACCCTTCATTTGCGTCATTAAGATTCTGGCAAGAATAATGAATGATGAATACTGCCGGTAAACTCTTTTTCAAAAACTCGACGGTCTCTTTCGCTTTCACTCTGGATTACCCCCATACAGCGGCGCTTGCACAATCGAAGTAGAAAACGGCCAAGTCGTTTCGCCTCGGGCTATCCCTACGAAGCAAAACCATCTGGTCCACCCGGGAACGGATACGCTGGTTGGATTCGCTGTTTTCATCCCCATACAATCCGACGAATATGGACCTCACTTTGCCCATCTCAATGGTCCGAAGGATGTGCTCATCGTTCTCCGAAAAAGAAACCCCATAGGTGAAAATCGACCCTGAGATTTCGGCAAGGCTCCGCAGCCCTTTGTGAAGATAGGCGCTATGCTGGATTTTCTTCATTTTCTGTTGGGAAGTGCCTTCCGCCACAAAAAGCGGAAACTTGTTTGCAGCGACTGCCTCTTGGGCCTGGTCTATCAGGGGGACAGTTGAACGGACCCAGGTGTTTTTCTGGATTTGGTGACCAGCATCAAAAAGATGAAGACCGCCGTGCAGAAAATACACGTTTTGGCCCCGTGAATCCCCCCTGTCCCAGACGACGTAGACAGCGTCGGGATCATCGGGATCGTTTTTGAACCCGTCGTTGTTTGCCAGATCGCTGTTCATCAAAACCCAATACAGCAGGATGTCATAATTCAGCGAGTAGAGTTTGCCGCCGGAGCCGAGGAAGTTGCCCAGAAAAAACTTGCAGGCTTCATACTCGGCAAACGAAATATCCCCAGGGCGTTCGGGATGCTTGTTGGCGATGGTCGTGACCAAAATCTCTTTGATTCGGAGAGCGTCCTGTTGCATTTGCGCATCGACGCCAGGTGTTGGCCCCAAATAATGGGGCAAGACCTTCGCCCCCGACTCCAGGGTTTTCACCACCTCTTCAAAATCCGTTGTGCCGAGCGCTGAAAAGATTCCCCGCAAATGTTCGTTCCCGGAAAAATCGGCCTGTTCAAACAACGTGTCGTATCGAAAAATATCCGGCTTAAGCGCGATGCTAAACCCGTTGCCAAGCAAGAGATGCTTCTTATTTTCAGCCCGTTGAAGTGCTTCTTGGAACGAAAGCATTTATTCCTCCTTCCTGTTGTCAGAAATCATAATCAGGATACTTTGACCCGCACTTTTCCGGTCAAAAGCTGCTGCATGAGGCCCTTTTTCTGTTCCTTGAGGGCGGCGAGCTGGGTGCGATGCTCCTCGATTTCCGCGACCGAGGTGTCCAGCACCTCAACAATTTTAGCTTGTTCCTCCGTTGTTGGCGGAAGCATAATTGTCTCTTTCAACCAGAGCTTCGGATTGAAAGTCATCTTTTCAATATGAACACCGTAACTTGACCTGTACGCCTTATGGTACATCTCCTTGGTTTTACATAACCAATTGAAGAATCGAATATCGAGTGTACTTGGGTCACGGGCCACGTAGGATAAATACGAATCGGAAACGTGATAACCGTCAAATTTTGCGGTCGTGAGGCCGGTTGCCCCATGAACCACCTGCATTTTTGAAATCAAGAAATCTCCTTCCAGGGCCGTATTCATTTTTTTGGTCAATATCTCTGAGCCGCGCAAAGTCTGGCGATGAAAAAGGCCCCCAGAAGCTCTTCTCAGGCTAAGCAATTTATACGATGCGTCATCATCCCAAACAACCGGACGCTTGACCTGCCTCAGCAGCTTGCCAATGCTCATTTCCTTCCACGTTTCCCCGGCGAATTCCCCGAACCGCACCTTGCTCGTCAGAAGCCGTTGCATGAGACCCGCTTTCCGCCGCTCCTTGGCCTCGATCAGGGCCTCGGTCTTCTCGATGGCGCGGTCCCAGGTGGCAAGGGTTTTGACAATCAGCCTTTGCTCCATTGCCGACGGAACAGGAATGGGTAAATCTTTGCAAAGCTGAATGGTAAGATTTTGTTGCCCAGAAGTTTTCTTTGAAAAGCTTTCAAGCCATTTCAAAGCAACAGAACTCATCAAGTAATGTAGCAAGTATGTATTAGTGATTTTTGTAGAAGAGGCTCGAAATATTATAACCGCTTGGTTTAAGTTGTATTCTCCAAACTCTTCATTCAATAGAGCAAATTGCCCCAAAGGGGGGCCGACAATATTCATCAAAATATCGCCAGGATATGCTTTAGATCTGGCGAGAAACCCTGAATGGATTTCGCGGGACACATATTTTATGTCATTAAAATTTGGTCGCCCTTGGAAAGTGAGATTTGTCACCCGAAGGAATGGTATTTCTCCTTTATCAGCGAGATCCCCACTGGGGGGAGTCGTACCCTTGGTGATTTTTGAGCATAAAGAATTGGCCTCTATCACCTCCCAATCATTGGGTATCAGGCCAAGCCCTTTTACTCGCTGCATGTTTTGACTTGTCATTCCCCACCTTCCTTCTTCGCTCCAAGCGCCTTCTTCTCCGCAGCCTTCACGCGCCGGGCAACCTTTGCCAAATCCTCATCCGGCACGGGCAGTTCCTCGGGCATGGTTCCGCCCAGCTCCTTGATGGTCTGACGAACTTTCTTGCCGACCTCGAAATGGGTTTGGTTCGCCGCTTGTTTGCCCCGGATGTTCTCACGCCGGAGCTTCTCCTCGGTCTGCGTGGCACGGAACAGGTTGGCGGCGAGTTCGGTACTGCCCATGTTGTCGAGGATGTTCTGACTCTTTTTCAGCCCCTTGCGTAGATGGATGCCCTTGGCATCTAGGCCGCCATACAACCCCTTGTAGCCGTGGTTCTGGAAGATGGCGAAATCAAGACCGGATTCGACCCCGGCCTGCTGGGCGGCCTTCACCAGTTGCTTGTTGTGCTCTTTCATCTCCTCCCGCAAAAACAACCGCTTTTCTTCTTCCTTGAGCTGCTGAAACGACTCGTCATCCGCCAGTTCCTGCCGACGGGTCTGGATGGCAAAATAGGTCTGCCCGTTGGCGATGACCGGCTTCGAGGGGTCGGCGTTCTGGACGATCAGGTAACAGGCGTAACGGCTGAGGGCATACGACTCCATGGCCCTCTGCCCCCCCTTGCCCAGGGCGATCATCTCGTGGACCTCCACGAAATGATCGGACACCGGCTGGCCGCTGTTTTCACAGCTCGTCTTGGCCTTTTCTATGACAGGGAGGAAGTTGCGGTATTCCCCGTAGCCAAGCACTTTCGACAACTGGCGGGCAAGCCAGAAATCATCGCCGTTCTCGTCCTGAAGCTTCAATTCCTCAAAGGTCAGGTGGTGCGCCTTCTCGACGCTCCGCTCCCTGGTCATTACAGCACTCCCAGATCTTCCAGGTATCCGGCCATTTCCTTGCGGACTTCGGCCAGCTCCTTTTCCAGTTCCTCGATCTCGCCCTGCACCTTGGCGATGTCCACTTCTTCCTCTTCCTCGAAGGTGTCCACGTAGCGGGGGATGTTCAGGTTGAAATCATTCTCCTTGAGTTCATCGAACCCGGCCGCATAGGCATATTTGTCCACGAACTCGCGGGCCTGGTAGGTGTCCACGATCTTGCGGACATCCTCGGGGCGCAACTTGTTCTGGTTCTTGGCATCGGCGTATTCCCGGCTGGCGTCGATGAACAGGACATCCTTATCGGGCCGGTTGCGTTTAAATACCAGGATGGCCGCCGGGATGCCCGTGCCGAAGAACAGGTTGGCAGGCAGGCCGATGACGGCATCCAGAAAATTCTCCTCGATGAGCTGCTGCCGGATCTTGCCTTCCGCGCCGCCCCGGAAAAGCACGCCGTGCGGCACCACCACGCCGACCCGCCCGGATTCCAGGGTGGTGGTCTCGATCATGTGCGAGATGAAGGCGTAATCCGCCTTGGACTTGGGCGGCAGGCCGCGGTGGAAACGGTTATGGGGGTCGCTCTGGGCCGACTTGTAGCCCCACTTGTCGAGGGAGAAGGGCGGATTGGCCACCACCACCTCGAACTTCATGGTGGTGTCGTCCTCGATCAGCTTGGGTTCACGCAGGGTGTCGCCCCATTCGACCCTGGCCCGGTCCATGCCGTGCAGAAACATATTCATCTTGGCAAGCGCCCAGGTCTCGCCGTTGATCTCCTGTCCGTATAGGGAAAAATCCTCGGACGTCCGGCGAACCCGATTGCCGCACTTGATGAGCAACGAGCCCGAACCGCAGGCAGGATCGCAGATGCGCTCGCCCGGCTGGGGATCAACCAGTTCCGCGATCAGCTCCGAGACCTCCGGCGGCGTGTAGAATTCCCCGGCCTTCTTGCCCGCACCGGCAGCGAAGTTGGCGATGAGGTATTCATAGGCATTGCCGATGACATCCAGGTTGCCCACCCGCGACGGGCGCAGGTCCAGGCGAGGGTCATTGAGGTCCTCCAGGAACTTCTTCAGACGGCGGTTACGGTCCTTGGTCTTGCCGAGATTCGCCTCGGAATTGTAATCGATGTTGCGAAAGACTCCCTGCAACTTGGCACGGTTCGCATCTTCAATCTTCTCAAAGGTGGTGTTGATGACCTCACCCACATTGGTGGCGTTGCGCTGGTCGAAAAGGTCATAGAAGGTGCACCCCTCCGGCATGACGAAACGCTCCCTGGCCAGACGGCGTCCGATGCGTTCCTTGTCACCCTTGAACTGCTGGCTCAATTCCTCGTAGCGCTCCCGGTAGACGTCCGAGAGGTACTTCACGAAAAGCATCGCCAGGATATAATCCTTGTACTGGCTGGCGTTGAGGATGCCCCGGAAGGTGTCGCACGCCTTAAAAAGGATATCGTTGATCTCTTTCTGGTTCACTTTGGTGGCGGTCATATTTTCTCCGTTAATTTGTCTCTTGCGATGCGGCGTCCAATATCTCGGACAATAACAATTCCCGTTGCTCCACGATCCGTTCCGTCAAAATTTTTTCTCGCAAACCACACCGATAAACCTTGGCTATCAGCGCTTGTCTTTCGAGAGACGGCACGGGGACCGAAAGGGCTTCCAATGTCTTCCGGGTGATGTGAGGCAGGGCCGTCCCGGCCGCACACTGCCCATAATATCGCTGGGCCTGCTTGCCGTTCAGGAACCAGGCCAGATAGTCCGGGCGAACCAATGTGGGGTTGGCCTTGATAATGAAAAAATGCGGTGCGGCCACGGCTTTCTCGAGCGGCCTGTCGACCAGCGCTCCGAAAAACCGCATCCCCCGATTCACGAAAAGGATATCCCCTTGCTCCAGAAAAGTAGGGCGGCGGCGCCCAGTCGGCACGACCTTGGGCAACCGATTCTCGTTTACCCCCAGAACAGGGTCCACATTCTTAAGCTGGACCACGGATATCGTGCCTTCCGGATCGTGTTCAATCCTGCCCCGAAACGGATGCCCGGCGAACAATTTCGCCACGCGCTTCAAGGGGGCTGATTGACATTTTGAATGCACCAAGCTTTTTGTTTTTTTTCGAATCATGTGTTTCGATATAAGCAAGCGGGATCGATTCGTCAAGTGCAGTTTGCGTTTTGATGCAAAAAATATTTCGGATACACTTTGGGGTACTGATCGCCGCCCCCATATCCCAGTTTGAAGCGTTAACCTATTGGCCGTTTCGCCGCGCAACAGCACTGGGGCTCCCAACATCTCTGGACTTGTTTTCCACCCCAGAAATATTTCTAACCTCTTGCCGCCCCCTCCCTCGTGAACGACCTTTTCACTTGGGCAACGCTCTTTCCATTTTCAACTTGCACAGTCGCAAAAACTAACATATATATTAGTCAAAACGATTTAAGCTAATATTCATGTTAGCAAGCGAGGTGCGCATGGGAAATACATCGCTCGCAAGCAAGGCGTTGTCCCCCGATGCTGCGGAGACGCTGAAACAGCTGGGTGCGAACATCAAGGAAGCACGTGTGCGCCGAGGGATGACGCAGGTCGAGCTGGCCACGCGGGCATCGACCAGTCATGCCGCCCTGGGGCGGCTGGAACGCGGCGAGCCGTCGGTGGGCATCGGCATCCTGGTGCAGGTCCTAGACGTGCTGGGGCTGGCCGCAGGGCTTGGCCAAGTGGCCAATCCGGACATGGACGACGTCGGGAAGTCTCTCCAACAGTTGAAAAGCCCAAAGCGAGTCCGCACCAAGAAGCGTGACGACCTTGATTTCTAGGAGGCCGCATGCCCACGGACAAAACCTACGTCTATATCCATCTTGGCGGCGAATTCGTCCCGGCGGGACTGCTGACCATGCACCAGGACGGCCGGGAGGTGGTCTCCGCCTTCGCCTATGGTCGGCGTTACCTGGAACGAAGGGATGCCGCACCCGTTGATCCGCTCCAACTGCCGCTGGGACAGGCCGAATATCATGCAGGGGGCGTGTTCCGGGCCTTTCAGGACGCCAGCCCGGACGGATGGGGCCGCCACTTGCTGGATCGGGCTGCGGAACGGGACGGGCTCGTCCCCTCGGAATTCGACTACCTGACCGTCCTGAACCAGGAAGACCGCATCGGCGCGCTCGCCTTCGGCCCGGATCTGAATGGCCCGCGCCCGGCGACCCCTGTCTGGCGACCCGAGGAAATCCCCGGCGACCGCCTTAACCTGGCCTCCATGCTCCGGGACGCGGATGCGGTCCTCAACCACGAGGCCCTGCCCGCCGACCAACGGCGCTTTCTGATTCGCGGCTCGTCCGTGGGCGGCGCACAGCCCAAGGCGGCCGTGGAGTACGAGGGCAGGTCCTGGATCGCCAAGTTTTCGCGGGAGCTGGAAGAGTGGCCGACCTGCCGCATCGAGTTGGCGGCCATGCGGCTGGCCGCGAAATGCCGTATCCGTGTTCCCGAATGCCGGGTGGTGGACGTGGGCGGACGGGACGTATTCCTGGCCGCTCGGTTCGACCGGGGCGGGAACCCGCCCATGCGTCACCACTTCCTGTCGGCCATGACGCTCACCGGGGCCGACGACATGACGGACGGGACCTACGGCGACATCGCCTTGGCCCTGCGCCGTTTCGGAATGGCGGGCCACCTCAAGGCCGACCTTGAAGAGCTGTTCCGCCGCATGGTCTTCAACATCCTGTGCAACAACTGGGACGACCACCTCAAGAACCACGGCTTCCTCTACGACACCGCAAGCGGCAAATGGCGGCTCTCACCCGCCTACGACATCGTGCCGCAACCCCAGCGCGACGGCGACGACGCCAGCCGCCTGACCCTGGGCATCGGCAAACAGGGCCGGGTTGCTACGCTCGACAACGCGTTGTCACGGTGTGCTGATTTCGATCTCGATTTGCCCAAGGCCCGGGAAATCGCCCTGGGCATGGCCGCATTGGTGCGCGAAAACTGGCAGGGAGAGAATGAGATGGCAGGTGTGCCGGAAGCGAAAATCCGGCTGATCGAGGAGGCGTACCGGGTTGCCCTTTTGGAAGGGGGATAATTCAGCCCTTCGCTTTTCTCGAACCAACAACATGATCACGCCATTCCTCGGGGACTCAAGCGCCTCGCACGTGAACAAGTCGTTCCCGTCTCGGTCCGGGCAAAATCAATTTGAATACTTGATGCTGTAATCGTTCAGCATCCTGGCAAGCCGGGGAAAGTTCTCTTTTTTCCATTCCATGCACAAAAAGTATTTCCCCAAGGCGTCCTTATAATAACGCCGCCGTCCGTTGGCATCAAAAACTTTGAGGGGATCTGTCGTCAAAACCGGATGCCCCAAGCCCAATACTTTTCGACAAAAGACATGGTCCTGTAAAAGACCAATATCCTTTGGTGAAAGTTTTTGAACCAACACACCCATGACACGAAACAAATACTCTTTACTTGTTTCATTGCACAAAGCAGTTGGCAACCTTATTCCCTTTATCTCAACATAAGGATCTATTCTGCTTTTCCTGTAAATAGCGTGATTGACCTTGGAAACGGTTTCTTCATCTTCATTATCATACTTCCCATGGCATTCTTTACACAAAAATGCACATGTTTCTGATATCGGATAATGTGACACCTCTATCAGATGAACCGTTTCTTCGATTTCTATAGAATATTCGGAACCAACTTTTTCAGAACGCTCCAAACATTCTTTTATGATATCATTTCTTTTTCTGGTCATTAGATGAGCGGATTGCAACGATCTTCTTTTCCCGCAACAATCACAAACGGCATTTTTCTTATATGGCCGGGTAGTTTCCTTGATATTATTGCGTACCTTGGGACCCAAGAAACACACGAAGTCGTCATGAGAAATGGTGCAGGTGGCCATGTTAACCTCTTTTCTTTTATATTACAATAGCATAAAGAACAAGTGTTGTCAACAAATATTTGAAAGTCGATGGCCACGGCTGAGATTGCCGGGGAGACCCATTTCCACGTGGCTCGTCCGTGGCTCCATACGTGTCGAACGTGTTTTTCGTGGCGTTGGTGGCATTTGCAACTGGCTGAAATCACGTAGGTAAGCGGCCTTCCGTGGTTTTCATTATACCCTCTCACGCCAGCAACAGGGGAACACCTCCCTATTTTGATGGACACCAAGAAAGAACAACGGGCTACATCGAAAGATGTAGCCCGTTTTGTATTCCCCCCCCTTTTTTTTTCGCCAGCTCTTCAGACCGGCCAGGGGGTTATCCCTTTGTGGTCGCAAGGGTCATGATCTTTTTCACCTCGCGCAGCAGGGTGCGCATGGAATAGAGGACCATGATGCCGCCCGAGATGGGCATGCAGATGTACAGGCATTTCCGGGGGATGTTGAAGACCGGGGTCCAGTCCTGGGCCATGGCCGTCAAGCGGAAGCTCTGGTAGAAGAAGACCGCGATGAAGCCCAGTGAAAGCACCTCCACCAGGATGGACAGCAGGTGGCCGCGCAGGGTTCCTTCGAGCTTGTCGCTGACCCATTTGAGCTTGAAGTGGTCCTCCCGCGCCCACAGGGCGGCCGCGCCGAAGAAGACCATCCAGGCAAAGGCCCATTCCACGACCTCGTCGAACCAGAAAAAGGCGGCCACGGGCACGTAGCGCACGAACACGTTGCCGGACAGCAGCAGGAAGAGCAGCGCGAAGCTGGCGACGCAGATGGTGCGCAGGGCGGAGATCAGGATGCGGTCCACCACGGCGAACCGCCCGCCTTCGGGGTCCTTGGGTAATATGCACTGTGATTCCATGACTACTGCCCCATGATCAGGTTGGGAAGCCACAGGGAAATCTGCGGCACAAAGGCCACGGCCAGGAGCACGAGGAAGATGCCCGTCAGGTAGGGCCACATCTCACGCGACAGCTCGCCGATGGACAGCTTGGTTATGCTCGACACCGCATACAGGCACATGCCCACAGGCGGGGTCAGCAGGCCGATCATGGACGCGAGCGTCATGACCACGCCGAACTGGACCGGGTCGATGGCATAGTGGACGATGATCTTCTGGAAGATGGGGATGGTGATGAGCAGGACGGCGATCCCCTCCAGGAAGCAGCCGAACAGAAGCAGGATGAAAATGATGATCAGCATCACGATGGAACCGTGGGCCGAGAGCGAGGCCATGCCGTCGATGACCTGGACCGGGATGCGGTTCAATATCAGCAGCCAGCCGAAGAACCCGGCAGAGGCGATGATGAACATGATCCGGATGGTGTGGGTCAGGGTGTCCCAGAAAATGTTCGGCAGGTCCCTGAACCGGATGGAACGATAGACCACCAGGCCGAGGAAGAGCGCGTACACGCAGGCCACCACCGAGGCCTCGGTGGGCGTGAACTGCCCGCTCAGAATACCGCCCACGATGAGCGTCGGGGTCAGCAGCGGCAGGGCCGCTCCCTTGCCGCTCTCCCATATTTCCCTGAAGGCGGCCCGCTTGTCGCGCGGGTACCTGCGGTGTTTGGAGACGAAATACACGGCCACCATGAGCGCCAGCCCCATGAGCGCGCCGGGAATCACGCCCGCCAGGAAAAGCCTGCCCACGGACACCTCGGTCAGGTAGCCGTAGATGACCAGCGGGATGGAAGGCGGAATGACCGGGCCGATGGTGGACGAGGCGGCGGTGATGGCCGCCGAGAACTTCCACTCGTACCCGTTGTCCTTCATGGCCTTCATCTCGATCATGCCCAGACCGGCGGCGTCGGCCACGGCGGCCCCGGACATGCCGGAAAAGATCATGCTGGCTATGACGTTGACCTGGCCCAGGCCTCCCCAGATGTGCCCCACCAGGGCGCGGGCGAAACGGAATATCCGCTCCGTGATCCCGCCGGTGTTCATCAGGTTGCCCGCCAGAATGAAGAACGGGATGGCCAGCAGCGTGAACGACGTGGTGGACGCGTACATGCGCTGGGCAACCATGGTCAGGATATCGGCCTGGCCCATGGAGATGAAGGTGAACACGGCGGTCAGGCCCATGGCCACGGCCACCGGCACCCCCAGGAGAATCAGCCCGATAAGCACGCAAAAAATCAACAGCGTTGTCATCGATATCCCTTTGTCACCCCATAAGGGGGCGCGCCCACCCCGTTACGGCAAAGGGTGGACGCGCCCGGCGAATAGAGGGAGAGGTTACTTCGCCTGTTCCAGAATCTTCAAGAAGTAAGCGAGGTTTTCAGCACCGACCGAGGTCTTCATCCGCTCGTAGGCGGGGCCCATCTTGGCCTTGAACAGGGCCACGTCGGGATAGGTCACTTCCATGCCCAACGCTTCGAGCTTCTTGATCTGATCGACTTCGGCGTCGCGCAGGGACTGGCGCATGTAGTCGCCGGCCTTCTTGCTTTCTTCCTTCAGGATATTCTGCTGCTCGGAGGTCAGCTTGTCCCAGGTCTTCTTGCTGATGACGTGGACCATGGAGTTGTAGGTATGGCCGGTCATGGCGAGATACTTCTGGGTCTCGTAGATCTTGTAGGAGTAGATGACGCTGACCGGGTTTTCCTGGCCGTCCACAACGCCCTGCTTCAGGGCCATGGGCAGCTCGGAGAACTGGATGGTCTGAACGGTGCCGCCCAGGGCTTCCATCGCGGACTGGTTGGACAGTTCCGGCGGCGTGCGGATTTTGAGGCCCTTGACGTCGTCGGGCGTGTTCACGGGATGCACGGAGTTGGTCAGGTTGCGGAAGCCCCATTCCCAGTTGGCCAGGAAGATGAGACCGGCGTTTTCCAGGTCCTTGCCCGCCCACTCGATGAAGGGGCCGTCCAGGACCTTGTAGGCGTGGTCGTAGCCCTCGTAGGCGAAAGGCAGCATGACGCAGCCGAACTTCTTGGAATACTTGGCCAGCTGACCCTGGGTCGGCAGGCTCATGTCGATGACGCCCAGGACGTTCTGCTCCAGGACCTCGGGCGGGTTGCCCAGCTCGTTGTTGGGGTAGAGCTCGACGGTGATCTCGCCGCCCGTCCGCTTGGCCACGTTCTCGGCGAACATGATCGCCGCCTTGTTCCCCGCGTGCTCGGCATTGGCGTAATGGCCGAGTTTGAGAACCATCTTCGCCTGTGCGCCTCCGCTGACGACCAGGAAAGCCATCATGACAAATAATGACAACAGAACCTTTTTCATAGCAATCCTCCAGGAACCATTCTTAAAGGTTTCGAACAAGCCTCCCGCAGCCCGGGGGTGGGACTGCAAACAACCGGACAGAAAACTATCAATTACGAAGAATTGATTTCAACCGAGGCCCCGCCGCCCTACCGGAATGTGCAACCCAAGGCAGGCAAGGTTTCGATCGGCTCCCCCAAAAGACCGACGGCCATGCCCCGCAGACAGGACCGCTCGCCTTGAGCATATTTAAAAAATAGCTGCTGATGTCAAATTTTTCTTACTATATGGATTGAGGTTTCATAATATGAAAAAATTGGTTCAAAACATCTCTCAACAGAGAATAAAATAAGGATTCACCCCCGGAGCGGACTCCCTATTCGAACAATGTTCGCTTGGGACCTGCGCATGCCAACGCGCCGATTGCCATTTGCACCCGGATGTGCAAACGTACGCTCCCGCGGCGGAACGGGGCAGACCCGACGCCGACGATATCGCACCCAAGGATCGGACATGCTCAAACAATTCATGGAGTTCCCACTGCCCATCTCCCGAAAGCTCAAGCTTTCGGTGCTCAAGCGGATGCTCCCCCCCGAAAGCACGGAGTTCATCGTGGACGCCACCTACTGCGGCGCGCACATGACGCTGGACCTGCTGGACGGCCCGCAGCGCGCCATCTACCAGCACGACGGGGCCGAAAAATTCATGCTCCACTTCCTGCGCGACTACCTGCGGACCCTGCCCGGGCCGCAGACCTTCCTGGACATCGGGGCCAATGCGGGCAACCACACCTTTTTCATGGCCGACCACGCGGACCGGGTGTTCGCCTTCGAACCCCAGCACAGCCTGAGCAGCCGCCTGAAGGACATCGTCAACGCCCATCCCCACCTGGGCAACGTCACTGTCTGCGACTTCGCCCTGGGAACCGAGGACAAGACGGACTACATCTATGACGTGGGCAAGTGTTCCGGGGCCCGATCCATCATCCGCAACCACGCCGACGACGCCGTGGCCGAGGAAATCTCCATCCGCCACGGAGACACGGTCGTACGGGAACTCGGAATCGAGTCCATCGCCGCCGTCAAGATCGACGTGGAAGGGTATGAGCCCCTGGTCCTGACCGGGCTGGCCGAAACCCTGGACAAGCACCGACCGGTCATCGTCTTCGAACACTCCGAGGCCAACCGGGACTCCTACGACGGCTTCGAGGGCATGAAGAAGCTCTTCCCGGACAACTACGACTTCTTCCAGTTCGACCGGCGGGGGGCCTACCGCTACCACAACGCGCGCCGGGGTTTCTACACGGTCTTCCCCTTCCGCTACGACCAGCCCGTGAACATCATCGCCACGGGAGGCGTGGCCAACCTCATCGCCTGCCCCAGGGAGGCGGCCATCCCGCAAACCAACTTCACGCCCTGGCCCTTTGAAACGCGGAAGCGGTAGAAAACACCTTCTCAGCCCCATCAACGGCGGCCACCGACCACCCCGACATCCCACCCCTATTTACATTTAGTTGTATATAGGCAATATACCTCTCCAACTCATAGTTCGGGGAGGTAGGCATGCGGAAATGGTTGTTGGCTGCATTTTTGGTATTCACCCTGGCGCTTCCTGCACAGGCTGCACAGACGGTGGTCGGCTTCATCACGGGCGCTTCCGGGCTCGGCGACCTGTCCTTCAACGACATGGCTTACGGCGGCATCCGCCGGGCGCAGCAGGAATACAACTTCAAGCTGATCATCCTGAAGCCCGACAAGAGCGGCGTGACGACTCCCGAAGGCGTCCTGAGCGTGGTCGGGCAGTCGGACATCATCGTCCTCCTTGGTGCCCAGCACGAGCAACAGACCCGGCAGGCGGCCCTGGCCAACCCCGAAAAGAAATTCATCTACATCGAGCTGCCGGTGGAAGGCGCTCCCAACATCTCCAGCGTCATGTTCAACCAAAACGAGGGCTCGTTCCTGGCCGGGGCACTGGCCGCGCTGGTCTCCAAGACGGGCAAGATCGGCTTTGTGGGCGGCACGAGAGAACCGCCGGTCATGGCCTTTGAACAGGGATACCGGGAAGGCGCGGCCTATGCCGATCCCGACGTCGAGGTCCTGGCGGAATACATCTCGCCCGCAGGGGATTTCTCGGGCTTCGGCGACCCGGAAAAGGGACACGACATCACCATGAAGCAGTACGACCAGGGCGCGGACATCGTCTTTGCCGTTGCCGGGCTGTCCGGCAACGGGGTCATCGAGGCAGCGCGCCGCTCAGGGAAATTCGCCATCGGGGTGGACTCCGACCAGGACTCCCTGGCCAAGGGTTCCGTCCTGACCAGCATGATGAAGCGGCTGGACGTTGCCGCCTACGCGGAACTGAAGGCGGCCCTGGAAAACCGCTTCACCCCCGGGGTCACCCGATACGGGCTGGCCAACGACGGCGTGGCCCTGACCGAAATGAAATACACCCGCCACCTGATCCCGGCGGACGTCTTCGACAAAATCGAGGACATCACCCGAAAGATCGTGTCCGGCAAACTCAAGGTGACCAACCTGCTGCCGAGCAACTAACCGGACGCAAAACCTGGACAGGCGATGATGCGAGGACCTGTGTTCAACCGGCTGAGACTGAAGGTCTCCGTTGGGACGGCCCTGATACTGGGGCTGTTTCTCATGGTTCTCGGCACCCATCTCATCAACTCGCAGGAACGGCAGCTGATCAACAACCTGCGCGACCACGGCGAGCGGATCGCGGCCCTGGCCGCCCGTTCCAGCGCCGAGTACATCCAGCGGTTCAGCTTCTTCCTCATGGAAGACCAGGCCATCGCCATCGAGCAGTCTCCCCATATCGCCTTCTGCGAAATATACGACACCGACGGCAAACCCCTGCTCCAGTCCGGCAACATCGTGTCCAAGGACCACTCGGGCAAGCACCAGGCCCGGTACGACGACTCCGTCATGGTCGTGTCCCAGCCCATTCTCGTCGGCCGGGAAACGCTCGGCAGGGTGGAAATCGGGCTGAGCCTCGCTTCCATTGAAGAGACCATCCAGGACAAGCGGATGGATATGCTGCTCCTGTTTTTCGGCTTCACCTTCAGCGTCATCATCCTGGTAAACGTCTTTTTCAGCAGCATGTTCATCTCGCCGGTCAAGAAACTGGCCGAGGGAACGCAACGGGTCGCCCACAGGGAATTCGTGACCATCGACGTGGGCTGGCGCAAGGACGAAATCGGCGTGCTGGCGCGCAACTTCAACGACATGAGCCTCAGGCTGAAGGACCTCTACCAGAACCTCGAGGACAAGGTGGGCCAGCGGACCCGGGCATTGGAGCAGGCCAACAAGGACCTGCTGGCGGCCATCGACCAGGCAAAGGCCATGGCCCGGAAGGCCGAAGAAGGGACCATGGCCAAGTCGCAGTTCCTGGCCTCCATGAGCCACGAGATGCGGACCCCCATGAACGCGGTCCTCGGCATGGGCGAAATCCTCAACTCCACCGACCTGGACGACGAACAGCGCCGCTACGTTTCCGTTCTGCTCGAATCCGGCAAGGCCCTGCTGAACCTGATCGACGACATCCTGGACCTGTCCAAGATAGAGGCCGGTGAAATGGTCTTCGAAAACCGGCCGTTCAACCTCGAAAAGGCGATCGGAAAACCCTTCAAGATCGTCTCCTACGCCGCCCATCAGAAGGGGCTGGACATCGACTATTCCATCGCCCCCGACGTGCCTGCGGAACTGACGGGCGACTCCATCCGGCTGCAGCAGATCCTGCTCAATCTCCTGAACAACGGCATCAAGTTCACGGAGACCGGTTTTGTGCTGCTCGACGTCTCCCTGGGCCGGGCCGGGCCCGACAACACCCGCTTCGTGGATTTTTGCGTGCGCGACACCGGCATCGGCATCAGGCCCGATAAGCTCGACACCATCTTCGAAAAATTCACCCAGGCCGATTCCTCCACCACCCGCAAGCACGGCGGGACCGGGCTGGGGCTGTCCATCTGCCAGCTGCTGTGCGAAAAGCTCGGCGGGACCATCCGGATAGAAAGCGACCTCGGCAAGGGGTGCCTGGTCCTCTTCTCCCTGCCCTTCGGCTGCCGGGAACCCGACGCACCCCGCATCTCGCCCCTGACCGGACAGTCGGTGCTGTTGATCGACGACAGGGAATACGCCGACACGGCACTCGGCTCCCGGCTGCGCCGTGCGGGCGCCCGGATAAACCTGGCCGAGACCGTGGAACAAGCCCTCGACGCGGTACGGGCGGCGCAGGACCGCCCCGGGTACGATCTCATCCTCGTCAACCCCCCTGTGGACGGGTATACCTGGCAACAGGTCGCGTCGGCCCTGTCCGAGGCCGGGGTGGGACCGAGGTCCCTGTGCCTTGTCCTGTCCACGGACGCACCCCGCACGCGGCCCATGCATTTCTTCGGCGCGATCATGGCCCGACCGGTCTCCACCATGGATGTGGAAGCGGCTCTTGCCTCGGCCTCGGAACCACCGGCCACCGAGGAGGAAACGACCGCAGCCCCGACCGCGGCGGCGGCGCTGGACATACTCCTGGTGGAGGACAGCGCGGCCAACTCCATGCTCATCGACCTCTATCTCAAGGATTCCGACCACCGCCTGACCCTGGCCGAAAACGGCAGGAGCGCCCTTGACCTGTATACCGAAAAACCGTTCGACCTCGTGCTCATGGACATAGAGATGCCGATCATGGACGGTTTCGAATGCACGAAACGGCTCAGGGAATGGGAGCGGGAAAACGGACGGACGCCCACCAGAATCGTGGCCCTGACCGCCCATGCCCTGAGCGAAGTGAAGGACCGCGTGCTCGCCAGCGGGTGCGATTCCTTCCTGACCAAGCCCATCACCCGCCCGGCCCTGCTCGAGGCGGTGGCCGGATGCCGGGGGAAGGGGAGGGAAAAACATTTGTAAATGTTTTCCCTCCCCTTCCCCCGGCCCCCCCATCCCCACCTTTTTCCAAACTTTTTGTAGACGCATCCGCGCGGTTTCTGCGTTGATGAAGTGTGCATTTCTGCATTCTGTTTCAGACGCCACCACACGTATTTCCCGACACCGAATGACACCACTTGTGGCGTAAGCACCGTCCCGAAGTTTTCGCCCCGAACAGCTTATCTGCGCGCCTCTCGCCGCAGGCGACATGGGGGTCCGGGTGTCCTCGCGCCCTGGTCTCCCCGAAAGGGCCGCCGGAGGCCCAAAAAAAAGGGACCCCGCAACAGGGGGTCCCTCGGTTTTGTCGTCGTGTGTCCCGGTTTACCGGCGCTCGGCCTTCTTTTCCCATTCCGCCACCTCGAAGTCCTCGGGCACCTCTTCCCAACCGGAGAACATGGCCGCGACATGCGCGGTGACCGTGTGCCCGGTGGTGGTCATGTAGATATGGACCACCAGGAAGATGAGAATGGAGAACCCGCCGATGAGGTGCAGCAGGGCGACCACGTCCAGGCTGAGCCAGGGAAGTCCCCAGTCCGCCCAATCGTTGTAGCCCCAATACAGGACGCCCGTGACCATCTGGAACGGCAGCAGGACCGCAGTCAGTCCCAGGTAGGTCAGCCGCTGCATGGGATTGTGCTTGGCCGCCTTGGACTTGTGCACCGGGTGGGGTTCGCCCTTGAATATGCCGGAGGCATAGTACATGGCCACTTCCAGGAGTTTCCTGGTGGTGGGGATGTACTGTTTGTATTCATGGGTGACGAACATCCAGAACACGAAGAACAGGAACATGCCGAGCCAGGTCAGGCCGAACAGGTTGTGCAGGTCCACGCCCTTCTTGAAGCCGAAGAGCTCGATGGAGCCGTGGACCTCGAACCCGGTGAGCAGGAGCAGGATGATCATGACGGCCTGGAACCAGTGCCAGAACCGCTCGAACTTGGAGTACAGGTATATCTTTTTCATCTGGTGTCGATTCATGGTTAGTCCTCCTTCCGCTTCAGGCCGGAGATGAAGCGCATGACGCCGTGGAAGAAGACGGCAACAAGCGCGGCGCCCGCGCCGAACCAGCCAGCAGCGTCCACGACCGCATAGGTGTCCCTGCCGGGCATGTAGAATCCGGTCAGGTTCGACAGCCTGCTGTTCTTGCTGTGGCACTGGGTGCACTGCAGCGCATTTTCACGCGGGGCCACCATGTGGGTGGTGGGGAAGACGTAGGTGGTGTCCACGAAGCCATACTCGCCGCTGTACTTCTGCCCGGCGTACTTCATGCCCACCTCAATGGCCTTCTGCCAGTCGAACCCCTTCCAGTAGGCGGTCTTGTCCTCCTTGTTGAAGGGGAACAGGTGCGGAATGACCATGGTCTTGTTGACCTTGTCATACGGGGACTTGGCCCGGTGCACCTTGAACGGCATGATCCGGGAGTTCGGGTCGTTCCGGTCGCCCTTGGGCCGGTTCAGCCAGACTTCTTCCGTGGGATCGATGGCGTCCTCGGAGGTGACGTGATCCAGGGTGCCGTTGAACCAGTAGTACTCGGGCACCACGTCGCGTTCCCAGACGAACTCGCCCTTCTTCTTGTCGAAGATCGGCTTGCCGTCCTCGCCCTTGATCTTGTCCTTGCCGTCCATGGGCTGGCCCGCCTTGGACCAATCCCACCACATCTTGGTGGACTGGGCGCGGGCGAACTCGGGAATGTGGCAGGACTGGCAGGCGACCTTGTCGGTATGATCGTTGAGCTTGGCGAACATGCCGCCTGTCTTGTGCGGCTGGCTCCCGTGGCAGGACTCGCACATGATCTTGTCGCCCAGGTCGTCCTGGAGCAGCGACTTGCGCTCGAGGGCGGCGGGCTTTTCGTAGATGCGTCCGGCCACGTGGTGGTTGGTGGTGGTGTGGCAGCGCACGCAGGTGAAGTCCTGGCCGCCGGTCTCGCGGGAGCCCATGTGCACGTCCAGGTTCTTGCCCGGCTTGGTCAGGGAGGAGTCCAGGTCGCCGTGCTTCACCGCGTCGGCCCCGCCGCCGAAGAAGTGGCAGGTGCCGCAGTTCTTCCGCGTGGGGCGTCCCACACTCTGTGCCACTGCGGACCAGTCGGGGGAGAAATACACCTTCTTGTTTTCAGGGAAGACCACGCCCTTCTGCCGACCGGGATTCTCCGGATCTTCCACGTACTTGGCCGGGTATCCAGCGGCAGTGGGGAATTTCTTGTACGTCCCGGTCTTTTCGTGACAGACCAGACAGTCCACCTTTTCCTGGGACGTGAAATCGAAGTTATTGTCCTTCCAACCATAACCGGCGTGACATGAAGTGCAACGAGCCTCGTTGCTTGCGGTGTTGATTCAGAAGTTGTTGACGGATATCCCGCCCTTGCCGAACTTCGCCGGGTTGCCGTCGGTGTCCTTGTCCCGCCAGGTCCAGTGAATGGTCTGGTGGAACTGCAGGGCCGCCTGGTTATGGCACCCGAGACAGGCCTTGGTGACCTCCTCGGGCTTCATGGTCTTCTGCATTTCCGGGTCGAACTGCAACTGCGGAAACTTGCTGTGATCCGCAGTCATGGTCCTGACCAGCGGTTTGGCCTTGGTTGCCTGGATGGCGAGCTTCCGCCCCGGCGCCGTCTCCTGCTCAACCGCAGCCAACGCACTCACCGCAATGGCCGAAACGAGCAGCGCCGCCAGAGAGGCAAACAGCCACCGCCTGTTCTGAACAGTCATCGATTACCCTCCTTGAAACCCTGTCTTTCCCTCTGGAGGCCCTATGCACCCCAGACATTTTTACACATGACTATATTTGCATCTTTTATGGATATATGTCCAGACCAGCCGATTTTTCACGCGCCCTCCGCCTCCGCCGGCACCTCCCGGCCGACGCCGAAGATGTGCGGCGTGAACCGCACGTACCAGGCAGCGGACTGGACCTGGACGATGTAGGCCATGGCAATGACCAGGGCCGCGTCAGAGCCCTTGTCGCCGAAGGCGTTGATGGCGATGGCCAGGGCGATGGACAGGTTGCGCATGACCGACCCGTAGACCAGGGCGATGGCGTCGCCCCTGGGCAGCATCCACTTGCCGACCACGGTGCTCAGGGTAAAATTCACGGCGTAGAGGAGCGCCAGCGGAATAAGAATGTCCACCAGCACGCCGGGCGACCCGGCGATGGTCCCCGCCTTGAGAGCCAGGGCCACGAACACAATGCCCAGCACGCCCAGCGTGGACAACGGCGGGAACTTGGGGCCGAGCGTCTTTTTGAACGCGGACTGTCCGTACCGGGCCACCAGGAAACGCTGGGTCAGGAAACCGAGCGCCATGGGCAGGAAGACGATGTACACGATCTGCCTGAACACGGCGGTCAGCCGCATCTCGATGGCTGCGCCCATGAGCGCCTCCACGTAGACGGGCGTGGCCAGGGAGCCGAGGATGAGACCGATGACCGTCATCTTGATGGCCGCAGACATGTTGCCCTTGGCGAACCCGGTCCAGGAAATGGTCATGCCGCTGGTGGGCACCAGCCCGGCCAGGAGCAGGCCGAGCGCCATGTACGGCCGGTCCCCAAAAAAGAGGAGGCCGACGGCAGCCGCAAGGAAGGGAACCAGCCCGAAATTGATGAGCTGGGTGAGGATCTGCGCCTTGCCGTCGCCCCCCTCGAAGACCGATTTCACCTTGAGGGTGACCATCATGGGGTAAACCATGAGGAAGGTGAACGGCACGATCATGGATTTGAGCCACCCGGCGTCGAAGAACAGGCCGTAGAGGAAGCCTGCCCCCATCATGATCGGGATGGCGATGATGAGATTCTTGGTTATGGTCTGGAGAAGACGGAACACGGCAACACTCCCTTGCATCAATCCTGGCCGGAATCGGCCATTTCAATCTCCCGGCATTCCGGGTCGGAACAGCACGGAGCCTCGCCGTCGCGATAGACGACCACCCCGCTCTTCACGGGCTCTACGATGAACCTTCTGGCGCATTCGGCGCAATTCACGTAATAGGGACGGTAATCGTCTCGGTCACTCACCCCCTGCCGGGCATTGCAGTAGGGACAATGAACTTCGTTGCTCATTACGACCTCCTTTTTTGCAGTGTCGATCAAACCATAGAACAGCGGGCGAGCCGATGCATTGACCTCGATCAACGCCCTGCACTTTTCGGAAAAACGATGGAACGGACAGAACTCAAGGACCGCATCCGGGACTTCCCGATCTTTTCAAAGCTCAGCGATGAGCAGCTCGAACGCGTGGCGGAACACGCCGAGATCCTGGAATTTCCCGGGAAGGCCCTGTTCTTCAGCGAAGACAATTCGGCCCAGGGCCTGCACGTGCTGCTGGAAGGCCGGGTCAAGCTGTTCAAGATAGCCGAGGACGGCAAGGAACAGACCATCTTCGTGTTCGGCCCGGGCGAGCCGTTCTGCCTCTGCTCCACCTTCTCGGACGGCAAGCTTCCCGCCAACCTCGGCGCCCTGGAGGACAGCCGGGTGCTGTACATCACGCCCCGCGAGCTGGAGGCCATGGTCAGGGAGGACCCCACCGTGCACCTGACAATGATGCGGGTCATGGCCCGGCGGCTGAAAGAAGCCATGGACATGATCGACTCCCTGTCGCTCAAACAGGTCCCGTCCCGGCTCATGGCCTACTTTAAGAGCCGCCACCAGGGCGGCCGGGTCAAGCTGGACCTCTCCTACCGGGAACTTTCCAAGATCATCGGCATCACGCCCGAGGCGTTGTCGCGAACCCTGAAACGGATGTCCGAGGACGGGCTGATCGACGTAGACGGGACCACCGTCACCCTCACGGACCGCCGACATACCCCTGCATAGGAAACGATTTGCCGCTTTTTCCGGGATTCCCTGTTGAGCGGGTCCCTGACATGGGTTATCCTGGCCGGAACCCACACCAGGAGGCGGACATGGCGGAATTCAGGATCGAAAAGGACAGTCTGGGCCCGGTCGAGGTCCCGGCCCACGCGCTCTGGGGCGCGCAGACCGAGCGGGCGCGGACGCTGTTCACCATCGGCGACGAACCCATGCCGCGCGAAATGATCGTGCCCTACGCCATCCTCAAGAAGGGATGCGCCCTGGCCAACCGGGAACGGGGCAAGCTCCCGGCGGACAAGGCCGGACTCATCGTCCGGGTCTGCGACGAAATCATCGACGGCCTCCACCACGACATGTTCCCCCTGTCGGTCTGGATTTCCGGGTCCGGCACCCAGTTCAACATGAACGTCAACGAGGTCATCGCCAACCGATGTTCCCAACTGGCGGGCGAGCCCGTGGGGACCGGGAAGCCGGTCCATCCCAACGACCACGCCAACAAGAGCCAGTCGACAAACGATAACTTTCCGTCAGTCATGCAAATGGTTGTTGCAATTGAAGTTGCAAAAAGATTGCTGCATTCGGTAATCCTGCTCCGGGACGCGCTTTCGGCCAAGGCCGAGGCGTGGCGGGATATCGTCAAGATCGGCCGCACCCACATGCAGGACGCCACGCCGCTCACCCTGGGGCAGGAATTTTCCGGGTATGTTTCCATGCTCGACGACAACGTGCGGCGCATCGAAAGGGCCCTTGCGGACGTGTATGCCCTGCCCCTCGGCGGCACTGCCGTGGGCACGGGCGTCAACGCCCATCCGTCCTTTGCACCGGACGCCGTCCGGTGCATCGCGGACCTGACCGGCCTGCCCTTTGTTCCGGCGGCCAACCGGTTCGCCGCCCAGGGCAGCCACGACGCACTGGTCCAGTTCTCCGGCACGCTCAAAACCCTGGCCAACTCCCTGAACAAGATCGCCTGCGACATCCGGCTGCTCGGTTGCGGCCCGAGGGCGGGCATCGGCGAGCTGGTCCTCCCGGCCAACGAGCCCGGCTCCTCCATCATGCCGGGCAAGGTCAACCCCACCCAGTGCGAGGCCCTGACCATGGTCGCCCTGCAGGTCCTGGGCAACGACCTGGCCGCCACCCTGGGCGGCACGTCCGGCGCACTGGAGATGAACGCCTACAAGCCGCTCATCATCCGCAACGTGCTCCACTCCGTGCGCATCCTGGCCGATGGGATGGACTCCTTCCGCACCCATCTGGTGGACGGGCTCGAGGTGGACCGGAAACGCATCGCCACCCACCTGGGCAACTCGCTCATGCTGGTCACGCCGCTGGCCCCGGCCATCGGCTACGAGAATGCTGCCAGGATCGCCCGCCATGCCCATGAGCACGGCCTGCGCCTCAAGGAAGCCGCCCTGGAGCTCGAGCTCGTCAGCGAAGAGGACTTCGACCGTTTGGTGGTCCCTGAGAAGATGACGACACCCCGGGATTAAATGAAGATCGCGTAGGCAGTCGCCCCCACCATCACGACCACGAGAGTACAGTTCACGCAGGTCAAAACCGGACCGGACTTGAGCGTGCGCATGATGGCCGCACCGGCCAGCCCCCACAGGGAGTGGAAGGACACCTGGAAAAACATGAAGGTGAAAACAAACACCGGAACCTGGACGACGAGCGGCACCGCAGGGTCGGCCATCTGGCTGAAGCCGACAACGGCCATGGCCCAGCTCTTCGGGTTGGTGGGGTGCAGGAACACCCCTTCCACAAAGGTGAACCGCTTGTTCGCCCCGGCAATGGAGAGCTGCATGGAAAGGAGTTTCCAGCCCAGGTAGAGGATGTACGCCATGCCGATGACCTTCATGGTCCACGCCAGCTCGGGCGAGGCCATGAACAGCCCGCCAAGGCCAAGCGCCACCAGGGTGTCCAGGGTGACCGCGCCCACCGTGGTCCCTGCCAGGAACGGCAGGGCCGATTTGAAACCCGTGGTCTGGCCGATGGTCATCATGGACAGGTTGCCCGCGCCGGGGGTGCCGGTCATGACGATGACGAACAGAACGAAGGCAGCGTAGGTCTCCATATTCATTTCCGTACTCCTTTGCTTCCGCGTTTTCGGAGTATTTTGGGTACGATTGACATTGTGTGGCGTCAATGGATATATTGTTTGCATGACAATGTATTCGCCCACCCTCGCCGAAGGATCCGGCCCGCTGTACAAGGAACTGGCCGACGCCATAGAGCGCGACATCGAGAACGGCGCCCTGTTGCCCGGCACACGCATGCCCACCCACCGCGACCTGGCCGACACCCTGGAGCTGAACGTGTCCACGGTGACGCGCGGCTACAAGGAGGCGGAGAAACGCGGCCTCATTTCCGCCACGGTGGGGCGCGGGACATTCGTTTCCTCCGACGCCACGGCGTCCACGTCCCTGGTCTCCTTCGAGCCGTCCATGCCCGGCATGATCGAACTGGGACTGGTGGAGCCGCTGCACGACCTTGATCCCGATATTTCAGAAGGGTTCCGGCGCATTGCCCGGCGCAAGGACACTTCCTCCTTCATGCGCTACTCCGACCCGCGCGGGATGCCCGAACACCGCAGCGCAGGAGCAGCCTGGACCGCGCGGTTCGGGCTGGAAGTCGAGCCCGAAGACATCATCGTCTGCGCCGGGTCGCAGCACGCGCTGGCCTGCACCCTGAGCGGCCTGTTCCGGGCCGGAGACCGCATCGCCACGGACGCGTTGACCTACCCGGGCTTCAAGACCCTGGCGGCCATGCTGGGACTGCGGCTGGTCCCCATAGCCATGGACGAGCACGGCATGATCCCCGAGAACCTGGACGCGGCCTGCCGACGCAACGACATCAAGGCTGTCTATCTCATGCCCGGCGTGCACAACCCCACCACCACGACCATCCCAGAGGGGAGGCGCACAGAAATAGCCAAGCTGGCCCAGTGGCATGACCTGTTGATCATCGAAGACGACGCATACGACCTGACCGATCCGGGACGGATCGCCCCCGTGGGCGACAGGGCCCGGGAACGCAGCGTCTACATCGCGGGCATGTCCAAGTCCATCGCGGCCGGGCTCCGCGTCTCCTTTGTGGCCGCGCCGAAACATCTGCTCAAGCCGCTGGCCCAGGCGGTGCTCAACACCATCTGGATGACCCCGCCCCTGAACGTCGAGCTGGCCGCAATGTGGATCAACGACGGCACTGCGGACAGGGTGGTGCGGGAGAAACGCGCGGCAGCGGCCAGGCGGTACATGCTGGCCTGCGACGTGCTTGACGGATTCCGCTTCCGCGGCAAGCGCAGCGGCTTCTACCTGTGGCTGGACCTGCCGGGGCAATGGACCGGGCAGGCGCTGGAGAAGGCGGCCCACAAGCACAACGTCAATGTCTTCGGATCCGAAAAATTCGTGGTCGGCGAGACCCCGGCGTCTCCTGCGGCGCGCATCTCCCTGACCGGCCCCGGCAGCCTCGACGAACTGGAAAAGGGGCTGGGCATCATCAGGAAAATCCTCAACCAAAGACCATGAAAAAAGGGCCGGCAGCGTAAGCTGCCGGCCCTTTGATTCTTTCGGCTTCAGGCCTATTCCAATGTCTTGATGAAGGCGTCCGCCTCGGCAATGGACTTGTCCATTTCCTTGATCAGCACGTCCACGTCGCCCCTGATGGAAGAGAGTTCGCCTTCCAGGGCGGCGATGGCCTTGGCGTTGAGGTTGTGCTTGAGATAGAGCACCTGATCCTTGAACGCGGCCAGGACCGGCTTCATCTTGCCCTCGGCCCGGCGCATGGCCCTGATGAGCACCGCATACTTTTTCTTGGTGGTGTTGAGCTTGCTGCGGCTGGAGCTGCGCAGCTTGTCGCTGGAATACTGCTTGATCTCCTCGCCCCATTCCTTGAACAGGGCCTCGGCCACGTCCTCCACCTTGTCGATGCGCTTGGTCACGTCGGCGGCGCGGTCCTCGCTGTCTTCGTATTCACTGTTCAGGGTCTCGTACTTCTCTTCCAGGGTGCCGCCGTCAAAGGCGACCACGGACTTGAAGCGTTCCAGGGCCGAGGCAAACTGTTCCTTGGCCTCCTGCTGGGACTCGCGGGCGTTCTCCACCCGGTCGGACAGGATTTCGCGCTTGTCGTAGCCCACGGACTCCATGGCGGAATAGTAGGCCTTCTGGCAGCCGAACTGGAAGGCAAAACTCAGGACGGCCAGGACCAGGATCAACCGTTTCATATGTAACTCCTCGAAAATTCATTATTGTTTCAGACGTCACTCCCAATACCCCAAAGGGCCGACAGAGGCAAACGTCATGGCCGCTGCACGAGCAGACCGCGCGCTCCGGCCACCAGGACCCTGGTGAAGGAGTCCAGGGCCGCAGACTCCAGGTTCCAGCAATGCCAATGCAGCCGGACGGTAAACACGTGCCCGGGCAGCAGATCGGCCAGTTCGCCGCGCTCGACATATTCATTCGCCTGCTGGTCCGGCAGCATGCCGCACGCCCAGCCTGCGGCGATGGCCGTGGCGAACTTCTCTGAAGAGGGAAGGTAAAACCCGTTGAAGCGGTTCGGCTTCGTGCCCAAGGCGTCCTTGAGAATAACGCCGTGCATGACGTCCTTGCGATTGAAGATGAGCATCGGCGCCTTCAGCACACTCTCCAACGTCACGCCTTCATTGAACCATTTCATTTTGTATGACGAATTAGAATACAGCCGATAATCCATATCTCCCAGGTATTCCACCCGGCCCCCCTGCACGGGCGCGGCCCGGTCGGAAACGCAACCGAGCACGTCGCCGTTCTTGAGCAGCTTGTGGGTCTCGGCCTGGTCGTCAACGCACAGATCGAGGAGCACCGGCTGGCTGTCCAGATACTCTCCGATGGCCGGGAAAAACCAGGTGGCCAGGGAATCCGCGTTGATGCCCACGGGCATGGACGCATACCCTGCCGATTCCTGGCCCAGCTCCGGCCCCAGGTCGTCTTCAAGCTGTTTCACCTGCCTGTAGTGCTTGAGCATCTCACGCCCGGCAGCAGTGGTC
Organism: Pseudodesulfovibrio portus; assembly: GCF_026000375.1. Taxonomy (NCBI): domain Bacteria; kingdom Pseudomonadati; phylum Thermodesulfobacteriota; class Desulfovibrionia; order Desulfovibrionales; family Desulfovibrionaceae; genus Pseudodesulfovibrio; species Pseudodesulfovibrio portus. The sequence goes on from NZ_AP026708.1 coordinate 1,849,706, forward strand.
CTCGGCGGCACGGACCGCACCATGAGCACGCACCCGACCTGCTCCTCCAGCAGCTTCACCCGCTGGGACACGGCCCCCTGCGTCACATGCAACACCTGGGCGGCCTTTTCAAAGCCCCCCTCCGCAATCACCCGGGCAAACGCCTCCACCAACTTGTAATCCAACATGCCTATCATTAGCATTTCTAATCAGTCATGAAAATAATTAGTTTTACACCACACTCCCCGGCAAGCTAAACCAACCCAACGAAAAGAAAACAACCTCCCCATTTTTCATAACCGCGCGAATGCGCCTACAAAAAGCTTTGGAAAAGGAAGGGGATGGGGGTCCGGGGGAAGGGGAGGGAAAGACCTTTCTCGAAAGGTTTTTCCCTCCCCTTCCCCAGGTTGCCGGAGGCCAACATGACAGCATTCATATCGGGATTCGGGATGGGCGGCGGCCTGATTGTGGCCATTGGCGCGCAGAACGCCTTCGTGCTGACCCAGGGCGTGCGGCGCAACCATCATGTGGCCGTGGCCGCCCTGTGCATCTTCTGCGACGCGGTGCTGATCTCGTTCGGGGTCACGGGCGTGGGCACCCTGGTTGCGTCCAACCCGACCCTGGGCATGATCGCTGCCTGGGGCGGGGCCGCCTTTCTGGCCTGGTACGGGTTCTCGGCGCTGAAGTCGGCTATATCCGGCGGCTCGCTTGATGCGGGCACTGAAGAAGGCAGGGGACTCAGGCACACCCTGACCCTCACCCTGGCGGTGACCCTGCTCAACCCGCACGTTTACCTTGATACCATCGTTTTCATGGGTTCGATCAGCGGCCAGTTTCCAACTCCGGACCGATACCTGTTCGGCGCGGGCGCGATCACGGCCTCCTTCTGTTGGTTCGTGGGGCTGACCCTGTGCGGCCGGATGCTCGCGCCCCTCTTTTCCCGTCCCGTCACCTGGCGAATCCTCGACTCCGTGGTCTGCCTGACCATGTGGATCATCGCGGCCTCGCTCATCTGGCCCACACTCACTTCATAGCCGACTATTCAAATGTCTAGGCATGGCAGATAGTCGGCTATATGAGTAACCCTGTTTACTGATTTTATTGGAATCCGTGCGAAATCAAGCAGATTCGTCCTCTTCCTGCCTGCCAAGGGCGAAAAGATGTTCCCAATTGATGGGCATGAGGTTGCGGCTGTTCTTCCATTGCAGATAATCCCAGCCCTCGTCCGGGATGACGCGCACGGGAATACGGTTCACGAACTGCTTGCCGTCGTCGCCGCAGCACTTGCACGCCCAGCCGCAGATGTCGCAGGTGCAGCCGCCGGTCTTGACCATCTCCTTGGCCGTGCCCGAGTTGTCGCAGCAGGCGTCGCACAGGCGCAGATATCCGGGGTCCATGTCGCGGGTCATGATCCGGATGTATGACCGGGGTGCCCACCGGTCAAGCTTCCATTTCCCGGACGGCTGGCGTATGCATATCAGTGGAGGCGTCATGTCGGCGATGTGCAAACACAGGCTCCGCGCCCTACGCAACGGGCAGGACACGAACAAACCGGCGACCACCGGACGTGTGGACACGGGCAAACAGCCCGACCTTGATGAAGGCGGCCACGGCTCGGTCCTGGTCTGCCGTTTCTGCCGATCCCGGATCACCCGGCGCGACCTGGCCATGGAAATCAACGGCAGCCATCGGCACGTCTTTTTCAACCCCCACGGGCAGGTATTCGAACTGGGCTGCTTCGCCTCGGCCAAAAACGTGCTGCCCACCGGCCCGAGAACGGACGAATTCACCTGGTTCCCGGGCTTTGTCTGGCAGGCCGTGGCCTGCACCGGCTGTCTGGCGCAGCTCGGCTGGCGGTACACGGGTGAAGGCGGCGGTTTTTTCGGGCTCATCCTGACGGCCCTGGCCGAGGAACCGACCGGCAAACCATAGAGAGACACATGAATACGGAAATAAAACGCTGCCTTGACTGGTTCGATGCGTACGCGAGGGGCTATGTGAACCGCGCGTCCAAGGATATCCTGCTCACGGTGCAGAGCAAGATCAGCCACACCATGCGCGTGCTCGCCCACGTGCGCGGCATTATCAGGGAAACCCCCGTCCGTGAAGACCTGGCCCCGGTTGCCGAGGTGGCGGCCATACTGCACGACGTGGGCCGATTCCCCCAGCTGATCAATTCCGCATCCTTCGACGACCGCACCGGGTACAACCACGCCGAGGAGGGCGAGCGGATTCTGCGCATGGCCGACGTGCTGGAGCCCTTTGACGAGACCTTCCGCGAGCTGGTGCTGACCGCAGTCCGGTACCACAACCTGGGCTTGCTGCCCGAGGACCTGACGGACGACGAACGGCTGGTCCTGGAAATCCTGCGCGACGCCGACAAGCTCGACGCCCTGCGCAACACCGTGAAATACATGAGCCCGGACACGCCTTACGGCAAGGCGCTCAAGTCGGACATGGTCTGGCATGACTCCGAGGTCTCGGACGAGGTGGTCAAGCTGACCCTCCAGCGCAAGCTCATCCCGTTCACCGCCATCAAGTGGTCCAATGATTTCGTGCTCTTCCTGACCTGCTGGATTCACGACCTCCACTTCCCCTACGCCTACCGCCACCTGCACGAATCCGGGACCTTCGAGGCCCTGCTGGACGCCCTGCCGGAGGAAGCGCCCTTCGACCGCATCAAAAAACAACTGCGGTCCGACCTGCAACGGTTCCTCGACCAGGGTTGACCCGGCTTGAAGCGGCGGGCAACATCCCCGCCATGCCAAAGCGCTACCTGATACCCGCCGGATTCCACAGGGTCGAGGAATCCATCAAGAAAAGCCGGTTCATCACCTCTCTGGGCCATGCTCCGGATGTGGAGGCCGCCCGCGAATTCGTGACCGCCGTGAAGGCCGAATTCCCGGACGCCACCCACAACTGCTGGGCATACAACGCCGGTCCTCCCGGCGACACGGCCATGGTCGGGTTGTCCGACGACGGCGAGCCGAGCGGCACGGCGGGCAGACCCATGCTGACCACCCTGCTGCACGCGGACGTGGGCGAGATCGCGGTGGTGGTGACCCGCTACTTCGGCGGCACCAAGCTCGGCACGGGAGGGCTTGTCCGGGCCTATTCCTCCATGGTCAACCTCGGCCTGGACTCTCTGCCCACAAGGGAAATGGTCGAGACCGCCACCCTCGAGGCGACCATCCCCTATCCGGCGATCACCCTGTTCAAGCGCATGCTCCCGGACTTCGAGGCAGAGGTGACGGACGAAGCCTTCACCGACATCGCCGGGTTCACCCTGGTCCTGCCGATGGAGCACCTGGACGGATTCACGGCCCGGGTCGCCGAACTCACGGACGGCAGGGGCGTGGTCTTGAAAAAATGACGGCAAGCCGGTTGCGTTTTCCCGACAAAATGCGCTAGCCTTATCACGGTTCTCACACTACCCCGGGGTAACAGCAAGGTTGAAAGCAGGTTCCATGTCCACTCAGAAATTGCGCGCCATCTACAAGCAACTGAACGATAAGATTGATAATTTAAATGAAGACGCCGTTTTCGAGATCAAGGAATTGAAAGCGGACCTCAACGAACTCCAACGACATCTTTCCGGCCGCAAGAAGGCCACCGACATCCAGCCCGACGACATCCTGCGCTCGGCCTATGAAATCGCCCATTGCCTGCGCGAGATCCGGCAACGGCAGGAAGTCCTCGACGAGATGCAGGACGTGGCCGCCGAAACCGAAGCCGAGGAATATCTCCTGTCACGCGGCGCGAAGCTCCTGACCCGGCCCGTGGGCTGGCACTTCCAGACCGCCAAGGAACGGTTTCTGCTCCACGCGGAGGATGCGGTGAAGGCCGCCGCCGAACTGCGCAAGCTCCTGGCCGCAGGCAAGCGCCTCAAACGCCCCAGGAAAAAAACTGCCGAACCGAAGGCCGCTGCAGCCAAGCCCCCCGTTGCCAAGGCAACCAAAGCCAAGGCAGCCGAAGCCAAGCCTCCCGCAAAGGAAACCAAGGCACCTGTCAAGAAGGCCAAAAAGGGAAAGCCCGCCAAGGAAGCCCCGGCGCCGAAGAGCGAGACTGCGGAGGAAAAGGTCAAGCCCGTGAAAAAGGCAAAGGCGGACAAGCCCGCCAAGGCGGTCGCTGCTGCCAAGTCTGCCGATACCGCGCCCACCGCGCCGAAGCCCAAGGTGGGCAAGCCGGCAAAGGCGGAAAAGACCAAAGCCGCGCCCAAGGGCAAACCGGCGGCGAAAAAGGCCACCCCCGCGAAGCCAAAGCCCGCTGCCAAACCGAAGAAGGCGGCAAAAGCCGAAAAAACAACACCCAAAAAGAAAAAAACGCCCGCAAAGAAGTAAACACGGTGAAAAACAGCAGGCCCACCTTGACTTTTTCGAGGCGGGCCGCATCTTTGTCGGGAATACGAACCCCCAAAAAGAATGGAATCATCATGAAAAAACAGCTCATCCTTGCCCTGGTAGCCCTTTTTTCCGTCATGGCCCTGTCCGGCTGCGGCTACAACGCCATGCAGCAGCAGGAAGAGGAAGTCTTCGGCGCATGGGCCAACCTGGAAGCCTCGCTGCAACGGCGGGCCGACCTGATCCCCAACCTGGTGCAGACGGTCAAGGGCGCGGCCCAGCACGAGAAGTCCACGCTCCAGGCCGTGGTCGAGGCCCGGTCCAAAGTCTCCCAAATCAAGCTTTCGCCCGACATGCTCACCAACAAGGCCGCCCTGGCCCAGTTCCAGGCCGCCCAGGGAGAGCTGTCTTCGGCCCTGTCCCGCCTCATGGTGGTGGTGGAGCGCTACCCCGACCTCAAGGCCAACCAGAATTTCCTCGGCCTCCAGCACCAGCTCGAAGGCACGGAAAACCGCATCAACGTAGCCCGCCAGCGGTACAACGACGCGGTCAAGGCATTCAACTACTCCATCCGCAGCTTCCCCAACTCCGTGACCAACTCCGTGCTGCTGCACCTGGAGCGCAAGGAATTCTTCGAGGCCGACCCCGGTGCCAAGACCGCGCCCGCAGTCAACTTCGGCAACGAATCCTAGCGGGAGCCCGACGTGCGCAACCCCCTCATCGCGCTCTTGAGCGCGGCCCTGATTCTCATGCTCTCCACCGCAGCCCCGGCCCTGGATGTTCCCGCATTCAAGGGCCGGGTCAGCGACTACGCGGACATGATCTCCCCTGCCGTTGAACGCCAGCTCGAGACCGAACTGGCAGAACTGGAAAAGACCGACTCCACCCAGGTGGCGGTCCTGACCATCCCCTCCCTGGAGGGCGACTCCCTGGAGGAGTTCTCCATCCGGGTGGCCGAGGCCTGGAAGGTGGGCCAGGAAAAGGCCGACAACGGCGTCATCCTGCTGGTCTCCAAAAACGACCGCAAACTCCGCATCGAGGTCGGCTACGGCCTTGAGGGCGTGCTCACCGACGTCCTGGCCGGACAGATCATCGACCGGATCATCTCGCCCCAGTTCAAGGCCGGGGATTTCGACAAAGGCTTCCTGGCGGGCGCGGCGGCCATTACCAAAGCCGTGCGCGGCGAGTTCGAGGCACCGCCCCAGACATCCCGGAAACGCAGTCGCGGGGGCGCGATCCCCTTCATCGTCTTGATCATGTTCGGTATCATCTTCATGACCGAACGGTTCGGACGGGCCAAGATGCGCGACCAGGTCGTGCGCGACCCCAAGACCGGCAAAGTCTATCGCCGCTCCGGCATGGGTGACGCGGCTTCCACCCTGTTCCTGCTGTCCATGCTGTCAGGCAGACATGGTGGCGGCGGCGGATTCGGCGGCGGTGGTGGTGGATTCGGTGGTTTCGGCGGTGGCGGATTCGGTGGCGGCGGCGCAAGCGGTGGCTGGTAGGCCAAGGAGATGACCATGAACACAGCACAGACTTTCCTTACCCAGGACGAGCAGGACACGCTCATCCGATGCGTCCAGGAAGTGGAGACACAAACCTCGGGCGAAATCGTCCCCATGGTTGCGGACGCCAGCTACGAATACCCCCGTGCCTCCCTGATCGGCGGGCTCATCGGCGGCGGGCTGGTCGGCATCGGCGCGGCCCTGGCCTTCGGTCAGGAGGACCTGTGGTTCTTCCTGGCAGTGTTTTTGGCCGCGTTCCTCATCCTGTCCCGGCTGCTGGAGGCTTTCCCGGCACTCAAGAAGCCCTTCATCTCCAAACGCCAGATGCGCGAAGAGGTCGAAGAAGCGGCCTTCACCGCCTTCTATCGCCACGGGCTGCACCGCACCCGCGACCTGACCGGCATCCTCATCTATGTCTCGGCCTATGAACACCAGGTGCAGGTGCTGGCCGACAAGGGCATCAACGACAAGGTGGACCCGCAGGTTTGGCAGGAAGTGGTGACCATGGTCACCGAGGGCATCAGGGCGGGCAAGCCCGGCGAGGCGCTCTGCCGGGGCGTGACCCGGTGCGGTGAACTGGTGGCCGAAAAATTCCCCGTCAAGGCGGACGACACCGACGAACTGCCCAACCTGATCATCGACGGATAATCGCTGATTTTACACAAGGGTCACAGACCCTCAATACAATCGTAACACGGGTCTGGTCTTCTCCGTACAGGAGGCCAGACCATGTTTTCCATCGGACTCGCCGCTGCATCACTGTTCATCCTGCTCCTCGGGCTCACCATCCTGAGGGCGCTGGACGATCGCCCGTCCCCCAACGCAAGACTCCTCTGCGACATGCTGTCCACGCTTGACAACGAACCTTCCGATCACGCCCCCTTCACGGAAACACACGCCTGATGCACCGCAGGGGGCTCCAAACCTCCATTATTTGACCAGTAAAACATACTCAAATCGTTGTGCATCTTGTCCCGCGATTCCGCTTTGTCATAATTACTCCCTCCATCCACCGCCGATTTTCTTCTTCATGACAATATTGTCATGATACTTTCCCCAGTTGCGAACGTTTATGTGCAAACAAGTCAGTTTCCATTGACGACGGCTTGGCAAAACACAATCATGATGCGCCCTTGTCCATTGGCATTCTTATTGCTTTAACTACCCACCTTAACTGGTCAATTTATACCAAAATTGTCATTCTCCTTGGGCCGGGAACTTGAGGAGGATGAGCGAGGCAGGCCGCGCCGGGCGGTCTTCCTTGAGTGCAACCTGAGGAATTGGCCGGAAATCATTGGGAGGGTTGGAATGATCCAGAGCGGCGATACCGCCTTCATTCTCGTTTGTGCGGCCCTGGTTCTGCTGATGACGCCGGGGCTGGCCCTGTTTTACGGGGGCATGGTCCGGAGCAAGAACGTGCTCGGCACCATCATGCAGTCCATCATCATGATTTCACTCATCAGCCTCGAGTGGATATACCTCGGCTACTCCATGAGCTTCGGCCCGGACGTGGCCGGGTTCATCGGCGACATGTCCTATTTCGCCCTGAGCGGGGTGACCGCAGCGCCCAGCGAGACCTATGCCACCACCGTGCCGCACATCGTGTTCATGATCTATCAGTGCATGTTCGCGGTCATCACGCCCGCGCTGATTACCGGCGCTTTCGCCGAGCGGGTGCGCTTCGCCCCGTTCTGCGCCTTTTCCGTGCTCTGGGCCGTGTTCGTCTACAACCCGGTCTGCCACTGGATCTGGGGCGGCGGGTTCCTCTGGGCCATGGGCGTCCTCGATTTCGCGGGCGGCCTGGTGGTCCACCTGACCTGCGGCGTGGCCGCGCTGGTGGCCTGCGTCTTCATCGGCCCGCGCAAGGGGTTCCCCAAGCGCCAGTTCATCCCCCACAACCTGCCCATGACGCTCATCGGCACGGGCCTGCTCTGGTTCGGCTGGTTCGGCTTCAACGGCGGAAGCGCCCTGGCTGCGGACGAAATTGCGGCCACCGCGTTCGTGGCCACCCATATCGCGGGCATGACCGGCATGCTCACCTGGACCGTGGTCGAATGGTATCACGCGGGCAAACCCACCACCCTGGGCGCGGCCTCCGGGGCCATCGCCGGGCTGGCCACCATCACGCCCGCCGCCGGATTCGTGGGCCCCAATTCCGCCGTGGTCATCGGCTTCATGGGCGGTTTGTGCTGCTACCTGGCGGTCATGGCCAAAAACCGGTTCGGCTACGACGACTCCCTGGACGTGGTCGGCATCCACGGCGTGGGCGGACTGGTCGGCACCATCGCCCTGGGGCTGTTCGCCTCCTCCTCCGTCAACCCCGGCGGGGCGGACGGCCTGCTGTTCGGCAACGCCGGGTTCCTCTTCACCCAGCTCACCGGCATCGCCATCGTCGGCGGCTACACCCTTGTCGTGTCCTTCATCATCCTCAAGGCGATCAACGCCGTTTCCCCCCTGCGCATGGCCGCCAACGAAGAGGAAATCGGCATGGACACCTCGGAACATTCCGAATCCGCATACCAGGCCTAAGGAGCAGCCATGAAAAAAATCGAAGTCATCACCCGAAACTACAAGCTCGACAGCATCAAGGAAGCGCTGACCCGCCTCGGCATCAAGGGCATGACCGTCAGCGAGGTCAAAGGGTTCGGACGCCAGGGCGGACACAAGGAAGTCTACCGGGGCGCCGAATACCAGATCGATTTCGTGCCCAAGATCAAGATAGAACTCGTCGTGGGCGACGAAATCGTCCCCGATATTGTCCAGACCATCACCCAGGCCGCCCGGACCGGCGAAGTCGGGGACGGCAAGATATTCATCTCGCCCATCGACGACATCGTCCGCATCCGCACCGGCGAATCCGGTATTGAGGCGATTTAAGGGCCTCCGGGGGAAGGGGAGAGGGAAACCCTTTGCAAAGGGTTGTCCCTCTCCCCTTCCCCCGAACCATCATCCCCTCTCCCTTCCTAAACTTTTTCTATGCGCATCCGCGCGGTCAGTGGGCAAAGTCTCTACCGCCGACAGACGACACAAAAAGTTTGGGAGGGTCCAGGGAACCTTTTGAAAAAATTCCCTGGTCACGCCGAAGGCGACTTTACAAATCGACCAATTCTACGTCGGAATCGGAGATGGCGGTGCCCAGGAACCGGGTGCCGGTCCGGGCGAACCGGGCCGCGTCGTCGGTGGTCAGGTAGCGGGTGCGACCGCACTCGATGTCGGTGCGGGCCAGCCCGTGACGGTCGAGTTCCCGGCACACGGCTTCTGCGGTGGTGGCAGCCGAATCCACGATGGTGGTGGATGAGGGCACCACGTTCCTGATGGCCGGAGCCAGAAGCGGGAAGTGGGTGCAGCCCAGGACCAGGGTGTCGGGGATGACTGGGCTGCCGGTTCCCGATGCGGGGTGAAAGACCGGGTCGAGATAGCGGGACGCCACGGCTTCGGGCACGGCACCGTCGATCCACCCTTCTTCGGCCAGGGCCACGAATAGGGAACAGGGGTGTCCCGCGATGCGCGCCCGGGGAGCGATGGCGTGTATGGCCCTCTGGTAGGCCCCGCCCGCGATGGTGGATTCCGTGGCGATGACGGCGATGGCGTTGTTGGAGGTGGCGGCGCAGGCTGCGCGGGCACCGGGTTCGACAACGCCGACGACCGGCAGGTCGGGGTAGGCGGCGCGCAGGGCTTCAAGGGCCACGGCCGAGGCGGTGTTGCAGGCCACGACCAGCAGCTTGATGTCCCGGCGCACCAGCTCGGCCCCGCACTGCACGCCGTAGCGCGTGACGGTCTGCGGAGACTTGGTCCCGTAGGGCAGGCGGGCGGTGTCGCCCAGATAGATGACGTCCTCGCAGGGCAACCGTTCCCTGAGTGCCCTGAGCACGGTCAGGCCGCCCACGCCCGAGTCGAACATGCCGATGGGAAGACTGGCTTTTTTATTCATGTGTACCTGTTCCTTGAGCCGCGTATGCAGGCCAAGGGAAACATGTTTTCATGAAAAAGTCTAAAACAAAGAGAGCAGATCGGAAAGGGGCTAGTCCCGGTTCGTCAGGCCAAGCATTTTCTGAGTCCAGCACCGGGCCTGGACGTAGAGCAACTCGGCCTGGAAGGACTCCAGCTCCAGCCTCTGGAGGCGACGCGATGTCTCGCCCCACTGACCCCGCTCATAGCTGGTGGCCAAACGCAGAAGGTCGTGGAACTCTCCCGATCCCAGCAGGGCGTCGATCACCTTTTGCTCCAGGGGGAGCACCCCGAGGATCTCCCGCATGCTGATTCCGAGCATGGTGTCGAGCAGGGAGAACAGGCCGGTCATGAACAGGGCGTCGGGTTCGCACGTCTTGAGGTTCGAGTTGTGGCAGACCTGCTCAAGGAACTTGCCCCGATGCACGGCCAGGTAGGCCAGCTCGCCTGCCTTGGGGGAGGTGTTGAGGTCCGCCACGAGAGCCGTCCTGAGCCACAACTTGGCCTGCTGCATGCCCATCATGTCGATGGCCCGCTTCAGGGACGTGACCTTCTCCCGCAACCCCAGCCCCACGGAATTGATATAGCGGAACAGCCGGTAGCTCAGGCTGGGATCGGACTTGAGTATTTCCGCCAGCCGGGAGGGCTCGAAATCGGGTTTGGCCAATTCTCCCAGCAACTGCAGCTTGGTCAGTTCGTTGGAGGTCAGCTTCCTGCCGGGGATGATCTCCGGCTTGCTGAAAAAGAATCCCTGAAACAGATGGAAGCCCAGCCCCTTGAGCCTGTCGAAGGTTTCAAGGTCTTCGACCTTCTCGGCCAGCAGGGTCGGACCGCCTGACAGGGAGCTGACGACTTCGGCCACCCGGTCGGTGTCGGAATCCAGGGCCAGGACGTCGACCTTGACGATATCCGCCAGGTCGACAAACGGCTTGAGCTCCGGCTGACCGGAAAAGTCGTCTACGGCGAGGGTATACCCGGCCTCCTTGAGACGCCGGACCGCTTCGAGGGCGGCCTTGCTCGGCTGGACGTTCTCCAGAATCTCGATGATGCACGCGTCCTTGGGCAAGGCGAACCCGGCCCCACCCACCAACATGCTCTCCGGGAAATTGATCAGGACCCTGGCGGAGCCGTCCATGCCCTCCCGGGCCAGGGCCAGCCCGTCGGCAATGACTGACGACGTAGCCTGATCTTCGTCCAATACGCATGCGAAATTGCTTTCGTCGGAGCGGAACAACAGTTCATAGCCCCACACGGTTTCGTCCGGGTGAAAGATGGGCTGGCGGGCAATGAAGACGGCTTCGCAAATGGGTATGGTCTGATCCATAACAGTAATCATACTCACTTTTTGTAGAAAGTGAAACCTTCCGCTTTGATTATCATCACTTCATATGATTGGCAGGAAAAACAGGACCGGGAGGCTAGGATCATTGATCGTGGCTGAAATCCCTGCGCAGCCTGCCCAGAAAGAGTTCCAGGTCATCCGGATTCTCCGACAACAGCTCGTCCAGATAGTCCATGTTGCGCTTGATGGCCACGGCGTAGAGATCGTTGTCCACGCTCCACCGACGTTTGAAATAGGGCCGCATGTACCCGTCGACTCCCTGGAATTCCTTGTCCAGCCGCACACGGGCCACATCCTGGTAGAATGAACCGGTCTTGGACAGCAGGTCAAAGGCGGTGGCGTAACCCGGCAGCTTGGCTTCCTGGAACTCCTCGAACAGCAGAAGCAGCTTTTCGAGATAATACCGATCCGCAATCTGGGCCAGCAGGTCGGCGCTGCCCAGGAAATAGCCCATCTTGCGCATGTTCTCCGAACGGAAAGCCACCTTTGAAGGCGACATGGCCAGGATGGTGCAGCGGATGCAGTCCGCGATATCCTCGATGTCGTCGGCAGCCAGGATTCCGTCCAGGTCGGTGCGCATGAACAGGATGGACCGCTCCTCATGACCCACGGTGTACTTGGCGCCGGTGCCCTGAGAGTCCTCGTCGGACTGAATCAGCCCCACGTCGTGGAACAGCGAGGCCAGCAGCCCCTTGAGGCAGTCCTTCTCGGAAAAATTCTCGCCCTCCGCCATGCCGCCGTACACGAGCCGGGCCATGGCAAGGACAACGGAACAGGTGTGCTCGAAATCATGGTACTTCGTATTGCTCGCCCTGAAACCGGGATAGTTGCCGAAAAAGAGCTGCTCCACGTCCTCGAAGGCCTTGCGGAACACATTCCCGTCGTAACCGGGAAAGAATTCCATCATAACCTCATCGGTCTCCCTGCGCACGCATTCCGCGTCCGCCGGGTCCACGAAGTCGTACAGCTTAACTCGGGGGAAAACCTTGTGCATCTATTTGGCCCCTTCCGTCCACTTGTCCCGGATGGCCTTGATGACGTCGAAAATCTCCAGGAAGATCTCCACCACCTCCGGGTCGAAATGGGTTCCGGCGTCTGATTCGAGGATGCCCAGGCATTTCTCGTCCGGGAACGGGTCCTTGTAGGAACGCGGCGAGGCCAAGGCGTCGTACACGTCGGCCACGGCGCAGATACGGGCGGCCAGGGGGATATCCGCGCCGTTGCGCGGCATACCGCCCAAGTGGATGTCGTCCCCGGCCCAGACGTCCTTCTTCGAAATGGACGGGTAGCCGCGTCCCTCCCACTTCTCATGATGGCAAAGGGCAATTTCCATGGCCATGTGGTCCAGTTCCGAGGTCTGGTTCTTGAACAACCGCGCACCGTAGATCGTGTGCCACTTCATGGTGTCGTATTCTTCGTCCGTAAGCTTCGCGGGTTTTTTGAGGATATTGTCGGAGATACCCACCTTGCCCACGTCGTGGAGCATGGCGGCCAGGCGCAGGTTGTCCCGGACCCGCTTTATCTCCTTGGCCGAGTGCTTGCGCCGGGCGGCCCAGGTGCCGTATATCTCGGCGCAATAGGCTCCCACCCGCTGGACATGCGCCCCGGTCTCCGAGGGATCGCGCAACTCCGCCATCTGCATCATGCGCAGGATCAGCTCGCGGTTCATGATGCCGCGCTCGATGGCCACCGACGCGTTGTTGCAGAACAGGGGGATATACGTCCGCGCCTCGTGTGAAAACGGGACCACCTTGCCCATGTCGTTCTTGGCGTTGATGAGCTGCATGACGCCCACCAGCCGGCTCTCCTGGGCGATAAGCGGGATGGTCAGCATGGACGTGGTCCGGAAGCCGGATTTTTCGTCAAAGGATTTGTTGAAGGAAAAAGGGAGGGTGGCGTCCAGCTCGTAGGCGTCGTCAATGGCCAGCGACTGCCGGGTCTTGGCCACGTAGCCGACGATGGACTGCTCGCTGATGGGAATGCCGAAATTCTGATACAGGGCCGCGTTGGCGGTTTCCTTCTTGAACAGGGTGTCGTTCTGGACGTAGCTGAAGATCAGCCTGTCGTCCTCCACCAGAAAAATGGAGCCCGCATCGGCCCCGGAAAACTGCCTGGATTCAAAGAGAATCTTGTCAAGGATGCTGTCCACGTCCTTGAGTTGATTGACTTCTTCGCTGGTTTTGAGAATGGCCAGTACCGCGTCGTCGCGGTTCGTCAAGCGTTCAGCGCCCATGATTGCCCCCTGTTTTTTCTAGTAATCATATCGCCCAATCTCCCTGAAAATGCAAGACAACTGCCTGGCCCGGAACCCGGGGCCGGAAGCCCTTGTCTTCCACCCGCCTTGTGCTATGGTGATTCCCAACCTCCAACCTGTATCGGCAAACACCATGAATTCCGCCCTCGAATACCAGCAAAACACCGCCTTTGAGCGCAACCGGACCATGGGCCGGCGCATCAACTGGAACGACCAGCCCATACCATTCAAGCTCTACCGAGGCGTCCCGAAGTACAACCTGCCCCAGGAACTCTCCCTGCCCGACACTCCACTGGACCGATGCCTGGAACTCCCGGGCTTCAACCCCGAGGCGGACATGCCCCGCCTGTTGGCGTCGGTCTGCTACCTGACTGCGGGCCTGACCCGCGTGCGCCGCCAGGCCGACGGGTTGACCTTCCATTTCCGGACCATGCCGTCCGCCGGGGCCCTCTACCCAACCGAATTGTATGTCGCATTGCAAAACGTCAACGGAATGAACGACGGACTGTATCACTACAGCCCGTTGGAACACACGTTGACCCCCCTGCGCCAGGGACTGGTCTTTTCCGCGCTGGCGGGCAGCAAGCCCGTGATCCGTTTCTACCTGACCTCGGTCTTCCACCGCTCGGCCTGGAAGTACGGGCCGCGAGCCTACCGTTACTGCCTTCTCGACGCGGGCCACATGGCGGAGAACCTGCTCCTTGCCGCCCGCGTCCACGGCCTTCCGGCCACCGCCGACTATGATTTCGACGACGACTTCCTCAACGAATTCCTTTGCCTCGACCCCGGTCTCGAAGCCTGCGTCACCCAGGTGCACGGCTACGGCTGCGGGCCGAGTACGGCCGTGTACGACACCGTCCCGCCCGTTTCGGACACCCTCCCCGAATTCTGCCGGTCGGCCAAAAACGCCGAGGCACCCCAGGAGGTCCTGGACGTCCACCGCCTCTGCGCCGCCAGGCCGCCGGGCAAACTGCCCGTGGTGCCGCCGCCCAGCCCCGCAGCCAACCGGCTGCCCGAGCCCGAACTGCCCGCGTCCATCACTGCGGCCATGGAAAAACGCAAGTCCTCCCGCAATTTCGTGGTCCGCGACATCAACCCCCGGCTCCTGACCGACGTGCTCGGCTGGGTCTGCCTGGGGCAGCCTGAAAACCCCCTGGTCGGCACCGTGCAGACCGGCGTCCTGGCCAACACCCACTCCGGACTCACGCCCGGACTCCATCACCTGGACCCGCGCACCCGGTCCCTGAGCCTCACGCAACCCGGCAACTTCATGGCCCGGTCCGCTCAGGTCTGCCTGGACCAGGAGTGGCTCGAAAACGCCGCCCTGCACCTGACCTTTTCCGCCGACCTCGCCAGACTCGAATCCCTGACCGGACCGCGCGCCTTCCGCTACGCCCACCTCGAAGCAGGACGACTGGGACAACGCGCCTACCTCGCCGCCACCGCCAACAACCTCGGCGCGTGCGGCATCGGCGCGTTCTTCGATCACGAAGCCGCTGAACTGCTCGGGCTGGAACAGGGGAACCACCTGCTCTACCTCATGGCCGTGGGGCCGGTGAAGTAGGAAGTCTCCGGCGGGTCTGCCGACGGCCCCTCCGGGGGCTCAAGAACCCTTTGAAAAGGGTTCTTGAAAATCTCCCAAACTTTTTGTGTCGCCTGACGGCGAGGGGGGGCGGTAAGCGGGAAAGGGTGCTGTCGGATGTTCCGAAGGAATCGCGTGGAAAATAGAAAGGCTTCGAGAAAAGAATTCCTGAAAAACAAACCCGCGATTTGGGCAAGAAAAAACGCCGAACCATGTTTGAATCATGGCACGGCGTTGCTCGTATTTCTTGTCCAAATCGCCAACCGGCACGGCGGGCCTTGTCGAGGAGCCCCCGCCGAAGGCGGCAATGGGGGTCCAGGGCAGCGCCCTGGTTTCCCCGAAGGGGCCGCCGGAGGCCTCCCCTACCGCAACCGTCTGGCGAATTCCGAGACGATGATGGCCCCGGCCTGAGCTACGTTGAGGGAGTCGAATTCGCGGGTAAAGGGAATATGGAGCGAGTGGTGGGAGAACTTGGCCACGCCGGGGCGAATGCCCTTTTCCTCATTGCCGAGGATGAGCACGGCCGGAGTCTGGAATTCGGCGGTGTAGACATCCCGGGAATCGGAGGTCACGCGGGCGGCGTACAGGGTGAAGTCGTAGTTGACCGCGTCCTTCATGGCATTGGCGAGGTTGCCGACCTTGGCCACCGGCAGCTTGTTGAGTGCGCCCGCGCTGGAGCGTACGGCCCCGGCCCCGAGGTAGGCGCCGTGGTGCTGGCAGACGATGAGTCCCGCACCGCCCAGGGCGTAGACGGTCCGGGCGAGCACGCCCACGTTGCCGGTGTCCTGCACCTGGTCCAGGGCCACGATGAGGGGCAGGGGCGCGTCTGTCGCCTGCTCAAGCAGCGTTTCGAGCGGGGTGTATTCCAGGGCCGCGCACCGGGCCGCGATACCCTGGTGGTTGCCCTTGTACATATAGTCCAGATCCTTGGCGGACACGGATTTGTAGGGCACTTTCTGCGTGCGGCAGAGTTCGATGATCTCCTCAAGGCCCTGGTCATGACGGCCCTTGCGAAAGGCGACGAAGTCCACCTTCTGTGGATTATCCATCAGGAGTTCTTTGATCGGCTTGTTGCCAACTACGTATATTTTACCGTCTTTTTTATCCCGGCCACTATCTTGCATTGGTTTCCCTCTTGGTTGCGTACGGCAATTATTTGCACATCCTTGCCATGCGGCAGGCCGCATCTGTAGTGGTTTTACGCCGCTATTGCAATCCTAGGCAAGGTACGATAGCAGATATTCACGCACCTCAGTCATTCCAGATTTTTTCTAGACTTCCATGTACCGAAAGAATCTGATAATGAAGTGTGGAATTTGGAGGAAAATTTGAAAGCATTCAAATGTGCATATTTACTCGCAATGGCCTTGTTCATTGCGGGATTCGCCGCAGGCTGCAACACCATCCTGAAACCCGGCGTCGACGCATCGCTCCCGAAGGAGTCCGCTGTCGAGGCTGAAAGCCAGGTTCCCGAGGACGCCGAGGCCCTTGAGCCCGAGGTGGCCGCCACGCCCGAAGGCATGGAGCAGGAGGACCTGACCCAGGCCGAACAGGCCGTACTCAACTCCCGATTCGGCCTGCTGTTCGACCTGGAGCCCCACGAGACCAAGGACGTCGAGCTCTTCTTCAACTATTACAACCACAAAGCTCGTAAAACCATGGTGCGGTGGCTGGAACGTTCCCAGACGTACCTGCCCCATGTGCGCCGCATATTCACCAAGTACGGCCTGCCTCAGGACCTGGTGCTCCTGCCTTTTGTGGAGTCCGGGTACAATGTCCGGGCCTACTCCTGGGCCGGTGCGGGCGGCATGTGGCAGTTCATGCGCGGCACGGGCCGTTTGTACGGCCTCAAGTCCGACTGGTGGATCGACGAACGCCGCGACCCCTACAAGGCCACGGACGCGGCGGCCCGCCACCTGCGCGACCTGTACGACAAATTCGGCGACTGGTATCTCGCCCTGGCGGCCTACAACGCCGGTGAAGGCAAGATCGCCCGCGCCCTGAAGCAGGCCAATTGCGACAATTTCTTCGAACTGAAAAAAAAGAACCCCAAGCTTTCCCGCCGCACCCGGTTGAAACGGGAAACGAGGCACTACGTTCCCAAGTTCATCGCCATTTCCAAGATATTCCAGAATCTCGACACCCTCGGCTTTGAGCCCGTGTCCTGGGACAAGGAAGAGGAAGTGGTCACGGTCGAGGTGCCCGGCGGCACCGACCTGCTCGCCCTGGCGCGTGCCGGCAGCATGACCTGGACCCAATTCCACGACTACAACCCGGCCTTCCGCCGCCAGGTCAGCCCGCCGAACACCACCGCCACCGCCTACCTGCCCGTGGCCAAGGCTGACAAGATGATGGCCTACCTGGCCGATCCCGGCTCCAGGCCCTACGCCGGGTACACCCGCCACCGCATCCGCTCCGGCGACTCCTGGTGGCGCATCTCCCGCCGTTACGGCGTGCCCATCTCGGTGCTGAAAAAGGTCAACAACACCCGGTCCAACACCCTGCGCCCCGGCCAATACGTCATGGTGCCCGGCAACGGCTCCACCCACGCCGTGGCCTCCTCCGGCACAGCCTCCACTTCGTCATCCACGTCCAAGACCAGGGCCATCGCCGCCAAACGCGGTAATTACGTGGTCCACTCGGGCGACACCCTGTGGTCCATCTCCCAGGCCTTCGGCACCACGGTCAACACCATCAAGCAGGCCAACGGCCTCCGCTCCAGCCGCCTCAAGGTGGGTCAGAAGCTCTACATCCCCAACAGCTCGAACCAGGCCACCCAGCAGGCCGTCAAGGACGCCGAGAAGGTCAAGACCCAGCTCGTGCACTACAAGGTGCGCCGGGGCGACAACCTGACCTCCATCTCCCGCAAGTTCGGCGTCAAGGTGTCCGACCTCCGCAGATGGAACTCCCTGAACTCGCGGGGCACCATCTACGCGGGGCAGAAGCTCAAGGTATACGTCCAGTAGTACGGAACGAATTCAAAAAGGCCCGGCCAGAAAATTCTGGCCGGGCCTTTTTGCGTGGTTGTACCCGGTTGCAGAATGATTAACCGTCTTATTCCTGACGCAACCGTCCCGCACGGGAGCCTCCCCCCGCACCCCGTTGCCCTAGGCTTGGGAGAGTGGGTCAGTTGTGCATTTTTCGAATGCCGTCCGACCGGAGGCGTGCGGCAGCTCTTAGGTCGAGCTTGCTCGGTCTTAGAGATGGCGACAGCAGAGATAGCAGCGCTACGGTGAGGATCGGACGGTGCTCGGAAAATGTGCAGATGGCCCGCTATCGCAAGCCGGACTAAATGATATCGGCGCCGCTGAGCACAGCCACGAACCGCTTGAACACGGCCATATCGATATTCTCGCGCATGTCGTTGCGGATGAGGGACAGGGCCTCGTAGGGCTCCATGGCCTCGGCGTAGGGGCGGTTGGTGGTCAGGGCGTCGTAGATGTCGGCCAGGGTGATCACCCGGACCGCCTGAGGCAGGTTGTCGCCCATGAGGCCGGCCGGATAGCCGGAGCCGTCCAGGGTCTCGTGGTGGAAGAGGATGCAGTTGATGGTGTTCTGGGTCATGGGCAGGTGCGCGCACATGGACACGCCGTGCACCGGGTGCTCCTTGATGATCTCCCGTTCCGCCTGGGTCAGGGGGCCGCGCTTGTTCAGGATGCGTTTGGGAATCTTGGCCTTGCCCACATCGTGCAGGAGCGCGCCCAGGCC
The DNA here is from genome assembly GCF_026000375.1 of Pseudodesulfovibrio portus. Lineage (NCBI taxonomy): Bacteria > Pseudomonadati > Thermodesulfobacteriota > Desulfovibrionia > Desulfovibrionales > Desulfovibrionaceae > Pseudodesulfovibrio > Pseudodesulfovibrio portus. The sequence goes on from NZ_AP026708.1 coordinate 1,868,364, forward strand.
GAATTCGAAGACCTCGGACTCCGTCATTTCATAGGTATGGAACACGGCCACGGAATAGATGAAGACGTGCATGCAATGGGTGTACGTCTTGTAGTCGTGCGAAATGAACGGGGCCACTGCGGCGAGGGATTTCTCGTCGGCCAGGAATTTTATGGAATTCTTGACGATGTTCGTTATGCGATCGAAATGGCGGGCACGCAGGCCGCTGGGGAGCTTGCGGTCGAACACATCCTGGACAACCAGGGTGGACGCCTCGTAAAAGACCTTTGTCCGGACCTCGATGGGCATGGATTCATCAAGCAGGATGGAACCCAGGTTGCGCTCGATGTACTTTTCGTAAAGCGGTTTTTCCGAGCCCTGGACGTAGACTTCGTTGACGCCATTCTTGTGCAGAACCTGTCTGTGCCGGGTGGTGAACTTCTGCCCGGAAGCGGTGTAAAGGACAAAGTCCCCTCCTTGCCAGAGGTAGACTGAAAAGTCTCCCAAAGCCTCCGGGAAAAGCATGACCGGAGAGACAGAAAAGTAAGAAACCGGCCTGGTTCCGCGACAAATAGCATCCATTTCCCCCGCTTGATAAAATAAATGGGAGAGGATTGCTAGCAAAAATCGTGATAATATCTAGAGAACGCGCCGCTTTTTTTGATCAGGCCCGGCCGGAATCGCCCTGGTTTGTCCATGAAAGCTGAGGCGGGAGGCTACCTCCCTTGCAGGACCGGAAGGGTAAAAATGAAGGTGCTTCCCTGTTGCTCCTCGCTTTCCACCCATATGTGACCCCCGTGCCCAAAGACGATGTTGCGGCAGATGGCCAGGCCGAGCCCTGTTCCGCGGGGCCGGTTTTCCAGTGATTCGTCAGCCTGGGTGAATTCCTCGAAGATCGCGTCCAGCTTGGAAGGCGGAATGCCCACGCCGGTGTCGGAGACGCTGATGTGTACGTTGTCCCCCACCAGGCGGGCACGGCAGGTGATGGTCCCCTGGCTGGTGAATTTCACGGCGTTGGATATGAGGTTGACCATGACCTGGATCAGTCTGTCCAGATCCCCACGAATCGGGGGGAGGTCGGGTTCTATGTCCAACAGGGGAATGAGCCCGGAACCCTCGATAATGGATGAAGTGGCCAGGACGGCCCGCTTGATGAACTCGCCGGGGGCCACCGGGGCCATCTTGAATTCGACCTTGTTGGCCTCCAGCTTGGCAAGGTCGAGGACGTCGTTGATCAACGCCGTCAGCCTGTCCCCTTCAGCGGCCATGATATCCATGTTCTCGCCGATCTGGGTGATGGCCTTGATGACCTTTTCGTCGTTGGTGTCGATCAAGGGAAAGATCGTCTTGTCCAACCTTTTGCGTATGACCTTGGCGAAACCCAGCAGCGAAGTGAGCGGGGTCCTGAGCTCGTGCGAAACCACGGACAGGAACTCCGACTTGGCCTTGTTGGCCCTGTCCAGCTCCCTGGTGCGCTCCCGAACGCGAATTTCCAGGAGGTCATGGCTCTTTTTCAGGGCTTCTTCGCTCTGTTTTCGTTCGCTGATGTCCCGGGCCACGATGATGGCCCTGCGTTTGTCTCGATGGGTGACCAGTTGCAGACTTATATCCACGGGAACGGGGTCTCGTTTCTTGTCGGGACAAATCAACTCGGTCTCAAGACGAATCTTCTTGGTCTCACTGTGAAAAAGATTGTCCGCGTGTCGGCTGATGTGGTCGGGCAGAAGGCGTTTGAACGGCGTCCCCACGAGGCTGGAAGCACCACAGTCAAGCATGGCTCTGGTCGAACCGGAAACGTCGAGGACGATCCCGGTATCCGCATCCACCACGAAAATGGTGTCGGAAACCCTGTCGAGCAACGCACGAAAATGCTCCAGCTCATCAAGCCGTTTTCTGAGTTCCGGGTAGTAACTCTTGCTGATGGAACGTTTGCCCAGACCGATAAGTTTTTCTCGATCAGCGGCATGGTTCTTGTCGCGATCAGCAGACACTCTTGAATATCTCCATTACTTCGTCGCGCGACGGCTGCTTGGGGTTGGTCAGCATGCAGGCGTCGGCCAGGGCTTTTTCCGCCAACAGGGGCAGGGCTTCGAGCGTCATGCCCAACGCGCAGAGGTTGTCTTCCACGCCCACGGCACGCTTCAAGCCCCTGAACGATTCAAGCACCAGCTCCTTGACCTCTCCGGCGGGCGCATCAGCGGGAATGACCGTTCCCAGGGATCGGGCAAGCTGTGCGTATTTATCGGGCGCGGCATCGAAGTTGTACTCCGCCACATGATCGAGGAGGATGGCGTTGCACAACCCGTGGGGCAGGTCGAGCAGCCCGCCCAGACTGTGGGCCATGGCGTGCACCGCGCCCAGGATGGCGTTGGAAAAGGCAAGCCCGGCATAGGTGGAGGCAAGCATCATGCCGGTGCGGGCCTCTATGTTGTCCGGCTGCCGCACGGCGGTCAACAGGTGCCGGCCGATGAGCCGCACCGCTTCCAGGGCGTGCAGGTCGGTGACGGCGGACGAGGCGTTGGAAACGTAGGCCTCGACCGCGTGAGTCAGTGCGTCCAGACCGGTGTGCGCGGTCAGTTCAGCGCCCATGGACAGGGTCAGCAGGGGATCGATGAGCGCCACGTCCGGGACCATGGTCTTGGACACGATGGCTATTTTCACCCTGCGGCTGGTGTCGTTGATGATGCAGAACTGGGAGATGTCCGCCGCAGTCCCCGCCGTGGTCGGAATGCAGATCATGGGCGGTCCGGGCCGCTCGACGTTGTCCACTCCCTCGAACTCGATCACGTGCCGGTCGTTGGTGCAGACGATGCCTATGCCCTTGGCGCAGTCCATGGGCGACCCGCCGCCCACGGCCACGATGGCGTCACATCCCTCCCGCCGATAAATCTCCGCCCCTTCCATGACTTCGTATTCGCGCGGGTTGGGAGTCACACCCGTGAAAACGACGCTGTCCACCCCCTCGTCGGCAAGGGAGTCGACGACCTGCCCGGTAAGGCCGAGGGATTCGAGGACAGGCCCGGACACGACCAAGGCCTTCTTGATGGACAGGTTCGCAGCGAACTGCCCCGCCAGCTTTCCCGCCCCGGCTCCGAAGACGAACTCCGGGGCCACGAACTTTCTCAATTCCAACACGTCGCTCTTGCTCATGATCTTCCCGCTGTTGAAGATGAACCCCGCCCGCAGAAGGCGCTTCTCTTCCTGTGTTCTTCTAGCAGGCTACGATTCCTGGACGTCTTCGTCCATGATTATCACAAGGCGCTTTTTCTCTTTGCGAAAGGCCTCAAGGGCCTCGTCCGGGGCAGACCGCTCCCGGCATGCCCGTTCCAGGGCCTCGGCTGACCGGGCCGCCGCATTGGCGCCGATGGAGGTGCAGACGGACCCGAGCGTGTGCGCCAGGGAAACGGCAATGTCCAGGTCGCCGGAGCCGATCGCCTGGCCCAGCTCCTCGGTCATGGCATGCATTTCCGACCGCGCCGTGGCCAGGAAGTCCGCAAACGTAACCGGGTCCACGCCGAGGCGCTCCATGGCCGCATCAGGGGTCCACGGCGTCAGCGCGCCGTCCCGGGCCGGTTCCGGCCTGGTCGGGGCAGGGTCCTCCGTGTCTGATTCCTGTTTGACCGGACGGGGCACGGCACCGATGAGCCGATTGATGATGATGGACAGTTCATGGAAATCCACGGGCTTGGACACGTAATCGTTCATTCCCGCATCCAGGCTCTTTTCACGGAATTCCTTGAGGGCGTGGGCCGTGACGCCGACGATGGGAATGGCCGGATTGGCAATGGGCCCGCCGGGCACTGCGGAGCGGATCGCCTTAGTGGTGGAGATGCCGTCCAGCACGGGCATCTCGATGTCCATGAGAATGATGTCGAAGGGTTCCCGCTTGAGCAGGTCCAGGACCTCCAGGCCGGTCCCGGCCACGGCATAGGTGTAGCCGAGGTCCTCCAGCTTGAGGGTCGTGACCATGACGTTGACGTCGTTGTCCTCGGCCACGAGCACGCGGACGGGGCGGGACGGGGCCTCAGGCAACCCCCGGCTGTCGGTCGCCGGAATCGGGCAACTCACGCCCGGATCGAACCAGACGGTGAAGGAAAAGACGCTCCCCTTGCCCACGGTGGACTGCACCTCGATGTCGCCGCCCATGAGGCCGATGAGCTGCTTGCAGATGGCCAACCCCAGCCCGGTGCCGCCGAAGGCGCGCGTGGTCTGGGAAAAGCTCTGGAAGATCGAATCGAGGAACTCCTGGGGGATGCCGATGCCGGTATCCTCCACCTCGAAGGTGACGCCGATGCGGTCCGCGCCCTCGTCGGAAGCGGGCTCGGGAGCCGTTTCGGGAGGGGCCGGCGTCAGCCGGACCTCGATCCTGCCCCGGTGGGTGAACTTGATGGCGTTGCCCACCAGGTTGACCAGCACCTGCCTCAGCGACAGGGTGTCGCCGCTGACGCATCGGGGGATGGATTCGTCGATGTGCAGGACGAGTTCCAGATCCTTCTGGCGGGCCTGCAGGTCAAGCCCCTTGATGGTGGTCTCCACGTGGAAGGGAAGGTCGAAGTCCGAATGGTCCAGTTCCAGCTTCTGGGCCTCGATCTTGGACAGGTCCAGGATGTCGTTGATGATGGACAGCAGGTGCTTGGCCGAGTCCTGGACCGTGCGCAGGTAATCCCGCTGGTCGTCGGTCAGGTCGGTCTGCAGGGTGATGTCGGTCATGCCCACGATGGCGTTCATGGGCGTCCTGATTTCGTGACTCATGGCGGCCAGGAACTCCGACTTGGTGCGGTTGGCGGCTTCGGCATCCTCCCGGGCGCGCAGCAGGTCTTCGCGGGCGCGGCGGTTCTCGGTCACGTCGTCCCAGGCCCAGATGACGCCCTTGTCCAGGGAGCTGCTGTCAACGGCCTTGGCATACATGCGGCACCAGACAGTGGAGCCGTTCTTGCTGCGGAAGGCCTGCTCGGTGTTGAACTCCCCGCGCTCGAACAGGGCCTTCTTGGAGGCCCGCACAAAGTCGTCCTCGGTCTGATAGTGGCCGAGCAACAGGCTCAGGCTGTTGTCCAAAAGCTCCTGCGGGGAATAGCCGAAGATCTCGGCCCCGCGCCGGTTGATGGTCACGATCTTGCGCCCCACGGACATGGCGATGCCCATGAGCGAGTTTTCAAGGATGGCCTCGAACTTGGTCAGGGACCGGCGGATGCGGTTCTCCGACTCCTTCCGCACGGAGATGTCGCGGACATTGGCCAGGATGGCCTCCCTGCCCCGGAAAACCATGCGCGTGAGATAGACCTCCACGTCGAATTCCTCTCCGGTGTGGGGTCTGCGGGCCCGCCAGTCGAAATGCTGCGGCTCGCCGTTGATGACTTCCTTCCAGACGCTCGGGAGCCGGTACACCGCATTTTCCGGGCTGGAGATATCCTTCTCGATGGACAGGCTCGGGATGTCCGATTCATTCAGGCCGTACATGTCGAGCATGCGCTGATTCACTTCCAGAATCTCACCCTGGGCGTCGTGAATGAAGATCGCGTCGTGGGAGGAATCGAACACGGTCCTGAGCGCCTCCTCCGACCCACGCAACTCGGCGGTCCGCTCCCGGACGCGCTCTTCCAGGTTTCTTTGCGCCCGGCGCAGGTCCTTTTCCGCCTGCCGCCTGCGTGTGATGTTGAAGACAAGGGCCATGATGATGACCGTCTGAATGGCCGCAAACCCCGCGCCGAGCCAGGTATACCCGGTGTATTCGGAATAGAACGACCTGGGGCGGTTGATGATCTTGCTGCCCTCGGGAAGCCTGTCCAGGCCGATGCCGAACCGTTTCATCTGCCGATAGTCGAACATGGGGTTGGCCAGGCCGTCGCGGATGACCGGGATATCCTGCGGGTGGCGCCCGGACAGGACGTGCAGGGCCATCTGGGCCATGGACTGCCCCTGGGTGTAGCCGCCGGAGAGCATGCCGCCCACGATGCCGTGCCCGAGATCGAAATCCATGAGCCCGTAAACCGGAGCCTCGGCGCTCGCGGCCACGGCGCTGCTCGCTTCGGCCACATCGTAGAACCGCCCTGACACGTCGCGGTTGAACACCCCGAAAAGAATCAGGGCGTCCCCGGGCAGTTCCCCGACCTGTTCGAGAAGCCGGTCCAGATCGAGGTTGCCGGAGTACCGCAGCGGAATGGGCGTCGAGAAGGACGTCAGACTCTTCTTGATGGCCCTGGTCACGGCCCTGCCCGTGGGAGTGTAGTCGTTGATGATGTAGATGGACGACGTGCCGGGATGGATCGTCAGCGCCAGCCAAAGGGTGGCGGCCACGTCCATGGACTCGGCAACCCCGGTAAACAGGGGGTGGTCCCTGATCAGGTCATCCGAGAAATTGTTCACCCCGCAAAACACGACCGGCACATCGGGAAAAAGGGAGTCGTGATTGCGGCGCATGAACTCGAAGGCGTTGTTGTCCGTGACCATGATCAGGTCGAACTGCATGCCCTTGTATTTGTGCTCGAACACGTTTCGCAGTTGGCGAATATACGGCTCGTTGAACTCCACACGCTTGGTGTCCATGTACTCCAGGTGCAGGGTGATGCCGGTCTCCCTGGGCCGGAGCACGTCGGACAACCCCCGGAAAATGGCCTCGTTCCAGGCGAAATTCTGATGGTAGGAATTGAGCAGCAGAATCTGCTTCTTCCGGGTGGTCTCGGCCGAAGCAGGCTCTGCCAGGCATGCCAGCAACACGAAAGCGGCAAGGGCGAGGCACGTCACTGAGGGAAAGGCTCTGCGTATCATGGCACCACCGGGTTTGGTTCAGATTCATTTCCCTAACAAATGGAAGAGAAAGAATAAAGCGGGCGGAAGCAAAACAACTTCCATGGTCATGAACCGGGCCGCACTTTTTTACTTTCTTTTTCCGTTTTTTGACTCAAGTCATACTGCGCTGCTCCGCTTTGGGCTAATTCTCGACCCACCGAACGAGAACACCACCCAAAAAAAGGAGTGAAACCATGTTTTGTTACCAATGTGAACAGGCCGCAAAAGGCGGCTGCACCAAGATCGGCGTGTGCGGCAAAACCGACAACACCGCCACCCTCCAGGACCTTCTCCTCCACCTGACCAAAGGCCTTTCCCAGGTTGCCGTGGCCGCCCGCAAAAACGGCATCGAAGACGCCGAAGCCAATCTCTTCACCGTCAAGGCCGTCTTCTCCACCCTGACCAACGTCAACTTCGACGACGCCCGGTTCGTCAAGCTCATCAACGAGTGCGTGACCCTGCGAGACTCCCTCAAGGCCAAGGTCCCCGGCGTGGAGTTCGACGGCCCGGCCGTGCTCGTCCCGGCGCTGGACATCCCCGGCCTGGTCGCCCAGGGCAGGCAGTTCGGCGTGGAAAACGACCCCGAACCCAACCCGGACCTCAAGTCCCTCAAGCAGACCCTGACATACGGCCTCAAGGGCGTGGCCGCCTACGCCGACCATGCCGCCATCCTCGGCAAGGAAGACAACGAGCTGTACGCCAAAATCCAGGAACTCCTGGCCGCCACCCTGTCCACCGACCTGACCCTGGAACAATGCGTTGAAGCCGGTCTCGAATGCGGCCGCATCAACATCCGGGCCATGGAGCTGCTGGACGACGCCAACACCTCCACCTACGGCCATCCCGAGCCCACCGAGGTCAAACTCGGAGCCACCGCAGGCAAGGCCATCCTCGTGTCCGGCCACGACCTCAAGGACCTTGAGACCCTGCTCCGGCAGACCGAGGGCAAGGGCATCAACATCTACACCCACGGCGAGATGCTGCCCTGCCACGGCTACCCCGAGTTGAAGAAATACCCGCACCTGGCCGGTCACTACGGCACCGCCTGGCAGAACCAGAAAAAGGAATTCGCCGAGTTCCCGGGCGCCATCCTGATGACCACCAACTGCATCCAGGACCCCAAGAACTACATCGAGAACATCTTCACCACCGGCCTGGTGGGCTGGCCCGGCGCAGTGCACGTGGGCAACGAAGACTTCACCCCGGTCATCGAGCGCGCCCTGGCCATGGACGGCTTTGCAGCCGACACCGACAAAGGCTCCGTCATGGTCGGCTTTGCCCGCAACGCCGTCATGTCCGTGGCCGGAACCGTCATCGACGCGGTCAAGGCCGGCGACATCAAGCACTTCTTCCTGGTGGGCGGCTGCGACGGCGCCAAGCCCGGCCGCAACTACTACACCGAGTTCGTGGAAAAGACCCCCAAGGACACCATCGTCCTGACCCTGGCCTGCGGCAAGTTCCGCTTCTTCGACAAGCAGCTCGGCGACATCGGCGGCATCCCCCGCCTGCTCGACATCGGCCAGTGCAACGACGCATACTCCGCCGTCCAGATCGCCCTGGCCCTGGCCGACGCCTTCGACTGCGGCGTCAACGACCTGCCCCTGTCCCTGGTCCTGTCCTGGTACGAACAGAAGGCAGTGGCCATCCTGCTCTCCCTGCTCGCCCTGGGCATCAAGAACATCAAGCTCGGGCCCACCCTGCCGGCCTTCATCACCCCCAACGTGCTCAACTACCTGGTCGAAAACTACAACATCGCCCCCATCACCACCCCCGACCAGGACCTCGCCGAACTCCTCGGCTAGTCCCGACTAGACCCAAGAAACAACCCGGCCCGTCAGCAATGCTGACGGGCCGGGTCTTTTTGATGCCTCCGGCGGCCCGAGGGGGAACCTTTCGGGAAAGGTTCCCCCTCGGGGCTCCCCCTCCAAAGCTTTTTGGCGCGCCTGTCGGCGGGTTGTCGGCAAGGCTGACGAAGAGCCGAAGGAGCATGGTTTTCGGTTAGGACTACAATATGGGAGTCGCGAATTTTCCCCGACCGACGACGCCCCAATTATCTATATTTACAGAAAATCAATTTCACCAACTCCACCCAGCCCACAGCCTTCAACAACCAACCACAAGCCCCCCATTCCCACGACCACCAACCTGGCTGCTCCAGCGAAGCGAAGAGCAGCGCAAGGCCCCGGAGGCGTCCCCCCGTAGGGTGAGGACGCCTTTCGCCGGGAAAATGTGCAGGTGGCCCGCTATCGGAAGCCGGGTCACCCCAAATCTTATACGGTGAGAAATGCCTAGAAAAAGGCGCTCATGATGACGTCGATCTGTTCCGCGTACTGTTTCACGGCATCCTCGACGAATTCCTCGGCATCGATCCCCAGCAGTTCCCAGGCCTGTTCATCCAGGGTGGGCATGACGTACATGCCGCCCTGAGCGATTTCCACGGCATTGGCCAGGTTGTCGGCCACGTGGATGATGGCGGGTTCCAGCGGGTTGGGGAACTCCATGGGGGAGTGGTGGAAGTTGATCATGTCGGCCAGTCCCTGGGGGAATTTCCAGGCCTGGAGCAGGGGAGCGCTGATGTCGGTATGGCAGAAGTCCATGACCGTGAGTTCGGCCTCCACCAGGGGAATGGAATTCTCGCGGGAGAAAAGCATGGCCTCGGACGAGGCATAGGGCAGCTTCTTGAACAGGATCAGCCTGCCCACGTCGTGCAGCAGCCCGCCGATGAAGAATCTTTCCGGCGAAAGCCCGGTCTGGGTCCCGGCCAGAATCTTGGCGAAGATGCCGCAGGTGATGGAATGCCGCCAGAACGTCCTCATGTCGATCAGTTCCGGGGGGATATCCTTGAAATAGTTGATGGCCGAAATGCCCAGCGCCAGGGTGGACAGCTCCTTGGCGCCCACCAGGGCCACGGCCCGCGTGATGGAGTCGATGTTCTGGGGGAATCCGTACAGGGGCGAGTTGACCAGCTTGATGAGCTTGGCGGCCAGGCTCATGTCCGTGCTGACCACCTTGGCGATGCGGTCGGCGGACGCGGCCTCGTCCTCGAGGACTTCCTTGATGCGGAAAAAGATATCCGGGAAACTGGCCAGTTCGGTCTCGTGCCTGACGATGGTGGAGGGGTCGCCCATGCCCTTGATGAAGATGTCCTCCATGTGCTCCACGCTGGCGGCGCGGCGGGTGTCCGCATCGGGCAGCTCCCATCCCCCGGCCACGCTCCTGGCGGTCAGTTCCAGGGCGACCCTGAACATATGGATGGAGGGTTCGAAATCCGGGTTCACGTACAGGAAGAAATCACGGACATAGTCCTCGACGGCCATGAGGGTTTCCTCGTCGAGGCTGTCCAGGGAGGGCTCCACGTCGGCCTGGGTCACGCCGATCCGTTTGAGCAGGACCAGGTGGCGGTCTTCAAGCTCGGTGCCGGACTTGAAAAGCATCCGACCGTCAGAGGCGATGAGATCGGAAGCCAGAACCATTCCGGCCTTCAATTCTTCTAAGCTCAGGATACTCAACTTCGTGACCTCCGACAGGGAACGATTCCCTATTTTTCCTTCATGTACGCTATGGTTCCTGGATAGGAAACCGGTTTGAAGACTTGGGATATCTTGTGAAGCGATTCGGAATGGCCGATCATGAGGCATCCTCCGGGATGGAGGTTGTCATAGAACGAGCCGACCACCTTCTTCTTCATGGCGTCGTCGAAATAGATGATGACGTTCCGGCAGAACACGATCTGGGAGCGGGGCACCCGCTTGAGGGACAGAGTGTCGTTCAGGTTCATCTGCACGAAATTGACCATGTTCCTGACGGCCGGGGCGATCTGCCACCCGCCCTCCACTTCCTTGAAATACTTCTTGCGGATGGCGTCGGGCGTGGTCTTGAACGCGTATTCCTTGTATATGCCTTCCTTGCCCCGGGCAACCATCTGGGCCGAAAGGTCTGCCGCAGTGATGGAAATCTTCCACCGGGGCAACTCGAGCCCCAGGGTTTCCATGAGCAGGATGGCCAGGGTGTAGGGCTCTTCACCGGACGAACAGCCCGCAGACCAGATGTTCAATTCCAGCCGGCCCTTTTTGCGCTGTTCATTCAGGGCTTCCTTCAGAACGTTGTCCCGGAAGGCCTCCAGTTGGCGCATGTCCCGATAAAAGCTGGTCTCGTTGGTGGTCACCAGCTCGAAGAGGTGCTTGAGCTCCTCATCCTTTTTCTTGTCGTATTTGAGATACTTGGTGTAGTCGAAAAAGCTGGTCAGCCGCAATTCGTCAAGCCGCTTCGAAAACCGGCTCTCGAAAAGATACTTGCGTTTGACATCGACGAATATTCCACTTTTTTCATATATGAAATCACGCAGTTGCACGAACTCTTCATCCGTGATCCTGACGCCCTTCCGCAAGGTGGTGGACTTGGAAAACAAAGACCCCATTCAATCATTCCTTCTATGCGTACCCAAGGGACACATGGCGCAACCCCGGAAAAATTTGACTCGTAATCCGTACCCCTTATGCTCTGGAATAACAATATACAAATGCCGATGAATCAATCAACGGCGTTATAATATGCCCGCGCTGGCTCCGAGCCGCTCAGGACCCGCTCCACCCCTGCGGCCAGGGAGGCCATCTCCACTTCGCCGGGCACCACCTCAACGGGGCCGAGATAGCGTATCATCCGGGATATCTCGGCCACCAGCGGGCCGCTCCGGGCCAGGCCGCCGGTCAGGATCACGGCGGCCACGTGCACATGGCCGCGCTCGTCGGCCAGAGCCGGGGCCATGGCCCCAACATGCTTGGCCACGGCATAGGCCAGCCCGTCGAAAACAAGGGCGGCCTGTTCGTCGCCCTCTTCGATGCGGGCCACCACTTCGCGCGGATCATTGGTGGCGAGGTGGGCGTACAGCCCGCCTTCCTTGACCACCGCGTGCCTGAGCCCGTCCAGGTCCATGTCGCCCCGCTTGAGCAGGTCGATGACCGGCAGCAGGGGCAACCCGCCGGTCCGCTCCGGGGTGAACGGCCCCTCGCCGTCCAGGCCGTTGGACACGTCCACCACCCGACCGTGGCGGTGCGCCCCGATGGAGACGCCGCCGCCCATGTGACAGACGATGAAATCGCTGCTCGCGTAATCGATGCCCAGCCGGTCGGCCACCATGCGGGCCACGCCGCGCTGGTTCAACGCATGAAAAAGGCTGCGCCGCCTGATCCCGGGCAATCCGGTCAGCCGGGCCGCATCCATCAGTTCGTCCGTCACCGCCGGGTCCACGACGTAGGCGGGGATATTCATCTCCCGCGCCACTTCCAGGGCAAGCAGCGCGCCCAGGTTGCAGGGATGCTCGCCGTACCGGGCCGATTTCAGGTCGGCGACCATATCGTCCGACACGGCGTAAACGCCGCCATCCATCGGGCGCAACAATCCGCCGCGCCCGGCAACGGCGCGCAGCCGGGCCGCGTCCGTACCGGAATCGGCCAGGAACTTCCCAACCTCATGCAGCCGGTAGTCGAACTGGTCGGCCACCCGGACAAACCGGGAAAGGGCCTGCCGGTCGTGCTGGAGCTCCGAGGACGCCAGGCAGTTCCCTTCCTCGAACACGGCCAGCTTGGTCGAGGTGGAGCCGGGGTTGATGACCAGGACGCTCACGACCCGCTCCGGCCGGCCAGCACCGAGGCCAGGGCAATGGAGTGAAATTTGCTCGCGTCCGAGTCGCCCCGGGACGGGACCACCACGGGCACGCGGCTGCCCACCACCACCGAGGCCATGATGCAGCCGGACAGGGTGGACAGCGCCTTGTACAGAACGTTGCCCGCCTCGATGTTGGGCGTGACCAGGATGTCGGCGCTCCCGGCCACCGGATCGTCGAACCGCTTGGTGGCCGCCGCCTCTCTGGAAACGGCCAGGTCCAGGGAGAGCGGTCCGAGCACGCGGGCGTCGCCGAACTCCCCCTGCCGGGCCATCTTGGTCAGGATGTCGCCGTCCAGGGTGGCGGGCATGGCCGGATAGTTGATCTTTTCCGTTGCCGCCAGGATGGCGCACCGGGGCGCTTCGATACCGAGCGCCCGGGCAACGTCCAGCGCGTTCTTCAAAATGTCGATCTTGCGCTGCAGGGTGGGTGCGATATTCACGCCCGCGTCGGTCAGGATCATCACCCGTCCGTCGATGGGCGACTCGAAAACCGCCACGTGGCTCAGGATGCGCGACGGGTGCGGCACGCCGGTCTCCTTGTTGAGCACCGCCTTGAGCAGCATGGCCGTGGACACCAGCCCCTTCATGATGAACCGGGCCTCGCCCTCGCGGAACAACCGAACCGCCTCGAACACGGCCCGGTCGTCGTCGGTGATGTGCAGCTGGCGGAACCGGGAGATGTCCAGCCCCCGCTCGTCCGCGATGCGCCGGGTCTCGTCCATATCGCCGATGAGCACGGGCTCGGCCACGCCGCGCTCGAACGCCTCCACGCCCGCCCGGAGCACGAAGCCCTCGGCGGACCGGGCGATGGCGACCTTGGGCAGGTCCCCTCCCCCGTGCTCCAGGGCTGCCCCCACGAGCTCCTGCAAATTGGTTATGGGTGGGTAGGGCACGGCCTATTCGTCCCCGCGCTTGAGGGCGATCATGCCTGACCGGCACATGGACTTGATGCCGTAGGGCGCGAGAATCTTGATCAACCCGTCCACGCGCTCCTGGTCGCCGGACAGCTCCACGGTGACCGTCTCCTGGCCCATGCCGACCACGTTGGCGCGAAAGACCTCGAAAATCTGCATCAGCTGGCCGGTGTTGGCCCGGTCCATGGACACCTTGACCATGACCAGCTCCCGGTCCACGAAATCCTTGCGCGACAGGTCGTCGATCTGGATGATTGCGTCCAGGGATTCGAGATACTTCTCGACCTCGTCGATGGCCGCGTCGTCGCCGTCCACGCAGAGCACGATGCGGGAAATCTCGGGGTTCTCGGTCTCCCCGGCGGCCAGGGACAATATATTGGCGTTGTATTTGCCGCATTCCAGGGCCATCTGCCCCAGAACGCCGGGCTCGTTCTTACACAAGGCGGATAATGTGCGTATCAAGGGAAACTCCTTGGTTGAGCGTTCGTTCGGCGGCGGTCGGCCGCCCCCCAAGGTTACCCAATACGCGCATCCTTGAAAAGAAAGGATTGCACTGAGTCGGAAGAAGCGGTTTTCGGCTGGCGACAGGGCCGTGAGTGGTGTATGCTGCCTCCATCGTGATCAATTACCTGCGCGAAAAAAAATGGTTCTTCATCACCCTGGTGATCCAGGCGGCCATGTTCCTGTCCCCGGCCCCGGAATCGGTCTCGCCCGACGGCTGGAAGGTCCTGATCATGACCGTGGGCGCGACCATGCTCTTCATCACCGAGCCCATCCCGCTGCCCGCCGTGGCCCTGCTCATCATCCTCGGCCAGATATTCCTGCTCAAGCTCGACTCCTCCCTGGTGGCCAAATCGCTGATGAAGGACTCCGTGCTCTTCATCATGGGCTCGCTCATGCTGGCCGTGGCCCTGGTCAAGCAGAAGCTGGACAAGCGGCTGGCCCTGCTCATCGTCCGCGTCACCGGACCGAACGCCTATCGCATCGCCTTCGGCATCTCGGTTTTTTCCGGCATCCTGGCCTCCTTCATCGGCGAGCACACCGTGGCCGCCATGATGCTGCCCGTGGCCCTGTCCCTGCTCCAGCTGGCCACGGACGACCCGCAGAAACGGCGCGCCCTGGCCGTGCTCTTCCTCTTTTCCATCTCGTACGCCTGCGCCATGGCCGGAATCGGCACGCCGTCCGGCGGCGCGCGCAACGCCATCATGATAGACTACCTGCGCGGCTTCTTCGCCACGGACGATCCCGCCACCTACGCCTATTCCGTCAGCTACCTGGACTGGATGATATACGCCTACCCCATCTTCCTGATCCAGTTGCCGCTCATGCACCTGATCCTGCGCTCCACCTTCAAGACCGACCTCACGGACCTCGGCCCGGCCATCGAGCAGCTCAAGAAGCAGGTGGGCAGCGAAGGCTCCCTCTCGGGCAGCAACTACGTGGCCATCGGCCTGTTCCTGCTGACCCTGATCGGCTGGGTGGGGTTTTCCTCCGAAGTGGGCATGGGCACCATCGCCCTGCTCGGCGCGGTCCTGTTCCTCATCGCCGGGCTGGTTCGCTGGCAGGACATCAACTCCGGCGTCAACTGGGGCGTGGTCCTGCTGTACGCCGCAGCCATCTCCCTGGGCGTGCAGATGCGCGACACCGGCGCGGCGGCCTGGGTGGCCGGGCTGTTCATGGACTCCCTGGCCCCGCTGGGCATGGACCACGGCATCGGCCTGCTGGCCGCGGTCATGGCCCTGACCACCTTCATCACCAACACCATGTCCAACGGCGCGGCCGTGGCCGTACTCGGCCCCATCGTCCTGTCCATCGCCGTGGGCACCGAGACCAACCCGCTGGCCGTGGGCATGGTCACCGCCATTTCCAGCGCCTTCGCCTATTTCACGGTCATCGGCACGCCGGCCTCGACCATCGTCTATTCCTCCGGCTACCTGCGTCCGGGAGACTTCATGAAAGTGGGCTGGCGTATGGCGCTCATGTCGTTTATCGTCCTTTTAGCGGCGTCGAAACTCTACTGGCCCCTGACCGGCCTCTAAGGAGCTGCCCATGACCTCGGACGACAGACTGCGCATCCTCATCTGCATCGGCGGCGGCCCGGATGCCTACGCCGGGCTCAAGTACGCGGCCCGGCTCAGCAAAAAAAGCTGCGCCGACATATCCCTGCTCTTCGTTCGCCCCCTGGACAGCGGGCTGCAGTCCGGCGGCATGGAAGTGCGCGTGGCCCGCGAAAACATCCTGGACTGGGGACTGGAACTGCCCGGCATGACCCAGCTCAAGACCGCCCGGGACATCCTCGTGGACCTGGGCGAGATCACGGACGAAAAAAACCGCGAATGGCGCCACCGCGACATCTCCGGCGATCCGGCCGGCGAATACGTCATCGAATATGAAAACCCCTGCGGCGCGACGATTTCCCTTTGCCTGCGCACCGCCAAGGACGTGACCTCCGCCGTGGCCGACGAGGCGAAACGGTTCAAGGCCGACCTGGTCATCGTCGGCGCGTCGCCCCAACCCATGTCCGGCCTCAAGAAGCTCCTGTCCGCCAAGCCCCTGGCCCTCAAAATAGCCTCGGTCTGCGAACAGTCCATCATAGTGGCCCGGCACCTCGAACCCGGCCACGGCCATTTGGTCTGCGTCCAGGACACCGACCAGTCGCGGGCCATGCTGCCCGAAGCCATCCGCTACGCCCACGCCTGCCAGTGCCCGGCGTCCATCCTGTCCGTGGCCCCCACCGACAAGGACCTGCCGCGCGCACAGAAGGCCGTGGACGAAGCCGCAGCCGCGTTCAAGGCCGCAGGCATCACCCCCCACGAGACCCTGGTCGAAGTCGGCGACCCCGTGCAGACCATCATCACCATCGGCTTCGACTTCTCCCTCATCCTCGCCTCGGAATCGCTCAAACCCTGGTTCGCCAAAGGGTTCAGCGTATCCCACGAGGTGGCCCGGCAAGCCCGGAACTCGGTCATGATCGTGAAGTAGGGATTGATTCCTGCGCCCCGGCAGACCCGCCGGGGACGCCCTAGTCGCGTCGTTTCTGCGGATGCGCCTTGCGCCACTGGGCAGGGGTCATCCTCAGACCGCCCTGCTTCCAGAAGCCGTGTTTCTTGCCGACGGCCAGTTGCTCTGCCGCCTTGAAGGCGGCGTAGCGGCGGATATTGGGTTTGATCCTGACGGCAATGGCAAGACCGGCCTCGAGAATCTCCCGGTTGAGCATCTTGTCGCCCCGGTGGACGTAGGCGAGCACGCGGCCGTAGCGGTCGACCAACTCCTTGTCGAACTCCAGGCGCAGCTTGTGGCCGAAGCAGAACTTGAGAGAGAACTCCTTGGCCTGGAGGCCATACTCCTGCTTGAATTCAGGGGCATCCACGCCGATGAGGCGCACCTCCATGGACCGGCCCCCGGCCTCGACGAGCAGGGAGTCGCCGTCGATGATCTTGATGAAGGTGACCATCTGGGCCGAAGCCGCGCCGGGCAGGAGCAGCGCGGCAAGAATGATGAGGCCGAAAAGGGCATTGCGTGAACTCATGGGAAGGAGCATAAAGTATTTCGTTCAACCATTCCAGTTCGCGGAGGCATTCTATGGAACTGACCTTTCTCGTAGACAACAATTCGCTGGTGGGCACCCAGTTTCTGGCGGAACCGGCGTTATCCATGTTCATCCGGGACGGAAAGACGCGGGTGCTCTTTGACGCGGGCTATTCCGACGCTTTCCTGAAAAACGCCCAGCGCAAGAACATCGACCTGCTGCACCTGGACTGGATCGCGCTGTCCCACGGCCATTTCGACCACACCTGGGGGTTGGACATCCTGATCCGGCATTACTTCGAGGCCGCAGTGCACAAGCAGGCCAATTCGCGCCCCGTGCTGGTGGCCCACCCCAAGGCGTTCACTTCCAAACGCAAGGACGCGGTTCCCGAACTGGGCATGCTGTTGGCCGAGGAAAAGCTGTCTGCGCAGTTTGACCTGACCCTGACGGACCAGCCGGTATGGCTTTCCAAGCGGCTGGCAACGCTGGGTGAAATTAAACGGGTAACGGACTTCGAGCCGCCCGCCCCCCTTGGCGAACGCAACGAGGAAAACGGCTGGGTGGAGGACGACCTGCCGGACGACACGGCCATGGCCTATGTCTCGGACACGGGTCTGGTGGTCATTGCGGGCTGCGCCCACGCAGGCATCTGCAACACGGTGGAACAGGCAAAGCGGGTGACGGGCGTGGACAGCGTGCGCACGGTCCTCGGCGGCTTCCACCTGCAAAAGGCCAAGCCCGAACGGCTGGACCCGACCACTGACTACCTGGCCGCCCTCGACCTTGAGGCGCTCTACTGCTGCCACTGCACCGACCTGGCGGGCAAAATAGCCCTGGCCAGGAAATGCCCGGTCAAGGAAGTGGGTTCCGGGCTGACGCTTGAATTCTAAGAAACGAACTTCCCCCTTCCATCGAATCTGTATTGCAAAATCCCTTTATTTCAAGCCCACCCAAAAGGGGCCTCCCCGAAGAGGAGGCCCCGACTGGAGTGTGGAATGTGCCTGTTTTCGTTTTCGTTGTCCCTAGGTTCCGCTGACCACCGTGACCACGCCGTCAGTGTTGGTGGCCACCAGCATGTCCACGGCCGCAGCCATGTCCGCGCCGGTGCAGGCGATGATGATGTCGCCGGTGTCCAGGGTGTAGTCCACCGCAGCCTCGTCAAAGTAGCCGGAACCGGTCACGGACGCCACGGCGTCCTCGGTGCGGTAGAGGAACAGCTGCTGGCCGGGAACCCCGCCCATGAGCCGCATGTCTTCGCTGTTGTATGCCATTTCGTATTACTCCTTGTTGTTTTTTGATCAAATCCCTGTCCTGGGAGGAAGCGTGCTTTCAGCGCAGCTCTCCCGAATCGGTTAGAGAATCACCGCGTCGTCGTCGCACATGATCTCGATGACGCCGTCCGGGTCGATGAGGCAGGCACCGGCGGACAGCATGTGGTCCACCAGGTGGGCGGCCTTTTCCGGCACCCAGTCCACGAACGCCTGGACCTTCTGGCCCTCGGCCAGGCCCGCGGCGTTGCGGTGGTAGATGAAGCACTTGCGGGAGCCCGCGTCCACGGGCAGCCCGGTGTGGAACATCCAGGTGATGCCCAGCCAGGTGCGGGACTCGGTGCCCTTGAGCCAGGGGTACTGTTCACCCGCGTAGTCGCTGGACTTGAACTCCTGGATGTTGAGCAGCTCGTTCCACTGGTGCGGACCGACCAGGGCGAAACGGTGGCCGTCGTCGGGCACGTCGTTGGCGTTGAGGGTGCCGAAGGCCTGGAGGATCTTGTCCTTGGTCAGGCCGGCCTCGGCTTCGGCCACCACGTTGGAGGCGCCGTCGAGCTTGGTGATGATCAGTTCGTCGATCTTGCGCCCAAGCGCCCAGGCACCGGCATCGGCGGCCACCTGCTTCTCGTCGCTCTTGTCCTTGAGCTCGTCGAGCTTGTCGACGTACTCGGCGGCGTACCAGTCGGACAGGGTGCAGGACACGTTGGAGTGGTTGAGGTTCATGAGCGGCACGTTGCCGTGGCGGGTCTTCTTGCCCGCCGCGCCCTTGCCGACCTTCTGGAAGACGCACTTGGAGCCTTCCACGCCTTCCTGGAGGCGGACGGTGTGGCGCAGTTTGGAGCCCCGGCCCTGATAGGCCTGGTGCACCATTTCCACATATTGGGTGACAAACCCGTTGCTGACGGTCGTGGACATTGAGTTCTCCTTTGTCCGTTGAGGATTGTACAGGCCGGGTATCCGAGCTGTGTCCTGTCAACGGGTGTCCGCGACCGAAAATGAAACCGCTTCACTTTCGTCCGCCGGGCCGTCTGGAGACCTCCGGGCCGGGTGAGAGGACCCTACCACGGGTTTTCCGCAAAACCGGGTTTTGTCAAAGAATGTATAGTGAAAACAGGCTATAGGATAAAATTAGCACTTGACATGGGTGGTCGGAAACAGGCTCCGCGACCCTACAGCCGGATGACGAGAGGATGGGGGACCGGAGGCGGCCTAAAACGTCATGCCCACGGCGCGCACCGGGCACCCGTCCCCGTCCTTCAGCCGCAGGGGCAGGCAGGAGAACACGAAGTCCTGGAGCGGCAACTCGCCGAGGTTGGTCAGGTTTTCCACGATGACCAGGCCATGGTCGAAGAGGATATGGTGCGCGGGCAGTTCATGGGACCGGACCGGGTCCGGGGACGGGGTGTCCAGGCCGATGCCCTTCAGACCCAGGCCGCCGAGGAACCGGGCACCGGTTTCGGTCAGGACCGGGAATTCGCCCTGATAATAGAGGTCGGTCTTCCAGTGGCGGTCCCAGCCCGTCCGCAGCAGGACGAAGTCGAGGCCGTCGATGTCCGCGAGACGGGCGAGGTCGGGCTGGTCGATGCGCGGGGCAGGAAGGGAGGTCAGGTCCACCACGGCCGCCCAGCCCGTGAAATTGTCCGGGCCGAGCCAGTCCAGGCCGGGGGCGTCCGCAAAGAGATGGGCCGCGCAGTCCACGTGGGTGCCGGTGTGGGAGCTCATGGCCACGGCCGTCTGGGCGAACCCGTCACGGTTGACGAAGTGGGTCCGCCGCAGGTTGGGCGACTGGTCGCCGGGAAAGACCGGCATGCCGGTATGGATCGTGTGGGTGAGGTCGATGGTCTGCATGGCGTCCTCAGATGCTGTAGAGATTCATGTTCGGGCGTTTGACCAGCCGCATGCCGGGCTTGAGGTGGGCCTCGGCCACGGCGCGGACGTCGTCCATGGACTTGGCCCCAAGGAACTTCGATTGCAGGCTGTGGCCGAAGGTGAAATTGGCCGCGAAATAGATGGTGAAGAGCTTGTACCGCTTGAGGGCGTGAATGGGGTCGAACTGCTCGTCCAGGACATCGGCCAGCCGCAGGGCGTAGTCGCAAAAACAGGTGTCCGTGGGAACGTATCCGGCGGTCCACTCGGCGAACAGCCAGGGGCGGGCCACACCCATGCGGCCAACGGAAACACCGTCGCAACCGGTGGTCTGCAGCATGTCCAGGCAATCCTTGGGCGTAACCACATCCCCGTTGCCGAAAACCGGGATGGACACGGCTTCGGCAATGGCGGTGATGTGTTCGCGCACCGAAGGCCGGGTGCGTTTGTCCGGGGCCACCCTGGGGTGAAAGACCAGGCAGTCCACGCCAGTGGACTCGAAATTTTTGGCCAGGGCCACGGCGGGCCCGATATCCGGGGTCCAGCCGGTGCGGAACTTGACGAAGACCGGGATGGACACGGCCTTGCGCACCGCCTCGGCCACGGCCAGGGCACCGCCGGACTCCTTGAGCAGGGCCGCGCCCGACTCGCGCTTGATGATGCCCGGCGCCGAGCACCCCATGTTGATGTCCACGCCGAAGAAGCCTTCCTTCTCCACGCGCCGGGCCGCCGGAACCAGGTCCTCCGGGGTCGCGCCCGCGATCTGGCAGACCAGGCGCGGAAGCTCCTCCTCCCGCCAGCGAAAAACCGTGGACACGCGCGGGTTCTCCGTGGGCACCGCCCTGGACATGCACATCTCGGTGAACATCAGACCGCACCCGCCGTATTCGTCCAGGACCTGGCGAAAGGCCGCATGGCTCAGCCCGGCCATGGGCGCGAGCCACAGCCGGTTGGCAACGGACCTGTTGCCGATGGACAACGGCCGGTTGAGCAGCCCGGAAAGGGTGTTCAGGGAATCGAAGGACATGGGGGTTACAGGCCCAGTTCCGCAGCCAGTCGCTCGGCCTGTCGGAGGTCGTCCGGGGTGTTGACGTTGAAGAAGGACACCTGGTCCGGATCGCCGGGCAGGAGGCGGGCGATGGGCACCTCCTTTACCGCGACATGGTCGAAGAAACGGATGATCTTGAAATCCTCCTGCCTGAGCTGGGCCTCGATGAAGGGCAGGCAGCGCTTGGAATAGACCGCGCACAGCGGCTCGCGGTAACCGTCCTCCTTGAGGGGGATGATCACGTCGACCTCGGGCTCGACCTCGGCCAGCAGCCGCTCCACCAGCCCGGGCTGCAGGAACGGATCGTCGCAGGCCGCGAAAAAGCCATAGGAGGCCTTCATGGCGTCCAGTCCGGCGTGGATGCCGGTCAGGGAGCTGCGCGCCTCGAACCGGTCCTCGGCCACCGGGAATCCGTAGGCCGCGAAATCCGCCGCCTCGCGGGCCGAGATGACGATCTCGGTGAACAGGGGGCGGTACACGGCCAGCAGCCGGTCCAGGACGGTCCTGCCCCCGACCTCGAGGAACGCCTTCTTCACGTGCCCCATGCGGGTGCCGAGTCCCCCGGCCAGTATGATGCCTGCGATGTCCATGGGCGCAGATTAGAACAAGCCACGGCAAATGGAAAGGGTCCACAAACGGGCGCAACCCGTGTATGCTCGCCCCATGTGGACGGCAGCAACCATCGCGGGCGCACTCGCCCTGCTCTACGGCTCCCTGGTCGCCTGGGTGTACATCTCCCAGCCCAAAATGCTCTATTGCCCCCGGAGGGAGCTGGTCTCCACCCCTGCCGACGCCGGTCTGGCCTACGAGGACGTGTACCTGACCACCGCGTCCGGCACCGCCATCCACGCCTGGTGGCTGCCCCACGAGCAGCCCCGGTTCACCCTGCTTTTTTCCCACGGCAACGGCGGCAACATCTCCCACCGGCTGGAATCCCTGCGCATCTTCCATGATCTCGGGCTGTCGGTCCTGATCTACGACTACTCGGGATACGGGCGAAGCCAGGGAGTCCCCGGCGAAGAGGCGACCAGGGCGGACGCACGGGCGGCCTGGGAGTGGCTGGTCGCCGAACGGCTCATGCCCCCCGGCTCGATCATCCTGTTCGGGCGCAGCCTGGGAGGAGGCGTGGCCGCAGATCTGGCCCGGCACCTCTGCACGCACAACGCGACGCCCGCCGGGCTGATCCTCGAATCCACCTTCACCTCGGTGCCCGACATGGGCGTACACCACTACCCGTGGCTGCCCGTGCGCCGACTGGCCCGTTTTCATTACGACAGCGAAAACGCATTACGAAACGTCACACTCCCGGCCCTGTTCCTGCACAGCCGGGACGACGACATCGTTCCGTTCGCCCTGGGCAAGCAACTCCACGACGCCTATGGCGGCCCCAAATCCTTCCTGGAGCTTCTCGGCGACCACAACACCGGGTTCCTGTCCACAGGGCAGGCGTACGTGGACGGGCTGGACCGCTTCCTGTCCCTGCTGGAGCAGCCGCCGGGCCCGGAGGCCGGGCAATGACCGAGTCACGACTCCTGCTGCTGGCGGACGCGGTCCTGGCGGTCCACGTCCTGATCGCGGCCTTCAACGCGTTCAGCCTGCCCGTGATCTGGCTGGGCGCATGGCGCGGCTGGCGGTTCGTGCGCAACCCGTGGTTCCGCTTCTCGCACGTGGGGCTGATGGGCTTTGTGCTGGCCGAGACCGTGGCCGGGCGGCTCTGCCCCCTGACCGTCTGGGAGGGGGTGCTGCGCAGGGCGGGCGGCCAGGGCTGGGCCAGGCAGGGCCAGTCCTTTATCGGGTACTGGGCGGGCAAACTCCTTTTTCACGACTTCAGCCAGCTCCAATTCGGCGTGGCCTACGGACTGTTCTTCGGCCTGATCCTCCTGACCCTGTTCCTGGTGCCGGTCCGCCGGAGGGGGAAAATCCTGCCGGATATGACGAAAGAAGAAAAACCATAATGCTGAAATAATTGATTTTTTAAAGTGTCGCACGGGATTTGCTGTTCTCCATGCCAGCTGCAAGGAGGAACCACATGCCAGCCATCGAATCCATACGGATACAGGAATCCCCCGCCGGTGAGGACCGGATACGGGAACTCAAGGCCCGCGCCGCCGAGGCCCTGGACAATGCCATGAACGTGGTCACCGAGAACCTGGGCCGCGCCGAGGCCGTCGAGGCCAGGGAATCCCTTGCCGAGATGGACACCGCCCTGGCCGCTCAGGAAGCCCCGGCTCACCGCCTGGACCTGGCCCGGGTCATGGACCTCATCGCCGACCCGTTCGAAGACGATTAGAACCACCCGCAGTCCTTCTTCCCGCATCAATCGGACAGGCCTGAAATCGGCGTGTTCGCCTTTGCGCTTGCTTTTTTTCCGATACTGCAATACATTATCATAATTGGACCTTTTCTTTTTCCGCTGTCCCTGCGCGGTGACTCCGTCCCCTCCTGTAAAAATCTTCGTTTTTATCTCCAGCCGTGGCCGATAGTTGCGGCTGCCGAGTCGGTTTTTCCGCCCCGACCCCTTGCCCTGTTTTTTGGGGAAGCGTATAAAGGAGTCAAAGGCTGGAATCCTTCGCCAAGGAGGAAAACAGACAACCTCAGCGGAGGGTGGGAGGAAATAGATACCGAGTTCTTCCTTGACAGATCTGGCGAATCGAGTCGCCCTACTCCCAGAAAGAGCAATGTGCGCCATCAATAAACGCACCAGGCCGTCATAAAGTGTATATTTTGAAATGTCTGGCCCTGGTACCAAGCCGGAGAATCCGGCAGGGCGCACTTTTTTTGCCCAATCGACCGGACGGTCCCGCTTGACACTCCGCCGAAAATATGGAGTAGCTTAAGCATGGCAGACTGCGTTTCGTTTATCCCGCATCCGACACCCGCCACACCGGACACGCTATGACAGGCTCCGCACGCACCAAGGAACTGTTCCGCCTCATGAAGGAATCCGGCATCGACGACGACCCCGACTGGATGGCCGTGGTTCTGTTCATCCGCAACCTGCTCCCCCGGCTGACCATTTACACGGACGAGAAGAAAGCAGAAATCCAGCAGGAAATCCGCGAACAGCTCCTGGCCGGGGACTTTTCGGAAAAGCGGTTCGAGACCATCCTGGCCATGCTCGAAATGTACATCATGCAGAACATCGGCACCCTGGAGCTGGAAGCGGCCCTGACCAGCGAAAAGCGGTCCGCGTCCCAGCTCGTCAACGAGATGGCCGTGATCATCTCCTCCATGCAGGGCGTCAACGAGCGGCAGGCCGACCGGCTGGGCACCTTCGAGGAAGACACCGTGGACATCATCCAATCGGGCTCGAAACGATCCATGATCGTGTCCGGGGTCCGGGGCATGTTCCAGGAACTGATCCAGGAATTCGAGACCGAGGCGTCCGAGCTGAACGCCAAGGCCTCCTATTTCGAGCGGACCGCCAACTTCGACCCCCTGCTCTCCGAATTGTACAACCGACGCGCCTTCGACAACTACATCGAAGAGGCCGTGAAAGGGAGAAAGCAGGGAGACCCGCCCCTGTCCATGATGATGATCGACGTGGACCATTTCAAGAAGGTCAACGACACCTACGGCCACCAGACGGGCGACGACGTGCTGCGCGCCCTGGCCCGGATCATCTCGGCCCACGCCTCCCTCTACGCCGGTTTCGCGGCCCGGTACGGCGGCGAGGAGCTGGTCCTCGTCATGAAGAATATGAACCTCGACACCGCCGCCATCAAGGCCGAGGCCATCCGCTACGACGTGCAGAACTACGGCTTCCGCGCCCGGGAAAACGGTCGGTTCTCCGACGACACCCTGCAGTTCACCGTGTCCATCGGCGTGGCCCAATGGCAGGAGGGATGGTCCGCCTCAAAGCTGATCGACGCTGCGGACACGGCCCTTTACCAGGCCAAGAACTCCGGACGGAACAGGGTCTGTTCCGCCAAGGACCAATGACTTTCGCACGCAACAATACCATGACCTTGCGCCTCCTGCTCCTGCTCGCCCTCCTGGGTTTGCCCTCCCCGGCTTTGTCCGCCGGCATCCTGCTCCTGCACGGCCTGGACTCCCCCACGCCGTGGACGGACGCCGTGGCCGCCGGAGCGGCGGGGGAAGCGGGCAGCGGGGCGAGCCTGAACCATGCGTATCTCGGCGGGCCGTCCGTGGACGAGGACACGATCGACGCCGTCGCCCAAAGGCTCAAGGAAACGCTCAACCCGGCAGCCCGCGTGGTGATCGCCACGGACGAGACCGCCGGGGCCTTTGCGGGCAAATACCGGGAGGAACTCTTTCCCGGCGCCGCCGTGGTCCTCACCGGACCGGGCCAGATCGATCCCGGCGGGCCGGCCCTGTGCGGCAACTGCGTGGCCCTGCCCCTGGAGGCCGACCTGGATGGGACCCTGGACCTGATCTTCGACCTGCGGCCCGAAACCCGGCTGGTCATAGGCATCAGCGACAGCTCGCCCCGGGGCCTGGCAGCCAGAGCGGCCCTGGAACGGGCCATGAAACGGCGTGAAGAGAAAACGGCTCTGATCTTTCCCGGCCATGAACCGGGCGACGACGAGGGGCTGGATATCGACAGGCTGGGGCAGGTCCTCGGCGGCATGCCCGGCCGCTCCGTGGCCGTCCTTCTTTGGTACGGGGAGGACAACAAGGGTCTCCCGGTCTCGGACCGGCAACTGGCGGACCTCTTCCGGGCGCACATCAACTCGCCGATCTTCGTGCTCACCGATGCGGTCCTCGGGTCCGGCGTGGTCGGGGGCATGCTGGCAACCGGCAGGGATACGGGGCGGTACGCGATGCGGACGGCCAAACGCATCCTGGCCGGGGAACCGGCGCGGGAGATGCTGCCGGAGCCGGTGCCCGCCACAGTCGTGCTCGACGGCCTGGCCCTGGCCCGATTCGGCATGACTCCCATGGAGGGAGCCACCGTGGTCAACGCGCCCGGCACGCCCGGCGGGTCCGACGAAATCGCCACCGGCTTCGCACCCACGGCAGCGGCGGGCCTGCTGGCGTTTGCCGTGCTGTTCTTTCTGCTCAGACGCTACAGGCAGAAGATGTAGGTCACGTCCACCAGTATCTGCACCGTGGCCGCAGTGGCTGCAATAAGGGCCATGCAGCGGGTGGAGCAACGCGCGTGGTTGCGGATGGCGTCCAGCCTGGCGGCATAGAACTCGGGCGTGTATTTCTTGTGTGCATACCAAAGCATGATACGGTCCTCCCTTGGAGTCTTCCGATTACCAAATCAACATGGCGGGGCCATGACCGATGTATGGCGATTGGATCACGGGAACCCTATGCGGCGGCCTCCAGGGTTTCAGCCTGCCCGCCATGACGGACGTCCACGGCCAGGATGCCCACGATCTCGCCGGATGCGTCCCTGATGGGCGAGGAGACCGTCAGGCAGTAGTCCTCGATGGCTTCCGAATAGTAGATGTTGGAGATGTAGGTTTCCCCGGTCCGGATAGGTTCCCGGAACCACTCCCGATGCGACCAGTCCGTGCCCACGCCGCCCTGTGCCTTGCCGACGGCCCCGTTGTGGGCCACGGCGAACGCCGTGGCCTGGATACCCTCGGTATCCGTGATCCAGGCCATTTCCAGGCTCGGGTTGCCCAGCACGACCCTTTCCAGCACGGCGAACCGCTTGAGCTTGTTCCGGGAAACCAGGTCCGGGGTTTTGGCCAGGGCGGCCACCTTTTTCTGGACCGTGCCCTCGCCGAGCAGCATGAACAGCCCGTACAGCTTGGACAGGGTCTCGATCTGCCCGGTCAACTCGGCGATGGCCCCGCTGGTCTGGCCGACGGCCCCGGCGGTCTTGCCGGATACGGCGTCCACCTCGCTGACGGCCTTGTTGATCTCCTCGCCGGCGGCGGACTGCTGCGTACTGGCCGAGGCGATGGCCTGGACCTGGCGGATGGTGGCGTCGAAGAACTCCATTATCTCGTTCAGGGCCTGCCCCGATTCTCCGGCCAGGTCATTGGCGATCTCCACCCGTTCGGCGGCCTTGTCCATTTCGGAGATGTTGTCGCGCACGTCGGCCTGGATGCCGGAGATGGACGAGCCCACCTCGCGGGTGGCGTCCATGGTCTTCTCGGCCAGCTTGCGCACCTCGTCGGCGACCACGGCGAAACCGCGCCCGGCCTCGCCCGCCCTGGCCGCCTCGATGGCCGCGTTGAGCGCCAGCAGGTTGGTCTGGTCCGCGATGTCGGAAATGACGTTCATGACCTTGCCGATGGAGTCCGCCTTGGACCCGAGGGCGGCCACCTTGTCCTTGAGCTGCGCGGTGATGGCATGCACGTCGCCGATGGACTGCACGGTCCTGCGCACCACCTCGGAGCCCTCCTCGGCGCGGTGACGGGCCTCCTGGGAATCCTTGAAGGCCACCTCGGCGTTGGCCGCCACCTCCCGGATGGACTCGGCCAGTTCGTCCATGGACGCGGCCGTGGACTCCACCCGGACACTCAGGCTGTTGGCCCCTTCCAGAATGCGGTCGGATTCCGTATTGACCGTGGCCGAGGCCTCCTTCATGCCCGCGACCACGGATTCCAGCATCCCGGCTGCCTGGAGCATGCCCTCGCGCTGGGACCTGGCCGCGTCGCTGCGCGCCTTTTTCTCGTGCTCGGCGCGGATCACGGCCTCTTCGGCCTCTGCGGCGCGGACCTCGGCCAGCTTTGATGCGGCCTCGGCCTCCTGCATCTTGTCCGCCAGGATGCGGACCATCTGCTCGATGGCCACGGTCACCTGCCTCAGCTCGCCCTGAAACCGGCCCGGCTCGGCGTTGAAATCGCCACCCGCCACCCGGCCCGCATACCCGCGCAGCCTTTCAAGGGGCTTGAGCAGGGAGCAGCGCAGAAAGACGAGCGTCACCAGGATGATGGCCGCCACGGACGAGGCCCCCACCACGTAGGCGGCGTTTTCCAGCTGCCTGACCGGGTCCAGGGCCTCGGAGGCGTCGATCTTGGCCACCAACCCCCAGGACGTGTCGCCCGCCATCACGGGCGCATAGGCGGCCAGGACTTCCCGGCCCCGATAGTCCAGTGACTCCATGGAACCGACCTGGCCGGAAAGGGCCTTGGCCAGCGGCGCGGTATCCAGCCGCCCGATGCGCGCCGACCGGAAGGAGGCCTCCACGCTGTGGGCCTCGGGATCGGAAAACAGGTCGGACCGCATCAAGCCGTCCTGGCCCACCAGGTAGGCCTCGCCGGACTCGCCCATTCCCGCCCGGGCGCTCATGACCTCGTTAACGGACTGGGTGGGAATGCGCAGCATGGCCACGCCCTCGATCTCCTTGCCGTAACGGCGGATGGGCGCGGCGATGAAGGCGCACGGAAGCCCGTCGAGGGGCTCGTAGGGATGGTAATCCACGATCACGGTCTCGCCCTTGAGCGCCCGTTTCCAGGCCCCGGCCAACCGGCTGGCGGACAGGACCCCCTTGGCCAGGTCCTCGCCCAGCTCCCGGCCCCGGGCCGCAGTGAAGACGATGCGCCCTGTATCGTCGACCAGCAGGACGTCCGCATAGCCCCGGACCTTGAGCCACGGCAGGAACTCCGGGCTCACCCGGTCCACGGCATGGGCGAAATCCTCGTTGGTCACGTCCATGCGCTTGCCGGGCTTGGCCTCGTAAAAAATGATGTCCCGCAGCCGGACGAGGGCGCTGTATACGTAACGCGCCTCGGAGAACATGGTGATGTCCTTGTCCCACCCTCTGGTCAGGCTGTGGAGGTCGTGCAGCTTGGCCTCCCGGAGCGAAACGAGCTGGCTGAATGCCTGCTCCTTGAGGCTCTCGGACGCCGTGTTCAAACTGTAACCGGCCATTCCCGCCAGCGGCAAGATGCCGATAAGCAGGCAAAATATGAGTATCTTCACGCTCAGTTTCATGACTCCCCCTTAGGATGAGAGGGAATCCTAGCCCTGCGCCCAAACGAAACGACCCCATTTGTTACAGCCAGGCAACAACGGCGCAAAGATTGGCCGACGTTTCTGTGACAAAAAAACGGCAATGATTATCAGTAGTTGAAAATCAACCACCCAGGACGACATAGAGAACGGCCAGGGCCCAGAAAAGGGCGCAGGCGGTGGCGGTGACGGGAATCATCCACCATTTGAGCTGCACGGGCCTGCCCTGGATGGTGAAGGCGCCGCAGCAACGGAACAGGGAAAGAACCATCTGCGCCAGCAGACCGGACGCGGCCAGGGCGGGCAGGGCAATGACCCACAGGACGGGGTCGGAAATCCAGTCCGAACGCATGGGTCAGCTCATGACCCACTCGGCCAGAAGCGGCGGCCTGGACAGTCCGCGAATCTGCCCGAACCGGCACAGGGCGGTCAGTTCCACGCCGTTCTTGATGATGGACACGGGACGGTCGGCGGACACGACCACCACCACGATGTCCTCGTGTTCGGCGGTGAACCGGAGGGCGGAGTTGAAACGCGCTCCGCGCGCCCTGTTTTCGCCCGGCACGCTGCGGCCGTCCATGAGGCAGCCGAAGCCGTGCAGCTTGAGGTCGCGGCATAGGTGCAGCGCGCCGTCGAGCTTGGCCAGGGAGCAGGCGAGCTTGAGCTGGCTGGACTCCTGCAGGTCGAGGGGCTCCTCGAAGTGCTGACCCGACATGGAGAGGCGGTCCATGCCGGTGTCGATGACCAGGGTGCAGCCGTGCTTGCGGTCACGAACCCTGTTGACCATCAGGGACACGATCTGCATCAGCGAGTGCTGCTTCTCCATATCCATGTCCGTTTCCAGGAGCTGTTCCTCGAGCTGGACCAGGTTGGCGCGCAGGTTGGAAGAATGAAACCGCCCGTCCGCGAAGCTGCACACCAGGTCGTCCTTGATCCACAGGAACCCGTGGGTGCCCGAGAACTGGGCGGCCAGGTACGCGCCCGGCATGGGACCGATGGCGATGCCGAGCACCGTGGACCCGTCCGACACGAGCACGCGCCCGGAATCCTCCACGGCCTGCAGGAGCTTGCGCACGTGCTTGGTGTCCGCCAGCCTCGGCTGCTCGTGGAGAGGGAACCGGCACACGAGGCGCACCTGGTCGAGCTGGCTGGGCTCCACCACCACCATGCGGCCGCGCGGCCACGCCCCCTCCTCCTTGGTGGAGGACACGCCGATGATGGCGTCCAGAAACGGGTAGACGCGGATTTGGGTGTCCAGCCACCCCAGCCGGGACCGCTCGTCAACGATGAAATCCCTGATGGCGTGGGTGGCGCAGTGCTGAAGCATGAACCCGGCGGTATCCAGGTTCATGACGTTGCAGGTCTCGAAATTCTGGGAGATCAGCTCTGCGGCGTATTCCAGCCAGTTGCGGGTCGGCCCGAGCGAGCACATGTCCGGGTGCTCCTCGGTAAACCACATCTGGTAGTGCATGGGCCGGGAACGCGCGCCCTGGTTGATCAGGCCCGCCAGGTCCAGGCCCGCCTCCTCCTGCCGGATGATCTCCAGCTCCTGATGCGACGGCGGTCGGCCCCGCCATTTGGACGAGTACAGGTAGTAATCCCTGAGCTTTGGCTCGTGGCCCTCCAGCAGGTCCTGCGGGTCCCATATGCGCGGCGGCGAATCCGGCTTGCGCGCATAGATCAACGCCGCACGGCTCTGCTTGGAAAAATTCGACAAGCCCTCTCGCAGGCCATCAAGAATATGGAAGATACAGACACTCTCGAATGAAGCTTCTGACATACGGCCCCCGCGTTCCAAATCTCACAATCTCCGTGAACGTATGTCAAAAGTCTCGACAATGTCCAGAGTTCTTGGTCCCCGGCTTGCGACAGCTGCCCATCTGCGCCACTTTCCCAAGTCCCGCAGTGCCGGAGGAGAATGGCCTTCGTTCAATACGATTGCGGGCTGACCGCTGTCGGGCGACCCTGCCGCCCGAATCGAACACGGCCTTTGGGGCAGCGGGCCCTCGCGCTTTCGGGACTCTCGCCGGGCCTTTATTTCCGGCCTGCGGCCAGGACGTCGGCCAGCTCGCGGACCACACCCTGGCCGCCCGGAGCCTGGGTGATGTAGTCGGCCAGGGCCAGGATGGAGGGGTGGGCGTCTGCGGGCGCGACCTTGAACCCGGCCAGGCCCATGGCGTCGGCGTCGTTAACGTCGTTGCCCACGAACAGGATGCCGCCCACGGAGATGGACCGTTTCTCGGCCAGCTCGATGAGGGCCGAACCCTTGTCGCGGATGCCGTGGATGGCTTCGAGGTGGATCTTGTCGGCCCGGGCCTTGACCACGGGATTGGCTTCGGTGGAAAGGATGACCTGCTCCAGGCCGAGGTCTCGGATCATGCCCACGCCCAGGCCGTCGGAACGATTGGCGCGCACGGACTCGCGCCCGTCCTGGTCCACGGACACCCGGTTGTCGGTCATGACGCCGTCGAAGTCGTAGACCACGAGCCTGATCTTGTGGACGTCGGCCAGCCCGCGCCGGGCCAGGGAGAGCATCTCGCCGTCCGGGCCGAGGTAGAGGGGGGTATCGCCCATGAGCTTTTCCGCCCGACCGCCGCCATGGCTGAGAATGGCGTCCACGGCCTTGTCCACGTCCGGCACCTCAACGGTGACGATGACGCACCCGCCGGCCACGGTGTCGGCCACTTCGACCAGCCGCAAGGACTGGCCGAACGGCCCCAGGAGCAATCCGCCCCAGGCCGGGGTGAATCCGAGGGCCCGTTCATAAAACCGGGCGGACTTGTCTACATTCCTGACCAGCAGGGTCACGGGCGGATAGGCGGCCATACCAACTCCTTTGCAATCAGTGGTTTGCCGGGCAGAATACCCTGCCTCACGCCCTGGCGCAACCAATTGCAGGGCAGACCGCCCGCACTCCAGCCCATTGTCCCCGCCCGGTGACGGCATCTGTTGTGCCGGGAGAGGGGTCACTTGTGAATATTTCCACTAATATCAACAAAATTTCAGCGGGTTAGCTCTTTCTTTAAGAACATCTACTATTCCCACACCATCCAATTTCTCTAAACTTTTTCTAGAAAAACTTTAAATCACTGAGAAGAGGTCTGAACGTCACATCCCGCCGTCAGCCGCGACAATGCCCTTTTTTTCAGCGCGCTTGCGCTCCTTGCGTTCCTTGCGGCGCATGAGCAGGTCCCATTCCAGCGGCATGACCACCAGGGTCAGGGCCGTGGCCACGCACAGGCCGGTGACGAACGTGGTGGCCATGGTGCCCCAGACAACGGAGTAGTAGGGGATGCCCATGGCCATGGGCAACAGGCCCAGGGTGGTTGTCAGGGTGGTCATGAGAATCGGCCGCAGCCGGATGCGTACGCCCTCCCGGATGGCCTCGGCGCGCGAACACCCCTGGGCATAGAGCCGGTTTATGAAGTCCAGGAGGACCAGCGAGTCGTTGACCACCACGCCGGTCACGCCAACCGTGGCGATAAAGCTGTTCACCGTGAACAGGGAGCGGGTGACAAAGGTGCCTAGGACCACGCCTATGAGGGCGAAGGCCACGGCGGACAGGATGACTGCGGGCTGGGTGTAGGACTGGAACTGGCAGGCCAGGATGGTGTACATGATCAGAATCGCTATGCAAAACGCATACATGAGCGAGGTGAACGACCGCCCGGTGGACTCGAATTCCCCGGCAAAGCTCAGGGTTGCGCCCGGGTACTTGTGGGTGATGGTTCGGTAGTAGCTGTTCACGGCGTGGACCACGCTGGCCGGGCTGACCGGCGCGCCCGGGGTGATGTTGGCGGTCAGGGTGATGGCCCGCTGACCCTGGAACCGGTTGAGCTGGCCCGGTTCGCGGTAGGTCTCCACCTCCACCAGATCGCCCACCCGCACCGCACCCTGGTCGTTCTCCAGGATGGGTATGTCCAGGGCGTCCTCGGGCTGGGCCAGGAACCGCTTGTCGATCATCAGCTTGAGGTCGATGTCCTCGTCGGCGGCCCGGAACTTGCCCACGAACCGGCCATCCAGGATGGAGCCCGCCAGCCCTACCACCCGGGCCGGGGTCAGGCCGAACTCGGCGGTCCGGCCCTGAATGGCGCTGAACCGGAAAACCCGGTTGTCTGTGCCGGTATCCCCTGTGAAATCGACAAGGTAGGGAGACAGTTCGGGATTGTTCCGAATCCAGCCGTGGATGTCCTTCTGCAGGGCCAGAACCGATTCCTGGTCCGGGCCGAGAACGCGGATGTTGACGTCCTTGCCTGCGGGCGGGCCGCCCTTTTCCGCCCAGATGTGCAACCGCCAGCCCGACTGGGCGAACGGGGCGAGCTTCTTGCGCACCACGTTCAGGAACACCTCGGGGTCGTTGTCCGGGTTGTCGATCATCTCCCGGTCCGCCTGCTCGGGCAACTCCACGATGACGATGGCCCGGTTGGAGCCGAACACGTTCTCGTAGTCCTCGTTGATATCCATGCCGCCCAGGCCGGAGCACGACTTGGTGGTGCCCGGCCCCAGGCTCATGAGAAAGCTGGATATCTCCTTGGCCTTGGCCGAGGAGGTTCGGACGTCCGTGCCCACCGGGCCTTCCATGGACACGTAATACAAAGTGTATTCATCCGGGAAGAACTTGATGCGCAGGAGCGGCATGACGCCGGACACGGACACGCTGAGGATGACCAGCGCCATGATGAAGGCGCCGCCCACGCACAGCATGGTCTTCCACTTGTGGCGCAGGGTAATCCGCAGGACCCGGTCCGTGAACCGCCTCAGGTGAACCAGGAACCTGGGATCGGGCCGGACCGCGTGTTCGCGCGCCTTTTCCTTGAGTTTTTCCGCGCCCGGCCAGTCCAGGAAGTGGGGCGGCAGGATGAGCAGGCACTCGATGAGCGAGGCCATGATGGCGAAGCTGACCGCCTTGGGCACCAGGGCGAAGAACTCGCCGGTGGAGCCGGTCATGATCAGCATGGGCAGGAACGCGGCCACCGTGGTGGAGGTGGCCGCCAGCACGGGCAGGAAGACCTCGCTGGTGCCGGTGACGACCGCCCGCCTGAGGTCCTTGCCGTCCTGGACGTGGCGATAGACGTTCTCCACCACCACGATGGCGTCGTCCACGATGATGCCGCTGACCAGGACAAAGGAAAAGAGCGTGATTTCATTGATGGAGTTGTCGGTAAGCCACATGATGATCATGGTCACCAGAAAGGAGAAGGGCACGCCCACGCAGGTCAGCATGGCGTTGCGGAAGCCCATGACCATCCAGATGCAGCCGCAGACCAGGACGATGCCCACCAGCAGGTTGGAACCGAGCGTGCTGATGTTCTCGCGCACGTTGACCCGCTGGTCCTGGGTCATGACCGCTTCCACGCCTTCCACCCTGAGGATTTCGGCGAATCCGGCCACCACCTTTTCCACCCCGGCCCCGATGTCCAGGGCGTTGCCCTCCGGGGTCTTGATGATCTTGACCGAAACCGAGTCCTTGCCGTTGACCGAGGAGATGATCACCGGGTCGCGGTAGCCGATGCCCGCATGGCTGAGCACGTCGCCCACGGTGACGAAGGAGCCGTCCAGGTCGCGCCGGACGATGACCGAGGCGATCTCGTCCCTGGACCGGAACTTCTCGTCGGCCACGATGACGTACTCACCGGAATCACTGATGAAATCGCCCGCCGGGACAGACACGTTGGCCCCTTCAAGCGCCTGGCCCACCTCGTCGAAGGTCACGCCCAGCCGCTTGAGCTTGCCCGGGTCCAGGGCGACGTGGAACTCGCGCGGGTCCTCGCCGTCGATCTGCACCTCCTTGACGCCGGGGATGCGCTGCAGGGGAATCTTCATCTCCTCCGCCATGAGGGTCAGGGCCCGGTTGGACCGGTCCCCGACGAGGTTGACGGATATGGCCGGCAGCCACTCGCTGACCCGGATGACGGTGAAGGAGGGCGGGTCCATATCGTCCGGCAGATCGTTCTGGATGGACAACACCTTGAAGCGCAGTTCGTCATACAAAGTGTCGTAATCGGTGTCGTCGATGAACTTGACCAGCACCGAGGAACGCTGGCGGAAGGAGCGGGAGCGGATGAACTCCACGTTCTCCAGGTCCTCCAGGGCGTCCTCGATCTTGCGCGTGACCAGGGTCTCCACCTCGTCCGGGCTGGCCCCGGGCAGGAAGCCGGAGATGATCACCTTGCCCATGCGCACGTCAGGGTACCGCTCCACCGGCAGGTCGAGGACGCAGAAAACGCCCACCACCATGAGCACGACAAAGACCAGGTTTACCAGGACCTTCTGCCCCAGTGTCCAACTGATGAGACTCTCGACGGGCGTGTTTTTGCGCATGATTCGTCTCCGCGCCTACGGCTTGAGCAGGAAGGTGTCGCCGGGATGGACGTCTTCCGCAGTGACCCGGCGCATGTCGTTGTCCGCGATGCCGAGCAGCACCACGCGCACGCGCTTGCCGTCCGGGGTCATGAGAAAGTGTTCTTCGTAGGCCTTGATCAGCGCCGACCCGGGCACGACCACGGCCCCGCCGGGGTCGGGCAGATCGATGGTCAATTCGGTGCGCAGGCCGCCACGGAATTGGAAATCGCCCCGGCTTATTTCCAGGTCCACGTTGATCTTGCGGGTCTCCTCGTCAAAGCCCGGCGACACGCGGGCCACCTTGGCCTGGATGGTCTTGCCCATATCCGCGAGGCGCAGGGGAACGACGTCGCCCATTTCCTTGAGCGCGCCGTATTCCTGGCTGGACAGGGCGAACGGCACCAGGAGCACGTCGAAACGGCCCAACTCGGCCACCTTTTCTCCGGTGGTGATCCACTCGCCCGGCTCGATGTACCGGGTGACCACCTTCCAGCCCGTGGGGCCTGTCAGGGTAAACCGCTTGAGGCGCTCCATGAGCACCCGTTCCTCCACCTGCTTGGCCCGAAGCTGCTGCAGGGCGGACTGGTGGGCGCGGACATTGGAATCCAGGGTGGATTGGGCTGCGGTCTTGGTCTTGACCAATGCCTGGTAGCGTTCCATTTCCTTGCGGCTGTAGTCCAGATCGGACTTGAGCCGCTGCTGGTCCGTGCGGTTGGTGGCCAGGTCCAGCTTGATGAAGGTGGTGTCGAGCCGCGCGAACACGCCGTCCTGCCCCAGGGTGTCTCCCACGTCCGCATTGACGGACTGCACCCGTCCCGACTCCTCGGAGACCAGGGTCATGGAATTGCGCGCCCGGGTGAACCCGGTCAACACGGACCGCCGGGCCGCAGACCGGGCCACAAAAGTCTCCTTGGAACCGGGAGGTTGGACCGCCGGGGGCTCCACGTCGGGAATGCTGGCCTCGGCCTTTTCCACCAGGCCGCTGCCCGGCACGGACTGATCGGACGATTCGTCGCCGCCCAGCCCGTCGTTGCCGCATCCGGTCAGACAGATCATCAGGATTATGATCGAAAATATTCGTTTCATGGCTTTTCCGCCTTTGTTGCGCCGTATTATTGTTCGGCCGTCTTCACGCCGGGACGCATCCAGAAATCCAGGATGGCGTCCAGCAACGGGTCCACGTCCCCGTCACCCTTGAGCACGTCCACCTGTCCTGTGCTCATGAGGTGGGCCAGGCCGTGCACGCCGGACCACATGCCGAAAACCACCGTGTCCACGCGCACGTCGCCGAAGTAGCCGGTGGCGATGCACTCCTCGACCGTGTCCTTGAAATTGTTGAAGGAGGCCATGGAGCTGGCCGCCCACTCCCCCTCCAGGTCCACCTGCTCGCAGCTGGTGCTGAACATGAGGTGGTAGTATTCCGGTTCGCTCAGGGCAAAACGGATGTACGCCCTGCCGCCTTCCCGCAATCGCTCCATCGGGTCGGGATAGGCTTCCTTGCCCATCTCCTGGCGACGGACATACCGGGCGAACCCCTCCTCGCGCAGTACGGACAGAATCTCGCGCTTGTTGGCGAAATATCGGTAGATGGCCGCCGGGCTGTATTCGATCCTGGCCGCGATCATGCGCATGGACACATTGTCGAATCCCTCTTTCACGAATAGCTGCTTGGCCGCGTCCAGGATGCGGTGCCGCATCCTTTCCTTGTCCCGCTCGCGCCGTTTTTTGGTACTCATGAATCCCCCGCTAGCAAACAACGTTCATTTTGTAAACACTGTTCGCAATTTGTCACGACTTGTCACACTATCTATTCGAACGCCTGCCCGCTTGACCAAACCGATCAAAGCTGCGGTCGGCCTGTCCCGAGGGCGTCGCGCATGGAGAATTTGACCACCAGATGGTGAAACGGCTTGATTATGTTGAAATAGATGGGACCGATGCGACTTCGGTAGCGGACCACGGTCACGACACGGAAGCGTGAGACGCCCGGTTTTCCGGGCATGGGCTCGGCAAACACCGCCAAGATCGCCTCCAGGTGGGATTCGCGGCCTTCCACTATCCAGAATGTCTTGCCGTCCGAATCCACGACCTCGAAGAATCCCAGGCTTACACCCGGCTTCACAGGCAGGGTCTCGGCAGTGAACCGGAGTACGTGCACCTCCTGTCTGCCCAGTCCCAGACCCCGGACCAACCAGCCGCGCATCCGCCACAGGACATCCATCCATGCCGGCCTGTAGGAGAGTATCCCGGCCGCCAGCTCCAGGACAGAGACCGTTCCCTGCCCGGTCCGTGCGTCCACATGGTCCGCGCCTTCCGCCAGCCGACTCCATCGCTCGGGTATCAGGGCATCATTCATGGGTGTCCCCCTTGAAGAGGACGCCGTCGAGGAGCACATCAAGAAGCGGCTCCACCTTGGCCAGTTGCGCCTGGACATCAAAAACATCGCAATTGAGGCCGTCGATGAGGCCGTTCAGGTAGAGGGACCATCCGGCCATGGCCACATGGTGTCCCGGCACTTCCGGCCGCACCTCGCCCAGGGCCTTGTGGCGGTCCACCAGTCCGCTGATCAGGTGGATCATTTCACCGAGTTGGGCATCGAACCGTTCCCGCCACTCCCCGGTGGCGAACAGCGCTTCCCGGATAACCGGGCGAAGAAACAGGGCGTTCTTCCCGTAATAGGCATACAGCCTGCCGAGGACGGCCATGAATTTCTCCTTGATAGTCCCCTCCTGCGGCATGGCCTCCAACGCACGCAGCGACTCCTGCCCGATCTCGTCGTGGAAAGCGGACAGGAGCAACGTCTTCTTGTCCTTGAAATGCAGTCCGATGGTGCCGAGCCCGACCCCGGCCGCTTCGGCCAGGGCGCGCATGGTCACCTTGTCATATCCGACCTCGATCATGAGGGCCCGCGCAGCCTGCTTGATCTGCTCCCTGGTCTCCTGCTTCCGCCTTTCCCGCAAGGTTTGTCCGTGCGCCATACCGCCTCCAAATGAACATGTTCAGTAACTGTACATGTTCATTAAGATGGAAATGCCGCCGTGTCAATACCCAAAAAACGAGTATGTTCTCTGTACAGGCAAAGCCCCGGCCCAAGCAAAACAACAGTCGGCTATATATCAAAATATAGCCGACTAATCACATTGGTTAACCAGTTGTTTTACAAAAAAAACAAACTCAAATCTTCAAGACGTCGAGAATCTCGATCCTGGCGGCCTGCCAGGCAGGGTAGGCTCCGGCTGCAAGGCCGAGCAGGCAGGAGCCGAACAGGGTGACGCCGAGGCTGAGCGGATCGATGATGACCGGGAGGTCGGCCAGACCGCAACCGACCACAACCAGGAGCACGGTGGCCGCAACGCCCAGCCCGCCGCCCACACCGGCCATGAGGCCGGACTCGAACAGGAACTGGCGCACGATGTCCCGCCGCCGTCCGCCCACGGCCCGGCGCACGCCGATCTCCACCCGGCGGGATCGGACCACCAGGATCATGATGGACAGGATGCCCAGCCCGCCCACGCCGAACGAGATGGAAGAGGTGATGCCGCCCAGGGTGGTCATGAGATCCAGAGCCTGCCGCTGGACCTTGACCGCATCGCGCGGGGACAGCGCCCCGAAGTCGTCGTCCTCGCCGGGGTCGATGTTGTGCCTGCGGCGCATGACCGCCTTGACCGAGGCCTCCACCTCGTCGAGCCCGGCGTTCTTGGCCAACCGCAGGAACACGCCGCCGACCCAGCTCTGGTTGCTGGCCCTGCGCATGTAGGTGGTGATGGGCACGAACAGGACCTCGTCCTGGTCGGTTCCGGAAATGTCAGCGCCCTTGGCCTCCATCACCCCGATCACCCTGAAACTGGCCCTGTACATGTATATCCGTTTCCCGACGGCTGCCTCGGGCTCGCCGAACAGCCGTTCTGCGATGGCTCGGCCGAGAACGCAGACCATGGCCCGGTCCTCGACCTCCCGGTCGGTGAAGAACCGCCCGTATTCCGGGTGAAAACTGCGAATTTCCTGATAATTGGGCAGGGAGGCCATGACCATGGCGTTGACGGCGTTTCCATTGCCCCGCACAGCCATGGTCACCGAGACAAACGGTGCGCCCTCCATGACGGACGGGACTCCGTCGATGACGGCCTGGGCATCGGCCAGGGTGAAGTTCCTGACCCTGCCGAACACGCGCACGTCGCCCTGCGGGCTGAACCGGACCGTGCCCGCCACTACGGCATAGAGGTTGGGCCCGAGCTTTTCGGTCTCCATCTCGGCCTGGCGGACCATGATCTTGGAGACGTGCTGCACCCCGGTAAAGGCCAATGCGCCAAGGAACACGCCGAGCATGGCCAGGATGGCGCGCAGCTTGTGCGCGGACAGGGAGGACACGGCCATGCGGAAATTGATGGAAAGCATGCCCCTCACCCCCGATCAGGCGGACCCGCCCCGTGAACCGGATCATACCGGTCCCGGTTCCAGGCCGTGTTGCCGTTGAACACGTGCTGCCACAGCCGCTCGAAGGCGTGGCCCGTGTTGTTCTCATCCTGCGCGTCCGCCTCGATCAGGCTCAGGGCATACTCGTAAAACGCCTTCGGGCGCGTCCGGATTCGCTCGCCGGTGACGCAGAAATTGCCCGTGGCCGCGCGGGCGATGATCTGGCCGGGCATGGGCGCGCCGAACAACCGTTCAAAGGTCTCCCCCAGCGGGATGTCCTTGCCCCAACCGGCCCAGCGGCCCCTGTTCCCGGGTTTGCGCAGGTCGTGCGGACGGCCCAGTGCATCGCACTTGAGCTTGAACCAGGCCAGCCCCTTGAACGGCGCCATGCGTCGGATTGCCTCTTCAAGCTGTCCGCGCAGGATGTCCACCGTGGCCCGCCCCTGATCATGAATATGATCAAAAGGGTCGCCCTGCAAAAAGATGTTCATGTCGGCGAGTCGGTCGTATTCCCGCACGATATGGGTGAGATAGGTGTGGCCTTCGCGCCCTATGTTCTTGAGATTACGGGCGGTTGGATCATTGTTGCCGCCCTTGTCATACACAATGTAATTGTAGCCGAGCGACTCGGCCCATGCAATGTCCTCACGGTAGCGGGCTATGATCACCTGGACCGCAGCAGCCATGATCTACACCCGATCCGTCCCGCGTGTGCCGTGCTCGGCCAGGAGCATGGCCCGGACAAAGGTGGGCTGCTCCTTGGACGACCTGGTGCCCGAGCCGTAGCCCACGGCCTTGACCGTTCCGAGCGGCAGGGAACCGAAACCATCCACAACCGTCCGCAAGATGGCCAGACCGGTTGGTGTGGCCCGCTCCATGGAGCAGTCTGATCCAAACGTGGTCAGGCCCTTGGCCAGTTCCGCGCAAGCTGGTGCTGGTACTGGCAATTTACCGTGCGCGCAGCGCACGAATCCCGAGCCGAGATCCACTGGCGAACAGGTCACTGAATCAATGTCGAGGGCATCCAGAAGAAGCATTGTTCCACAAATATCCACAATAGTATCCACAGCCCCGATTTCATGAAAATGAACCATTTCGAGATCCACGCCGTGGACCTTGGCCTCGGCCTCGCCCAGCAACCGCAGGGCCCTGATAGACCGTTCCCTGGCCCGACCGCCCAGGCCGCTCCCCTCGATCAACCCCTTGATGTCCGTATAGTGCCTGAGAGGCTGGTTCGCGGTCTGGACCACGTCCACATGGTGGGTGGTGATTCCGGCGATGTGCTTCACCGACCACTCAAGGTCGAAGCCGTGCAGGCCGAGTGTCCGCAAATCCTTGTCAAGACGCGAGAAACCCTCGCCTTCTCCGGAAAATTCCTCCAGGGCATGGCCGAGTGCGGCCAGCAGCATGTCTCCACTTACGCCGGTGGAGCAGTCGAGATACAGGGTGTGCAAGCGATCTCCGGTGTTGAGGTTGTCATGCCCGTCCATATCCGCTCCCCAGAACGGATGCAACCGTGTGCCGATATTTACCCGTGTCCTGGTCATGCGGCAGCCAGCAGGTTGATCTTGTGGGCCAGGAACCCGGCCCCGAACCCGTTGTCTATGTTGACCACGCCAATGCCCGGCGCGCACGAGTTCATCATGGTCAGCAGGGCGGC
Source organism: Pseudodesulfovibrio portus (assembly GCF_026000375.1). Taxonomy (NCBI): domain Bacteria; kingdom Pseudomonadati; phylum Thermodesulfobacteriota; class Desulfovibrionia; order Desulfovibrionales; family Desulfovibrionaceae; genus Pseudodesulfovibrio; species Pseudodesulfovibrio portus. The sequence goes on from NZ_AP026708.1 coordinate 1,909,714, forward strand.
CAGCCCCTGGAAATTCGCTCCGTAGCCCACCGAGGTGGGCACCGCAATGATCGGTGGCTCAGACAGCCCGCCAACCACCGATGGGAGGGCGCCTTCCATGCCCGCCACGGCCACGATCACCGAGGCGTCGTTCAGGTCGCCCAGCACCGAAAACAACCTGTGGATGCCCGCCACGCCGCAGTCGAAATGGCGCTCGACCCGGCTCCCCAGATACTCCGCCGTGCCCGCCGCCTCTTCGGCCACGGGCAGGTCCGACGTCCCGGCGGACACCACTACCACCTTGCCGCAAGGGACCTTGGGCAGCTCGCCCAGTGTGATCAGCCCGGACACCTCGTCATACACGGCTCCCAGGCTCGGGGCGATGGCCTCGAAATGCGAACGATCGGCACGGGTGCCGAGGATGCAGCCCATATGGCTTGCGGCGTGACCGAAGATGGCCGCCACCTGCTCAGGCGTCTTGCCCTCGCAGTACACCACCTCCGGGCCGCCGGTACGGGAGGCGCGCAAATGATCCAGCTTGGCGCATCCGGCATCGATAAACGACTGGCGAAGCAGTTCTTTTTTCAACGCTGCGCGGGATACGGTTCCTGCTTCGAAATCATCCAGCAAGTCGTCCAGACTCATCCGTTCCACTCCTTGAATTGACATGATCGCACCCCGATCCGCTGTGCGAGAGCCACAACACTATCACGGTATTTATTCATTATCCCGGCATATTGTGGCAGATACTCCACAATCGCCACCATATCATCATAGTGCACCCGGAGGGTCTCGACGCCAAGTCCATGGCAATGCGCCTCCAGTGTCTCCACCACACGCAGAGCCTCGGCATCGAGGGGCACCCCCCGGGGAATGCGTGCGGCCAGGCAACTCTCGGACGGCGCGTCCCAATTGGGCAACCCCGCCGCCCGGGCCATGTCGCGGACGGCAGCCTTGCCCAAACCCGTTTCGCGCAGCGGCGACCACACCCCATACTCCTTGAGGGCCCTCAGCCCCGGCCTGCTTGGATCGTCGTCCGCATTGGTGCCATCCATGAACAGCGTATCCGGCTTGAAAGCTTCGGTTAACGTCTTGAAAATCAGATACTTGCAGTGGTAGCACCGGTCAGGCCCATTGGCGCGAACGCGGGTGTCGCGGAGGACCGATATGCTGATTGGTTGAAAGGCAATGCCGATGTGCGAGGCCACCCCCTCGGCCCGGGACGTTTCCCGGGCGGGCGTCAACTCGGAGACCACTGTGGCCGCCAGGGCCCTGTCTGCCAATGCGGCATGGGCGGCCCAGGCCGTCAGACCACTGTCGACGCCGCCGGACAGGGCGACCACCACCTGCCGGTCCTTGTCGGCCCTGTGGTCGATGCAGCGTATCAGGTCGTCCACATTCATGGGCAAAGCCTAGCCCAGCGGACGCACCGGTTCAACACATTTAGCCGGCGGCCTTGTGGTCGATCACCTCGATCCGCTGCCAGGGCCCCTTCTTGAACCGGACGATAAAGGCGGTGGCCAGGAACACGACGTAGGCCAGCAGGCATATCCACGGCCCGTGGATGTTGCGCGCGCCGAGCATGTACAGGGCCAGGATCGGGCCGATCATGCAGACCGCCGAGGCCACGCCGATGACCACCATGATGAATCGAGTGTCACCGGCCCCCTTGAGGCCGCCCACATAGATGATGGCCACGGCGTCCAGCAGGGTGAAGGCAGCGGCGTAGCGCATGAGCACGACCCCCATGTCCACCACCGCGCTGAAATCGCTTGGCCCTTCACCCCTTGTCCTGAAGAGGTTGAGCAGGAACTCGGGGAAAACCACGAACAGCACGGCCATGACGGCCATGTAAGCCATGGCCAGGTGGAACACGGATTGCGTGGCATAGGAAGCCTGGGCAACGTTGCGGTCGCCCATGGCCTGGCCGACCATGATGGACGCCGCGATGTTCAACCCGATGATCGGCATGAACGCCAGGTTGTAAATGGAGAAGACCGCGCTGGTGGAGGCCAGCTCCACCTCGCCGAACCTGCCGATCATGAACACGAAAAACGAGATGGCGAAGATGTCGAGAAAGAACTCCACGCCTCCGGGCAATCCGAAGCGCATGAACCGGCTGAACAGGTCCCTGTCGAGCCGCCAGGCCGAACGCACCCGGTAGGTGCGTTCGTTCTCGGCGGTGAAGACCAGCCGGGCATACATCAGCACAGGCAGCGTGTAGCCGATGACCGTGGCGATGCCCGCCCCCGCGATACCCAGCTCGGGAAACGGACCGATACCGTAGATCAGGCAGTAATCGAGCGGAACATTGATGATTGTCCCGATCATGGTCACCACCATGATCGGCTTGGTCAGTCCCCGCCCGGAAAAGAAACAGGACAGGCCGAGTCCCAGGAGAAAGGGCAGCCCGCCCAGGCTGAGAATCCGGAAGTAGATCACTTCCAGACGCATGACCTCCGGCGGGTGGTCGCCCAGAACGAAGAGAGGCTCGGCCAGGAACCACATTCCGGCCAGGATCAGGCCTGCGGGAACGCAAAACCACAAACCCTGCCATATGGCGCGGCCCACCTTGTGCGGCTGGCCGGCACCCGTGTACTGGGCCACGAACACCCCGGCGTATTCGACCACGCCCATGAAAAAACACATGAACAAAAAGGCGGCGATGGAAGCCGGGACCGAGGCGGACAGCGCATGCAGGGAATACCCGCCCAGAAACATGCGATCAGTGAACGTCATGACCGTCGAGGAGAGCATGCTCACCACCAACGGCAACCCGATCTTCAGGGCCTCCCCATACCCTCCGTTTGCCGACCATCTTTTTATCGTCATTCCTCATTCCTCGTGCGCAGGCCGGGCCACCCGAACCGCCCGTGCCAGCGATCAGGCACCCTATACACACATTTCAACCGCGTAAAGCGTATCCAGGTGAAAATTCCTACTTGAAGAACATATTACAGCGTGCTATCTAATTATCACCAATTAATCGAAATTATGGATAAATAGTGCTCAACGATCAGGACAAGAAGTTTTACGCCCACCTGTCGCGCATGCAGCGTCTCTACGCGCGATCCCTGGCCAAAAGGCTCGCATCCCATGGCGTGAAACCCGGGTATATCGATATCCTCGACCGACTCTGGCAACGGGACAACGTCACCCAGAAGGCCCTGCATTCCACCCTCGACATCGAGCAGGCGACCCTGTCCAACACCCTGAAACGCATGGAGCGCGACAACATTCTTTCCCGTGTCCGCAACCCGCAGGACAGAAGAATGACCTACATCGTGCTGACCGAACACGGTCGCGGGCTTCACAAGGTGGTCAATGCCTCCCTGGACGATGTGCAGGCCACGGCAACCACGGGGCTGACCGTCAATGACCGCCGGTATTTCTACCGCATTCTCAGGCAGATGACGGAACACCTGGAAGCGGACCTTGACGAAACCGCACTGATCCTTGTCGATGAGGTCCAGGAATAGCCGCTAAACGCCGCCCCAAACGTTTCCACAACCATCCCCAAAGATTTTTCGGACCCACATGCCGATCAACCTCATGGCGGGCCGACCCTCCGTTGTTTTGATCTACAACCTTCTCCAAAGCCTTCCTCAAGCCTTTTTTCCCTGGATGTGCCGTTTCCTTCACTCCCGGCCATCTTGCATGATAACTATTCCTTTTTTCATGCAATTTCTTTAGAGTTTTCACAGACATTTTCAATATTGCCGTCATATCAGCACAATACGAAAAAGGGCCAAGAAACCTTCTCAAAAATGCTTTTTTTATGCCCTTTCCCCATTATTTTTTGTGCTGAAATCTGCTATAGCCTTCCCTAACAGACAGCAACGTCCTGTAATATTTTTGCATCGTTATATTTCTAAATTTTCTCTAGACTTTGTAGGACAACGTTGTACTTTGTTGACAATCTTTGACACCTTATGTCAAAGATTGAACATCATAGGTCAGATTGTGACATTATGGACAACCCACATGCACCCAAGCCACCGAACCTGCTCACAGTACGGGAAGTTGCGGAGTTTTTACGGGTGCACCAGCGGACGGCGTACAGGCTGATTACTGGCGGGAGCATCAAGGCGGTCAAGATCGGGAGCCAGTGGCGCGTCCCGGAATCCGCGTTGATGGAATTTTTGGAGAGTGGATTCCAGGCGGCGGAAGAATCCAGGGGGAAGAAGGATTCCCGCAACCCGGATCAGTTCAAACTCCCATTGGAGTAAGGAGAAAGGCATGTCGAAGAAAACGATTGGCGGCCATGACGGCAAAGACTCTGTCCTCAACGTGAACCTGCCCAACGATTTCGGTCAGGATCTTGAGGTCACGGGTCAGCTGATTGGCGAAGAGATGTATTTTGACGACAACACCGGCATGTTGACCATGGAAAAGCTGTACCGCGACGAAGAGGGCAAGCTCGCGTACGGCATCATTTCCGCCATCGGCCATGCCCGCGAACGCCGCGCCTATCGCGTTGAGGAACGCGAGGACAGCTGCATCGTCACCAACGGCAGCCTGAGCCTCGAATTCTCCTATGACGAGCTCTTCGAGCTCCTGGCCGTGGCCATGGAGTCGGAGAAGGAGAGCGCAGGCAGCCAGGTCAACGAGCAGGTTCGCCGCCGTTTGGCCGCCAACGAATAATTCTTCCCGCCAGAGCGAATTTGAAGGGGGCCTTTCGGCCCCCTTTTTTTATAACTCTCTCATTTATTTCAGATATTCCATCTGTCCGGTCGATTCCATGGCCGAAAACCAGAACTCCGAATTGACGTTGATGGTCCGCCGCTTGGTGGTGACCAGCTCCAACGGCAGGTGGACCATGCTCGACTTGAGGCGGGTCACGACCATGCCGGTTTTCCCGGCCATGGCCGCATGGACCGCGTTCTGCCCGAGGAAGCCGCAGTAGACTCTGTCCCCGGCATTGGCCGGAACCGACCGGATCAGGTAGCTGGGGTCGATGAACTTGATGTTCATCTCAATGTCCTGCTTTCGGCAGTGGTCCTTGAGTCCGGTAATGATATGGCCGCAGATGTCGCCCAATTTCGGGTTGCCCGAGGGGTCTCTCTCCAGGGGGCCGCCGAGCAGGTCCTGTCCGGCGCCTTCGGCGCAGACGATGACTGCGTGGCCCCGTTCACGGAGTCGGCGCTCCAGCGCATTCAAAAGACCGCCTTCGCCGTCCAGGGTGAACCGCTGTTCCGGCACGAGCAGGAAATTGACCTCCTGCATGGCCAGCGAGGCCTGGGTGGCGATGAACCCGGCCTCACGCCCCATGAGCTTGACCAGCCCGACCCCATGGTCCACGCCCGTGGCCTCCACATGGGCACAGCGGATGGCCTCGGCAGCCTTTTCAACTGCGGTGTCGAAACCAAAGGACCGGGTGATGAAATTGATATCGTTGTCGATGGTTTTGGGAATGCCGATGATCGACACCTTGCGCTTGCGCCGGGAGACCTCGTCCACGATGGAACGGGCGGCCCGCATGGCGCCGTCCCCGCCGATGACGAACAGGATATTCACATTGAGCCGTTCAAGGGAGTCGGCGATCACCTCGGGGTCCTGAAGGCCGCGCGAGGAGCTGAGGATCGTTCCGCCGAACTGATGGATATTGCTCACTGACTCGGGCGTCAACTCCTTGATATCATACCCATAATCGGGAATGAAGCCGCGAAGCCCGTTGGTGATGCCGAGCACGGTCCGGATGCCGTAGTGGTAGTTGGCCTCATTGACGATGGACCGTATCACGTCGTTGATGCCGGGGCAGAGGCCGCCGCAGGTGACTATGGCGCATTTGGTCTTGGAGGGATCGAAATAGAGTTTCTCTCTGGGCCCTCCCTTTTCGAATTTCTTTTTCAGGATGTCGGTATCCAGTTCGTTCAGTTCCCCGCTGGTGAGCATGAGGGTGACCGGGACGGACTCGTCCACGTGGCGGAAGTGGGTAAGCGGGGATGGAATCTTCGGGGTTCCCAGGCGGGGAATCCGTGTTTCGAAATCCAATTTGCTTTTTGCCATGACAGCTACTCCATTGAACTCGGAGCCTTTCGTTGTTTACCAGCCCGAAACCACTGGCTCCGGCAGTTCGTCAACTGTTTCCCTGAGGTCTTCCGGGGTGGCGATAGCCGCGCCTACCTGGGCAACGACCACGCCCGCCGCATAATTGGCCAGGGTGCAGGAAGTCAGCAGGTCGTGACCGGCAGAAAGGGCGAGGGCGGTGGTGGCGATGACGGTATCGCCCGCGCCGGTCACGTCGAATACCTTGCGCGCAAAGGTCGGGATGTGCCTGACGGTCTGTCTTCCCTCGAAAAGGGCCATGCCGTCGGGGCCGAGGGTGATGAGCAGGTTGTTGCAGTTGAGGCGGTCGAAGAGGGCATGACCGGCCCGGATGACGGACTCCTGCCCGGAGACCGGAAACCCCGCGCCTTCGCCAGCTTCCTTGGTGTTGGGAGTGAGCAGGTCCACGCCCTGATAGCGGTCGTAATTGGCGGTCTTCGGGTCCACCAGGACCAGCGGGCGCGAAGAGAGGCCGTCCACCAGGGCCATGAACCGGCGCATGAATTCCTCGGACACGGTTCCTTTGCCGTAATCGGAGATGATGACCACCGGGTAGTCGGCTATTTCGGCCTCCACGGTCTGCATGAGCATGTCCAGTGTGTCGGTGGAGATGGCGTCCGCCTGTTCGTGATCCACGCGCACGACCTGCTGATTGTGGGCGATGATACGGGTCTTCTTGGTGGTGGGGCGGTGGGTGTCCACGATGAGCCGGGTGACGAGCTTCGCGTCGGCACACATACGGTCCAGGAGCACGCCGTCGCGGTCGTCGCCCACAACGCCGACAAGCAGGGAGGCCCCGCCCAGGGAAGCTATATTACGGGCCACGTTGCCGGCCCCGCCCAAAAGGTGGGACTCGGATTCCACACGGACCACGGGGACCGGAGCCTCGGGCGAGATGCGCTCAACCACGCCCATCAGATAATGGTCAAGCATGAGGTCGCCGATGATCATGACCTTATGGCCTGCAAGGCCGGTGATAGCCGAATGGATCTTTTCGCGTGACATATCGTAAACAACCAATCTTTTTATACTGTTATAAACTGCAATCAGACCGATGATCATTCATTGAAGCGAAACTCGAAATCATTGCCTGCCGCATGGATGATCATGAATTTCATCGGCTCCGGATCGTCTGTCGCCACATATTGATCAGGAGCGTTTTTACCTGATTAGCCGAACTCGACCCCAAGTTTTTCCGCAAAAGACCGCAAATCGTCTTCTTCGCCGTAACTTACCGTAACCTTGCCCTTTTCCAGAGAGCCAAATATCTTGACTTTAACTCCCAGCACATCGGACAGCGAAGTTTGGAGGGACGTAAGCCTCGGATCAAGGGGTTTGGGTTCCGACTTGCCGGACCGGGCCGAGGCAGCGGACCCGATTTCTTCGGCCCCGGGCAGCCGCCCGTTCTGTTTGTAGAAGGTGGCCTGGGCTTCTGCCTGGCGTACGGTCAGCCCGTTGTCCACGATACGCCGGTGCAACTGGGACTGCGGTTCGGCATCGGGCACCGCCATAATCGCCCGCCCATGGCCCGCAGAGATGGCATTCTTCTGGATATCGGCCTGGACGGCTTCCGGGAGATTCAAAAGGCGCAGGGAGTTGGCTACGGCGGAACGGCTCTTGCCCACCTGACGGGCCAGTTCCTCCTGGCTGAGTCCGAACTCCTTCTGGAGCTGCTGGTAGCCGAGCGCCTCTTCAACCGCGTTCAGGTCCTCGCGCTGCAGGTTCTCGATGAGCGCAATGGCCAGGCTTTCCTGGTCGGTCATTTCGCGGACCAGGGTGGGAATCTCGTTCAACCCCGCGAGCTTGGACGCGCGCAGACGGCGCTCGCCCGCGACCAGTTCATAGCTCCCGCTGCCGAGGGTACGGATAAGGACAGGCTGCAGCACGCCGCGGGACTTGATGGAAGCGGCCAGGTCATTGAGGGCGTCCTCGGAAAACTCCCGGCGGGGCTGGTGTGGGTTGGGCACGATGGACTCGATCGCAATCATGCGCACCTCCGCAGAGTCGGAAGTCACTTTCTCGTCCTCACGTACGCCGCCGAGCAGGGCGTCCAAGCCCCGGCCCAAGCCTCTGTTGGCAGATGTCATACAAACCTCTCCTCGATTCTATGGTACTGCGCCCTTGCCCAATCAGGCAGGAGCGCCTATAACGCCCCGAAGACAAAAACATCGGAGCAATAATGTCAGATCATATCAATGAGCTTTACGACAAGGACGGCAACCTGGTCGGCGCACTACTCACTGCAGAGGCCTGGGCCGTCGTCCGGGATCAGGTCATGTCCGCCCTCGGTGTTGTCGAAACCCCGGTGGAACAGGAACGGCCAGAGCCCATTTCGGAATGGGAGACGCTCAAGGAATACTGGGATTTCCAGTATCCCGTGGACGTCGACGTGGCCTGTGAAAACTGCGGCAATTCCACTGAAGACTGGACCGCCGACGATCCCCGGCTTTTCCGGTTGACCAGCGCCAACCTCGCCGGACTGGTGGCCTTCACCTGCACCCAATGCAGGGCCAAGATCACCAAGCGCCACTTCAAGGACAAGGTCACCACCGAATGCGCCCCGTACCGCGACTCAAAGATCACCAGAAAGGAAGGGCGCTACTGATCGCCGAATTCTCATGTCGCCCGCCATGTCCACGGCATTGGCGGGCGACCTTTCAAAGAACCTGCCTAGCCCCTGGCAGTAGTGCTTTTTTCCACTTCCTGGGCCAGGGCGAGGTACGCCTCCGCACCCCGCGATTTAATATCATAGTTGATCACCGGTTTACCAAAGCTCGGCGCCTCGCTTAACCGCACATTCCTGGGGATGATCGTCTCGAACAGGTGCTGGGGGAAGGCCTTTCGGACCTCATTCTTGACCTGCCACGACAACCTGTTCCTGGAATCATACATGGTCAGGACCACGCCGAGGATATCCAGATCGGTGTTGAGACGCTTGCGCACCAACTCGTATGTCATCAACAGCTGCGCAATGCCCTCCAATGCGTAATACTCGCACTGCAGCGGGACCAACATTTCGGTCGCCGCGCACAGGGCGTTGACCGTGAGCAGTCCCAAGGAAGGGGGGCAGTCGATGAGGATGAAGTCATACTCGTCGTTCACGGATTCCAGCAGTTCACGCAGGTAGTACTCCCGCCCGAACTTGTCCACCAGTTCGATCTCTGCGCCCACCAGATCCTGTGTTCCCGGCAGGATGTCCAGGAACGGAATGCCGGTTTCGTAGATGGCCTTGCGCACATTTTTGGGCTCGAACAGGACCGTGTAGATGTTCTCCCGCTTGTCTGCCGGATAGAATCCAAGGCCACTGGAAGCGTTCCCCTGGGGATCGCAATCCACCAAAAGCACCTTCTTTTCCATCACGGCAAGGGATGCCGCCAGATTCACCGAGGTCGTGGTCTTGCCGACCCCGCCTTTTTGGTTCGCTACAACAATTCTTCTTGCCACAAGACCCTCGCTTCACGATGCGATTGAGGAATTTCGGTTCAACCAGATGTTTCACGTGAAACTTTTTGGCGCTCATCTGCGCATGTTTCACGTGAAACATCTATCTCAGTGATTCCTTTTCGTAGGCTGAATCGGAAGTGAACGCAAGCGGTGTTGTGTTAAACAGACGAAAAAAAGGGCGGCTTGCGCCGCCCTGATGTCATAATCTGTTCCGTGGAGCTATCTATATATTGTAATAGTCGCGGTACCAATCGATGAAGTTCTTGATGCCCGCGTCGATGGTCGTGTCCGGCTTGAACCCGACGTCGCTGACCAGATCGTCAACGTTGGCAAACGTTGCGGGCACGTCACCGGGCTGCATGGGCATGTAGTTGTAGATGGCCTTTTTGCCGACCACCTCTTCGATCACCTCGATATACCGGGACAGCTCGACCACGTTGTTGTTGCCGATGTTGTACACGCGGTAGGGCACCGAACTGGTGCAGGGATCGGGATTGTCGCCGTCCCAATCCGGATTCGGAGCGGCAGTGTTCTTGGTCACCCTCACGACGCCTTCTACGATGTCGTCGATGTAGGTGAAGTCCCGCATCATCTTTCCGTAATTGAAGACGTTGATCGGCTTCTCGGCAAGGATGTTCTTGGTGAACAGGAAGAGCGCCATGTCGGGACGGCCCCACGGCCCGTACACAGTGAAGAAACGAAGCCCTGTGGTGGGCAGGTCGTAAAGGCTGGAATAGGAGTGGGCCATCATCTCGTTGGACTTCTTGGTGGCCGCATAGAGGCTCATGGGATGATCAACGCCCTCGTGGGGATTGAGGGGCATCTTGGTGTTCTTCCCGTACACGGAACTGCTCGATGCATACACGAGGTGCTCGACCTTGTTGTGGCGGCAGCCTTCGAGAATGTTGAGAAAACCAACGATGTTGGAGTCGATGTAGGACCGGGGATTCTCGATGGAATAGCGAACACCCGCCTGGGCGGCGAGGTTGATCACATGCGTGAACTTTCCCTGAGCAAAGAGTTCGCTCATGGGTTGATCGTCCTGAAGGCTGATGTTCACGTGCTTGAAGAGGTCGCTTTCCTTCAGAATGGCCAGACGAGCCTTTTTGAGATTCACGTCATAATAGTCGTTCAGGTTGTCCAAGCCAACAACCTCATGACCTTCTGCGGTCAGTCGCCTGGAAAGATGAAATCCGATGAACCCGGCTGCGCCGGTAACAAGTATCTTCATATGCGGGTCTGTTCCTTCTCCCCGAAACAGCCGGGGCGGTTGATTGCCGAAAATTTTTAAGGGGTGTCCTGCACGCCCATATCGATTCGAATCATTGTCGATGCACCACGCTCATACTCCACACCGGTGAGGGAGCGCAACCCGAGTTACGAGATTCACAATCGGTCGGCACACCTGGAGGGAGATTTGATGCCCAAAAGGTCGAAACAACTCAAAACATCTGCTTTGGGCCCGTGGAAACCGTTGTGTACCAACGGTTTTCAGGCCAATTGCCCATATTCGCCCCAAGAGGCATTTTTGGGGGGAAAACGGGGCAGCCTCTGCGCAAAGGGGTATCTGTCGACAACAGGCCGACAACGCAAAATTCTCGTGTTTGATCGATTTTCGACGAAATCAGAGTCGAATTTTAGTCAAAACGTCCACAGCCAACTGCTGTTCGTGCGGAAGCATGGTCGTGAGCCGTGCCAGCGGAGGGAGTACGTACACGATGACATGTTCGAGCATGTGGGTGGACATGGCCGGATCGGCGTCGGGCAGAATGACGCGGAGCGCCTCTTCTCCGAAACACGCGATGGTCGGCGTGCGCCAAAGATCCCACCCCTTCCAGAACATGCCGGAGTCCGGCTGGAGCGTATTGTCCTGGAGGGCGCTGCACGGCCAGAAGGTGATGGTCCCAGCCGGCCAGCGCAAATGGGCCTGGAGATTCTTGAGCACGTCGCGTCGGCGTGGGTCGGACTGGCCGCCAAGGTCAAGGCCGAGCTCCATATAGGTCAGCACGACCTTGGGGCTGGTTTTGGCAGATTTGAGAAATCCGGCCCACGGTCCGTGAAAATCGGGAGGAGGGGCAATGGGCGTCACAGTGGGTCGGGGACGAGCGGCGGCAGGCTCCTGGCGGGAGACCGGGGGAGTCGGCCGGACCGGCTGTCCGTTTCCGGCAGGCGTGGTGGCGGCAATCGGTGCGGCAACCTGTTCACTCGGCGCGTCAACCACCGAAACAGAGCCGGGGCGGTACAGAAACTCCAGGCCGGACTCGACCCATGAGCGGAGACTTTCCCGCGTTTTCAACCGAGCAGAAGGTGATCCCATAATCTCCACGCCACTTCGGTCTTGGCCAGCTGCGGCCAGGTTTCCACCCGACCGGATTTGTCGAGCACCACCATCTGGTTGGTGGGGACCCCGAAACCCGAACCCGGCTTGCCGATATCGTTGGCCGCGATAAGATCGAGATTCTTGGCTTCGAGCTTGCGGACCGCCTCTTCCTTGAGGTTGTCCGTCTCGGCGGCGAAGCCGATGAGCTTCTGGCCGTCTTTCTTGTCCTCACCCAGCTTCTTGAGAATGTCGGGATTGGTCTCGAATTCAACGGTGATCCCGGCACCTGCGGAAGTCTGCTTCTTGAACTTGGTGTCTCCGAAAGGAACCGGACGGTAATCGGCCACGGCAGCGGTCAGACAGCCCATGTCCATTGTTGGCCAGAGGTCGGTGCAGGCGTCGAACATCTGTCGCGCGGTCTGGACGGAAACCTGGGAAATACCGGCGGGGAAGGTCAGGTTGGTCGGTCCGGACACCACGGTCACCTCAGCACCACGCAGGTGGGCGGCCATGGCCATGCACGCCCCCATGGTCCCGGATGAGGGGTTGGACCAGAACCGGACCGCGTCCCACGGCTCCCTGGTGGGGCCGAGCGTGATGAGCACCTTTTTACCGGCAAGGTCCTGAGGACTGAGGGCCTTGAGGGTGGCGGTCAGTATCTCTTCCATTGGGGCCAGCCGCCCTGACCCGATATCGCCGCAGGCGACCGACCCGGAGGCGGGAGGGATGCGGATGTAACCGAGGTCTTCGAGCATGGCCCAGTTGCGCTGTGTGGCCGGGGCCTCCCACATGCGCGGATTCATGGCCGGAGCCACGAGCTTGGGACCGGGAAAGGCCAGGGCCTGGCAGGAAAGCATGTCGTCGGCCAGTCCGAAAGCGAGCTTGGCGATGGTGTTGGCCGAGGCCGGTACGATGACCATGGCGTCAGCGGTCTGGCCGGGCTCGAGATGCCCGAATGCGGTGTCCGATCCGGGGGGGCCGTCGAACATGGACGTGTAGACCGGCGACGCGCCAAGGGCCTCGAAGGAGAGGGGAGTGACGAATTCGGCGCACGAACTGGTGAGGGTCGCCGAAACGATGCAGTCGGCCTCCTGCAACAAGCGGAGAAGGTCGAGCGCCTTGTAGGCGGCGATGGAGCCGGTCACACCGAGGTGGACCCGCTTGCCCATGAACCCGGCAAAGGCGTAATGGGCCTGCATCACTGCTTCGGCTTGGTCTCGGTTTCCTTGACTTCCACGGCAAAGATCGTGGTGGTCGCGGTGGCGAAGTTGTCGTCGACCTGAATGACGCAACTCTTGTTGAACTTCTCGAAGTTCAGAATGTGCGAGTCGCTGGCCTTGTTGTTGGAAATGAGCGTCCAGTTGTCCTTGGCCATGTTGTTGATGAAGAACTGCACCAACTCGAGAATCTCCACGCGGCCCTTGAACTTCATGATGGACGCCTTGAACTTGGCGTTGTCCAGGCGATAGGACCCGTCGTTCACGTAGTCGATTTCCTTGGGCAGCATGATGTCGTCGAAATCAAGATAGTAGTTCGGCTCCTGGTACTGCGCAGATTCCGACTGGCCGGTGTCGGCCGAGGTCGATTTCGAACCGGTGGTGGTGCAGGCGGCGAGCAGTCCGGCAAACATCAAAACGACGAAAAATTTAATCACTGTGCGCATGGTCCCCTCCGTTGGGAAAGTCACGACGCCGACTCCTTGAGCCGGTCTATTTTATCTTGCAGGTATTTTTCCATCTCCCGCCTGTCCTTGCGCAAACGGACCAGCTCGGACTCCAGAATCTGGAGTTTGGCCTTGATGTCCGAGGTGTCGAAGGACAGTTTGAGCGCCATCTCCTCGATCTCAGCGTCCTTCTGCTCGAGGGCCCTGGTCTGGGCGAAAATCTCCTCGGGCACGACGTCGCCTCCGACGGCGGCGGGCAGCTGCTTGATGCGTTTCTGGCTGCGGGCCAAAAGCACGAAGGCCGTCTTGAGCTTGCGGATGTCGTCCTGCTGGCTGTCGATGATCGACTTCTGGTCGGCAATGACCGACATGCAGGAGGCAACCTTCTCAATGACCCCGTTGAACGTGGAGGCGAGGTCGGCATACCCCTCGGTCTGGGGAGTGTTGGCCACAGGCGAAACCGGCCGGTGCTCGACGTCGATGGTGCGCGGGAACTCCGTACGCAGCCGCTCATCGATCTCGGCGGTGACGGCCCCTTCACCGTAGAGCGCGGAAATGCGCTCGAAAACGACCACGGCCTCTTCGGGGTATTTGGTGACGCGGCCCATCTTGCGCCCGCCGAGAAAATCCTTGAACAGCGAAGCGTACCGACGGGCTGTCGGCGCGGGAATTCGGGTGAGTTTGGCTATCTCAGCCACGGAAAGCCAATTCATGCATAATGAAATACCATGAATACGGCCAATAGCAAGCCCCTTGGAAAAAGATCCTTACAGCTCTTCTATTTCACTGATATCATTGAAAAACAAAAAAAGATTCCGTTGAATTTCGAGGTGTTGTATACTGTCAGGCTCCACGTGAGTGAGTATCTATATATGGAAATACCCAAAGACTATCTGCTTTCGAGCTACAACTACGACCTTCCCGAAGACCGTATCGCCCAGGAACCCGCCGATAGGCGGGACGGCTCCAGGCTGCTGGTGCTAGGCCGTGAACAGGAAACCCTGACTCCGTCCCGTTTCACCGACCTGATCGACTATCTTCCGGACAAAGCCCTGCTCGTGGCCAACAACTCCCGGGTCATCCCGGCCCGCATCTTCGGCGAGAAGCCAACCGGCGGCCGGGTGGAGTTCCTGCTCCTCACGCCGCTGCCGCTCATCACCGTGAGCGAGGAGGGGGGCTGGAAGACGGCCACGGTGGAAGGGCTGTTGCGCGCCTCCAAGACCCCGAAAAAAGACACCGCCGTGTATTTCACGGACACCTTCAGGCTGGTCGCCCTGGAGCAGGGTGAATTCGGTCGCTGGCAGGTCGAGCTGCAATGGAAGGGGGACCTGCAGTCCCTGTTCTTCGAGTTGGGCCACCTGCCGCTGCCGCCGTACATCAAGCGCCCGGACCGGGAGGCCGACCAGGACCGCTACCAGACGACCTATGCCGACCAATCCAAGACCGGGTCCGTGGCCGCGCCCACTGCCGGGCTCCACTTCACGCCCGAGCTCCGCAGGGAAATCGCGGACAGGGGATTCGAATGGGCCGAGGTCACGCTGTATGTGGGGTACGGCACCTTCAGCCCGGTACGCTGCCCAGACATCCGCGACCACCGGATGCACGCCGAATACATCGAGGTCCCGACCGCCACGGCCGAGGCCGTGCGCCGGGCCAAGGCCGAAGGAAGGCCGGTCATCGCCGTCGGCACCACCAGCGCCCGCACCCTGGAAGGCATGTTCCGCCAATGCGGAGAGGTGTCGGAATTCAAGGGTGAAACAGACATTTTCATTTACCCCGGATATGCGTTCAATATCATCGACGGCATTTTGACAAACTTCCATTTGCCAGAATCGTCGCTCATCATTATGCTTTCGGCTCTTGCGGGAAGGGAAACCATGCTTTCCGCGTATGAATTCGCCTTGGAAAACGGCTTTCGCTTTTTCTCGTACGGAGACGCGATGCTCGTCATATAGATACGGTTAACCTTTTAAAACCACAACAGAACTGGAGTTATATATGTCTCGAATCGAGGTCCAGGAAGATCGGTGCAAGGGCTGTCTGCTCTGTACCACCGTCTGTCCCGTAGACATCATCGTCCAGTCGGACCGCTTCAACACAAGCGGCTACAAGGTCGTCGAGGTGCCTGAGGCGGACGCGGACAAATGTACCGGATGCGCATCCTGCGCGCAGATCTGCCCGGACGTGGCGATCAAGGTTTACAGGACCCCCAAGGAAAAAGGGGGAAAGTAGCATGACCCAGAAAGCTGAACGAATTTTCGTCAAAGGCAACGAAGCCATCGCCCGCGGCGCCCTGGCCGCAAAGTGCAAGTGCTTCTTCGGCTACCCCATCACCCCCCAGAACGACATCCCGGAGTTCATGTCCTCGGCCATCATCAAGGCGGGCGGCGACTTCGTGCAGGCCGAATCCGAGGTGGCTGCGGCCAACATGCTGCTCGGGGCCGGTGCCGCCGGTGTCCGCGCCATGACGTCCTCCTCCTCCCCGGGCATGTCCCTGAAGCAGGAAGCCATCTCCTACATGGCCGGTTCCGAAATCCCGGCGGTCATCGTCAACATGAACCGCGGCGGACCGGGCCTCGGCGACATCGGCCCGGCCCAGGGCGACTATTACCAGTCCACCCGGGGCGGCGGCCACGGCGACTACCGTCACTTCACCTTCGGACCCGGCACGGTTCAGGAAGCCTACGACCTGACCATCCGTGCATTCGACATCGCCTTTGAGCACCGGACCCCGGTCCTCATCCTCGGCGACGCCATCCTCGGCCAGATGAAGGAACCCATCGTTCCCTGGGAACCGGAAAACATCGACGAGGAAGCAGGACGCGACTGGTGCATCAACGGCAAGACCGCCGACCGCGAAAAACGCCTCATCAAGTCCCTCTTCCTCCAGGAAGGCGAACTGGCCGGACAGAACAAGCACCTCCAGGCCAAGTACCAGGCCTGGGAAGACTTGACCGAGTTCGAGGCCTTCGAGACCGAGGACGCCGATCTCGTCATCTGCGCCTACGGCTCCATCGGCCGCATCGCCAAGTCCGCAGTGCGCAAGTTCCGCAGTGAAGGCAAGAAGGTAGGCCTGTTCCGGCCCATCACCCTCTATCCCTTCCCCAGCAAGGAACTCAAGGCGCTGGCCGATCAGGGCAAGCGTTTCCTGACCATCGAACACAACCTGGGCCAGATGCTCGACGACGTCCGCCTCGCCATCCGCACGGTGGCCGACTCGGACTTCTACGCCATCTACCCCGGCAACCTGCCCACCCCGGACGAACTCGAGGAACCCATCCTCAACAGCCTGGAGGGTAAATAAATGTCTGAAATGAATGAAAAGCTCGTATTCGATCGGCCCGAGTCCGTCATAGATCGGCCCACCCATTACTGCCCGGGCTGCCACCACGGCGTGGCCCACCGGCTCGTCGGCGAACTGCTTGACGAAATGGGCCTGGCCGAAAAGGTGCTCATGACCACCTCCATCGGGTGTTCCGTGTTCCTGTACAACTACCTGAACGTGGACGCCGTGGAAGCGCCGCACGGCCGCGCTCCGGCAGTGGCCACCGGCGTCAAGCGCGCCCGGCCCGACCACTTCGTCTTCACCTACCAGGGTGACGGCGACCTGGCCTCCATCGGCATGGCCGAGATCATGCACGCCGCCAACCGGGGCGAGAAGATCTCCGTCATCTTCGTCAACAACACGGTCTACGGCATGACCGGCGGCCAGATGGCCCCGACCACGCTCATCGGCCAGGCCACGACCACCACTCCCGCAGGGCGCTGCCAGACCCATGAAGGCGCACCCATCCGCATGACCGAGATCATCGCCTCCCTGGGCGGCGTGGCCTATGCCGCGCGCGGCTCCCTTGACTGCGTGAAGAACATCCGCAAGGCTAAGAAATACATCAAGAAGGCCTTCGAGTTCCAGGCCAACGGAACCGGCTTCGGCTTTGTCGAGCTGCTCTCCGCCTGCCCGACCAACTGGAAGATGACGCCGGTCAAGGCCAACGAACGCATCCAGAATGAGATGATCCCCTACTTCCCGCTCGGCGTGTACAAAGACGTGTCCGAGGAAGGAGGTATCTGCTAATGCGCTACATCGACACCATCATCGCCGGTTTCGGCGGCCAGGGCGTCATGCTCATCGGCAACCTGCTCGCCTACGCGGGCATGAAGGACGGCCTCAACGTCACCTACATCCCGGTCTACGGACCCGAGATGCGCGGCGGCACGGCCAACTGCACCGTGGTCCTGTCCGAAGACGACATCGGGTCCCCGATCATCCACCGGCCCGTGTCCCTCATCGCCATGAACCGGCCGTCGCTGGACAAATTCCAGCCGAGGGTCCAGGACAACGGCGTGCACATCATCAACTCGTCGCTCATCGACATGGAGCTGGCGGATACGGATCGCCTCAAGTGCTTCGCGGTCCCGTGCAACGAAATCGCGGACGAGCTGGGCAACACGCGCATGGCCAACATGGTCGCCATCGGCGCCTTTGTGCAGGCCACCGGAATCATCCCCCTGGACGCCGTCATCGGCTCCCTGGAAAACGTGATCTCCGCGCGCTACCACAAGCTCATCCCCGCCAACACGGAAGCCATCAAAGCCGGCGCGGAAGCCGTGGCCTAACCGGTTATACAGATTGTCGAAAGGCCCTGCCGGTAAGTTACCGGCAGGGCCTTTCTTTGTTGCCTTCTGCGACCAGGGGGAACCCTTTGGGAAAGGGTTCCCCCTGGACCCTCCTCCGAAACTTTTTACGTCGCTTCGCGAAGTGCTGCAATAGGTACATATAGACCAGACATTAGTGCTATCGCCTCTGTGAGAATAGGCTTGTTCGGGGATGGCGTGTTAGGGTATGGATTTGATTGGGATATTTCATTTCGGAACCGATTCTCAGCATGAAGGGATGATAAATGCAGAATATCGAGTATGTCCGGCAGGGATTGGAGAAGGTGCGATCGGGCAGTCCGTT
This sequence comes from Pseudodesulfovibrio portus, assembly GCF_026000375.1. Classification (NCBI taxonomy): domain Bacteria; kingdom Pseudomonadati; phylum Thermodesulfobacteriota; class Desulfovibrionia; order Desulfovibrionales; family Desulfovibrionaceae; genus Pseudodesulfovibrio; species Pseudodesulfovibrio portus. Next base: position 1,928,128 of record NZ_AP026708.1, read on the forward strand.
GGTCCTTTCCGTGACCAATTACGTGGCCGCCAACCTCAACGCCAACGGGCTGTTGGCCGTGGGCGCGTCGCCCATCATGACCCATCAGGCGGAGGAGATCGAAGACCTTGTGTCCATCGCCGGGGCCGTGGTCTGCAACATGGGCATCCCGGCGGGCACGCTGCCCGAGGCCCTGTACAGGGCGGGGGAGTGCGCCAACAGGCTGGGCAAGATTCTCGTCTTCGATCCCGTGGGAGCCGGGGCCTCGGAATACCGCAACAGGGTATGCCGAAAACTGCTCTCCTGCGCATCGCCGGACATCATCCGGGGCAACGCCTCGGAGATCATCGCCCTGGCCGGGCAGAGCGGGGCCACCAGGGGCGTGGACAGCACCCACGGCTCACTGGAGGCGCGGGATGCGGCCACTGCCCTGGCGACGAAATACGGGTGCACCGTGTGCGTCAGCGGCGAGACCGATCTGGTCACGGACGGCAACCGGGAAATACTCATCGTCAACGGGCACGAAATGATGCCGAGGATCACCGGGCTGGGCTGCACGGCATCGGCCCTGGCAGGGGCTTTTGCCGCAGTCATGGACGACACTGTCGAGGCCGTCACGGCATGCATGGCCGTCCTTGGCATTGCGGGTGAACTCGCCGCCGAGACTGCTGCCGGACCCGCCTCCCTGCAGACCGGGATCATCGACACCTTGTTCACGTTGTCGGGAGAGGAGATCGCAGAGAGGGCCAGGATTTCATCCTAGTAGGTGAAAACAGGACAATTCGTTCATCAGATTAGGACAAATCACGAAAAAAGGCCTGCCGTCGTATTTCGGCAGGCCTTTTCATTTTTCTGAATCAGACGGCTAGAAGCTCGGAATATCCTCCACTTTTTCGGTGAGCAGGAATTCGCCCTTTTCGATCCACTCCTTGAGGGTGTCGGCCACTTCCAGGGACATGGAGTAGCTGGTCACCGGCACGGTGGAGGTCTTCTTGCCGTTGACCGTGACCTCGCCGCTGCGCAGCTCCTCGAAGGAGGCGCGGGTCAACTCGCGGGGGATGCCGTTGGGGTAGTCGTAGCCGTAGTCCTTGACCGGCATGGTGATGTCCGCGTCGCTGACCCCGGTAAACCAGGCCATCTCCTCGTTCAGGATGGGAATGGGGATGCCCACGCCCACGGCCAGGGACGCGCCGTAGCCCACCAGGGACTGGCCGCGCACATAGCGGGGGTTCATCTTCTTGAAGTCGCCCTTGAGCATCAGGGTGCCGGACGGATTCTCGGGCAGGCCGCGCTCGTTGCGTTTCGGCTTCTGCACGTGCTGGGTGCCCTCGCCGATGACGTAGCCGATGCCGCCGCCCAGGAAGATGCGCGTGCCCATGCCGATGGTCCTGTAGAACGGATCATTGAACAACGGGGACAGCTGGCCTGCCGTGGCGAAATTCACGTTGGAGGAATTCGCCTTGAGCGGGCCCATGTACGTATAGATGGTGCGGCTGGTCAGGTTCACGGCCGCGTTGTAGTTCTGGTAGCAGTTGCGCGGGTTGAGCATGACCGCGTTGGGCAAATCCGCCAGGGTGACGTCCTTGTCCAGGTTCTTGCGCGGGTAGCAGTCCGTTCCGTAGGCCTCGGCCCGCAGGTGCACCGCCTTGCCGCGGAGCAAATCCTCCATGACATGCCCTCCGCCGTACGCAAAGCGTCCGGGGTGTACCTTGTTGAGGGGATCGTCCTCAGAAGGCTCTGTGGCCCCAAGGTAGGCGTCTACGGCGGCTATTCCGGAATAGCACGGGACGTTGTTCAGCCACAGCTTGGAAACCTTCATCACCGGAGGCTGCTGCCCGATGTTGAACAGGAGACCGGAGGAACACATGGGCGAGAACGTGCCCGTGGTGACCACGTCGATCTCCCGGGCCGCCTTGACCTTGCCTTCCTTCCTGACGATGGCGACCATTTCCTCGGCATTGACCACAACGGCCTTGCCTTTGCGGATGCGCTCGTTGATCTCCTTGACCGTCTTGTTCACTTTGTATTCTGCCATTGTGCCTCCGGGTCCGGACTGGCGCGCCCGGTCCCTTGCTGAACTTTCTCGCGTGCGGACTTCAACGGGCCCGGCAGGGCGCCCTGCCGAATCGCTTTCCGCGCGTCGAGTCCACCCCTTGTAATAGAAAAACCCGCGAAGGAAAACCAGGTTGTTTTTCCTCTTCCCGACCCCCCCATCAAAACCGCCGCCGCATAGGAAAAAAGACCCTGAAACCGCTGTTATCAACAAGGAGTGATTTTCGCGGAAAAGAACAACCAAAACCGGGCGTTTTTCCGTAAAAACCGGGCTAAAAAGCTTGGCTTGAGGTATATTATAAGGTATAGAACCTAAGGAATTTCGGGATATTTTTTAGACTTTAAAAAGTCCGTTTTTTCCCTAATATTTTCGAGTAATTGTAAACAACACATAAACAACATCGGCACAGCGTGAAAGACTCCCTGCGGAAACACCTTCTCCAGACCAGCTCGGATGACGAACTCAAGCGGTGGTTCGACCCGTTGTATTTCGATTATTCGGAAGAAAACAAGCGTCTGACCGTTGGTTTTCCCCATACCTTTTTCGCCAAATGGTTCGAGGCTGAAATCCAGGACAAGTTCGAAGCGCAGCTGAACATGTTCCTCGGTTCCGGCTACCTGGTCAGCTACAGGGACGTGGAGAAGCCCGACAGGGCCACAGGGGTGCAGGTGGCCAACGTGGTCAAGCGCATCGATTTTCCTTTTGGCCAGGAGTTCACCTTCGAGACCTTTCTGATCAACAAGAAGAACTACTTCCCCATCGCCTCGGCCAAAGAGGTGGCCAAGCAGTCCGGGTCGCTTTTCAACCCGTTCATCATCTGCGGCCCGGGCGGCTCGGGCAAGACCCACCTGCTCCGGTCCGTTGCCAACGAGATTTCCAAGAAGCACGACTACTCCACCGTGTTCATGGGCTCCATGGACGAGCTCAACTCCCTGTACAACATCCGGTTCAAGGGCGACCGGTTCAAGGCGCGCAACTATCTGTTCGAATACCAGTTCCTGTTCATCGACGATTTCCACAAGATCAGGGAACATCCCCATTTCCAGCAGGAACTCGTCAATATTTTCAACCACTTCTACGACAACAAGAAACAGATGGTCCTGGCCTGCCGGGAAAAGGTGACCAGCTACGACTTCCTGGACGAGGCCCTGCAATCCCGCCTGGGTTGGGGACTGATCGTCACCCTCAAGGAACCGGACCTGGAAATCCGGGTGGGGTACATCCAGCGCCAGGCCAAGGCCAAACGGCTCTCCCTGAACAAGGAACAGATTCTCACCCTGGCCCAGCGGTTCACGGATTTCCGCTATCTGCAGGGCATCCTGCTCAAACTTTTCGCCTTCAAGGAACTGGTCAAGCAGGACCTTTCCCAGAAGGACTTCGAGCACATCCTGGCCAACACCGAGGAAAAGACCACCGACGACCTGACGCCCAAGAAAATCCTCAACGTGGTCAGCGACCATTTCAGCGTCCACGTCAAGGACCTGATCGGCACCAAACGGCACCAGCACATAGCCCATGCCCGCCAGGTGGCCATGTTCCTCTGTCGCCAGATGTTGAACACTTCCTACCCTTCGCTGGGTCGGGCCTTTGGCGGAAAAGACCACTCAACGGTTCTGTATTCGGTTAAAAAAATCGAACAATTACAGGAAGATGACTTCGAACTGAAACAACTGTTAAAAACGTTGAAGAATAAGTGTCGTATGTCGTGATCATAATGCGAAAACACGAAATTATGAAAAAATGGTTCCGAAACAGACACAGTGCATGTTCTGAAAATATTCAAATAAAAAAGTAATTTGAATGAGTTTGGAACAAAGGAACCGAGGCAATAAATCTCAATCAAGGAGATATTTTTTATGTTTCTGAAAGTGAACAGAGATGAAATCATCGAAGGACTCCAGAAGTCGGCGAACATCATCCCGGCCAAAACCGGAGCGGCATTTCTCCGCACCATCTGGTTGCAGTGCGAGAACGGAAACCTGAACGTGATGTCCACCGATTCGAATCTCGAGTTCATGGGCTCCTATCCGGCCGGTATCGAGGGCGAGGGATTGGCCGGCGTCCAGGGCCGCGCTTTTTATGACCTGGTCAAGCAGCTCCGTTCCGACCAGGGTGAGCTGACCATCAGCACGGATGAAGAGAACCAGAACGTCCTGGTCGAACAGAAGGCCAGGAAGTACAAGTTCCCGGTAAACGACCCGGAATGGTTCCAGAAATTCTCCACCTTTCCGGAAAACGGCACCGTGTTCTGGTCCGGTGATTTCCTGCACGAGATCATCGACAAGATTTCGTTCTGCATTTCGGACGAGGACTCCATGGAGGCCATCGCCTGCATCCACCTCGTCCCCCGCGACAAGATGGGCGTGAAGACCGTCGAGGTCTGCGGCCTGAACGGCCACCAGTTCGCCATGCTCAACTTCGTCAACGACGACATCTATGCCATGCTCCCGGAAGAGGGCGTGCTCATCCAGAAGAAGTACCTGACCGAGCTCAAGAAGTGGCTTACCGCCGATGAGATCGAGCTGGCCATCTCCAACAAGCGGCTCTTTTTCCGCACCGGCGACAAGCGGGAGACCTTCACGCTGCCCCTGTCCTACTACCAGTACCCGAACTATCAGAACTTCCTGGCCAAGCTGAACGATCCCGACGTTTCCACCCTGGAAGTGAGCCGCCTCGACCTGGTGGACGCCCTGTCCCGCGTGGCCCTGTTCAACACCGACTCCAACCGTTGCGCCTACTTCACCTTTGCGGGCAGCGAGGTGACCATCTCCGCCCAGGGGCAGGAGACCGGCACGGCGCGGGAATCCATCGACGCAACCTTCACCGGCGACATGGCCCGCATCGCCTTCCCGACCAGGAATCTCATCGAGATACTGAACCACTTCAATTCCGACACCGTGAAGTTCACCCTGACCGGCACCGAGGCCCCCTGCGGCCTGACCGGCGCCGACGACAAGAACTACGATGTGATCGTCATGCCCATGATGATTCAGGAAGAGACTTACTATACCGAGGAAAACGCATAAATGAGCGAACAGTACAACGCCGAATCAATTACCGTACTCGAGGGGCTTGAGGCCGTTCGAAAACGGCCCGCCATGTACATCGGTTCCACCGATATCCGTGGCCTGCATCACTTGGTTTACGAAGTTATCGACAACTCCATCGATGAGGCCATGGCCGGGTATTGCGACAAGATCAAGGTCACCCTGCACATGGACAACTCCTGCACCGTGACCGACAACGGCCGCGGCATCCCCGTGGACATCCACCCCAAGGAAGGCGTCCCGGCGGTCCAGCTGGCCATGACCACCCTGCACGCGGGCGGCAAGTTCGATTCCGAGACCTACAAGGTGTCCGGCGGCCTGCACGGCGTGGGCGTGTCCTGCGTCAACGCCTTGTCCGAGTTCATGGAGACAACGGTCCGCCGCGAGGGCAAGACCTATCGCATGAAGTTCGAGCGCGGCCATGTGGTCCAGGAACTGGAAGAGACCGGCACCTCGGACCACTCGGGCACCAGCCAGCGATTCCGCCCGGACGAGGAAATCTTCGAGGTCAACCAGTTCGACTACGACGTGCTCAGGAAGCGGTTCAAGGAGCTGGCCTACCTGAACTCCGGCCTGGAGATCGAGTTCAAGGACGAGCGTAACCCCGAGGCTGAAGCCGAGACCTTCAAGTTTGATGGCGGCATCAAGCGCTACGTCAAGGACCTGAACTCGAACCTGCAGACCATCGGCGAGATCGTCTACGGCGAGGGCGAGTCCGAAAACATGATCGTGGAGTTCGCCCTCCAGTACACCTCGTCCTACAAGGAAAACACCTACACGTTCGCCAACAACATCCGGACCATTGAGGGCGGCACCCACCTGGCCGGTTACAAGACCGCGCTGACTCGGGCCATCAACAACTACGTCCAGAACGCGGACCTGCCCAAGAAGCTGATCCAGAAGCTGACCGGCGACGACGTGCGCGAAGGGTTGACCTCGGTCATCTCGGTCAAGCTGCCGGAACCGCAATTCGAGGGCCAGACCAAGACCAAGCTCGGCAACTCCGAGGCTGCGGGCCTGGTGGCGGCGGTCATCTATGAAAAGCTGAACGTCTTTTTCGAGGAAAATCCCAAGGAGGCGCGGTTCATCATCGAAAAGGTGGTGGATGCGGCCCGGGCGCGCGAGGCGGCCCGAAAGGCCCGGGACTTGGTCCGCCGCAAGGGCGCCCTGTCCGACAACGCCCTGCCCGGCAAGCTGGCCGACTGCCAGTCCAAGGACCCCAAGGATTCCGAAATATTCATCGTCGAGGGTGACTCCGCAGGCGGTTCGGCCAAGCAGGGCCGCGACCCCAAGATCCAGGCCATCCTCCCCCTGCGCGGCAAGATCCTCAACGTCGAGAAGACGCGCCTGGACAAGATGCTCGGCAACAAGGAAATCCGGGCCATGATCACGGCCTTCGGCATCGGCATCGGCCAGGACGAAGAAGAAAAGGATTACGACAAGCTGCGCTATTACAAGATCGTCATCATGACTGACGCCGATGTTGACGGCTCGCACATCCGGACGCTGCTGCTGACCTTCTTCTTCAGGCAGTACGAAGAGCTGATCAACCGGGGCCACGTGTATATCGCCCAGCCGCCGCTCTACCGCGCGCACAAGGGCAAGTTCGAGAAGTTCATCAAGGACGACGTGGAGCTGGACAACTTCCTGCTCGAGAGGATCGGCGGCGACCTGTCCATCAAGTCCGCATCCGGCCGGGTCTTCGAAGGCGACAAGCTCCTGGACATCATGGCCAAAATCCGCTTCCTGCGCACCAAGTTCGGCGAAGCCGAGACCGTGGGCATCGAGCCGACCCTCTACAAGAAGCTCCTGGACTACCCGGAACGGATCTCCTTCACCTACTTCGAAGAGCACGATCCCGAGCAGTTCAAGAAGGATTTCGAGACCAACGGGTACCGGGTCCACATCGAGAAGGAACACGATCAGGAACTGGACAAGGACCGCACCTATCTCGTCTTCGAAAACGAGAACGGCCACCGCACCCGGCTGGCCATGGAGTTCTTCTACTCCAAGCTCTACAAAACGGCCTATGCGACCCATGGAGAGCTCAAGGACATCTGCGGCGGGTTCGAGTTCACCCTGGACCTGAAAGAGGCGGAGAAGCCCGTTACCGGCCTTTTTAAGCTGTATGACGAGGTCATCGAAGAGGCGAATCGTGGCTGGTCCATCCAGCGCTACAAGGGTCTGGGCGAAATGAATCCGGAACAGCTTTGGGAAACCACCATGGACCCGGAGAAGCGGATCATGCTTCAGGTGACCATCGAGGATGCGGCTGCGGCCAACGACATCTTTATGGATCTCATGGGCGACAATGTGGAGCCCAGGCGTGAATTCATTGAGAAAAATGCACTGGCTGTGCAGGAACTGGATATCTAAGTTTGGGGCTATTGAATGAGTAATACCATCACCATCGAAAGCGAACTCAAGAAAAGTTATCTTGAGTATTCCCTGTCAGTCATCATCGGGCGTGCCATCCCGGATGTGCGCGACGGGCTGAAGCCCGTCCACCGACGCATCCTGTTTGCCATGCACGATCTCGGCAACTACCACAACCGGGCCTACAAGAAATCCGCTCGCGTGGTCGGCGACGTCATCGGTAAGTACCATCCGCACGGCGACTCCGCAGTGTACGACGCCCTGGTCCGCATGGCCCAGGACTTCTCCATGCGCGATATGCTCGTGGACGGCCAGGGCAACTTCGGCTCCATCGACGGCGACTCCGCCGCCGCCATGCGTTACACCGAAGTGCGCATGGCCAAGCTGTGTTCCGAGTTCCTCGGCGACATCGACAAGAACACCGTCGATTTCAGGCCCAACTACGACAACACCATGCAGGAGCCGGCGGTCCTGCCCACCAAGGTGCCGAACCTGCTCCTCAACGGCACCACCGGCATCGCGGTCGGCATGGCCACCAACATCCCGCCCCACAACCTGAGCGAGCTCATCGACGGTTCCATCCACCTGCTGGACAACCCCGAGTGCACCATCGAATCGCTCATGCAGCGGGTCAAGGGCCCTGATTTCCCCACCGGCGGCACGGTCTTCGGCGGGCAGGGACTGGTGGACGCCTACACCACCGGTCGCGGCTCCATCAAGATTCGCGGCGTGGTCGAGGTGGAAGAGGCCAAAAAGGGACGCAAGGAATCGATCATCATCAGGCAGATTCCCTACGCCCTGAACAAGTCCACCCTGGTGGAGAAGATCGCTGCGCTCATCCATGAGAAGAAGATCGAGGGCGTGTCCGACCTGCGCGACGAGTCCGACCGCAAGGGCATCCGCATCGTGCTCGACCTGAAGCGCGGCGCCATCCCGGACATCATCATCAACTCGCTGTACAAGTTCACGCCGCTGGAGACGAGCTTCGGCATCAACATGATGGCCGTGGTCGGCAAGCGGCCCATGCTGCTGAACCTGAAAGAGGTCCTCAAGCACTTCCTTGAGCACCGCCGCGAAGTCATCATCCGTCGCACCAAGTTCGATCTGGACAAGTGCGAGAAGCGCGTCCACATCCTGGAAGGGTTGCGCATCGCCCTGGACAACATCGACGAAGTGGTCAAGCTCATCCGCGCATCTAAGACGCCGGACGAGGCCCGCGAAGGCTTGATGAGTCGGTTCAGCCTGTCGGAGATTCAGGCCAAGGCCATCCTCGACATGCGGTTGCAGAAGCTCACCGGCCTGGAGCACGACAAGCTCCTGGAAGAGCTGGCCGAGCTGATGAAGAAGATCGAATACTTCACCTCCATCCTTGAAAACGAGGAGGTTCTCAAGGGCGTCATCCGCGACGAACTCCGCGAAATCAAGGACAACTACGCCACCCCGCGCAAGTCCGAACTGCTTCAGGCGGACCTGGACTCCATCGACATCGAGGACCTGATCCCGGACGAGGAAACGGTCATCACCCTGTCGCGCCGGGGCTACATCAAGCGCACCCCGCTCTCCAACTACACGGCCCAGCGGAGGGGCGGAAAGGGCATCGCGGGCGTGCAGACCGGTGACGGCGACTTCATCCACACCTTCATGCTGACCACCAATCATCAGCATCTGGTGCTGTTCACCAACTTCGGCAAGATGTTCAAGATCAAGGTCCACCAGGTTCCGGAGGGCTCCCGCTACGCCAAGGGCGGCCACGTGAACAACCTGCTGCCCCTGGAGAAGGAAGAGAACATCGCCACGGCCCTGTCCCTGCGCGAGTTCCAGGATGACCGCTTCTTCCTGTTCGTGACCCGAAAGGGCATGATCAAGCGCTCCTCCATCGGCCTGTACGGCAATTGCCGCTCCACGGGCATCCGGGCCGTGAACCTGCGCGACGGCGACGAGCTGATGACCGTGCGCGAACTCGAGCCGGACGTGGACTGCATCCTGGCCAGCCGCGAGGGCTCGGCCATCCGCTTCAACATCAACGACGCCCGTCCCATGGGCCGCGCCACCGCCGGAGTCAAGGGCATGGCCCTGCGGCCCAACGACGAGGTCGTGGCCTGCGTTGTCACCGGAGACGAGGAGCGCGACCAGCTGCTCACCGTGTCCGAGGGCGGCTTCGGCAAGCGCACCTCCATCGACCAGTACCGTGTCCAGACGCGCGGCGGAAAGGGCATCCTGAACATGCGCCTGACCAACAAGACCGGCAAGGTCATCAGTGCGCGCATGGTCAACGAGAACGACGACGTCATCCTGCTCACCACCCAGAACAAGGTCATCCGCATGTCCGTGTCCGAGGTCAGCCAGACCCGAGGCCGCGCGACCCAGGGTGTCCGGCTGGTGAAGATGGACGCCGACAACAAGGTCGCCGGGTTCGACCTGGTGATGGACGACGACGAAGAGCTCAAGGACAAGACGCCGTAGGTCCTTATCGGGCCGACGGTGCATCTGCATGGTATCCGGGCGGAAATCTCCAGCGCATACGACATCGCGCGCGGAGATTTTCGCCCGGAATGATGCTGGGCGGCAGCCTCTGGGCAGCGCATGTCGTTTTTCGTTGCGCGAGCGGGCAGGGCATCGTACCAACGTCGCAGGCGGTTGTTGTTCCGGGGGAGCCGGGGGACTCCTAAAAGTACATTTATGAAACAGATCCTGCTTCTTGTTATCCTTTTCTGCTCGTGCCTGCTGGCGTCCTGCTCCTCGGACAAATCTCCGGGGATGGAAGACATTGAGCGGGCCCGGGACGCATACTCCAAGGGGTTCTACCTGGAGGCGGAAAAGGACTATGAGCGCTACCTGCAGATCGAGCCCCAGGGCGCCGACCGCAAGGAGGCGTGGGACCGGCTGAGCGAGATCGCGGTGACCATCAAGGGCGACTACGACCGGGCGGTGGTGCTGCTCGAGGCCATGTATCTCGAGCTGGGCGGCAACGCCAACGAGGCGTGGAAAATCATGTTCCAGCTCGGCGAGGTCTACGCGGAACTGGGCAACCGGCCCAAGGCCATCGAGTCCTTTGAAAAATGCCTGATGCACGCCGAGGGAAACCCGGAGCACATGTACAGGACGCAACTGCGCATGGCCAGATTGTACCGCGACATGGGCAGCTACGACCTGGTGGCGTCCACCCTGGAAAACTGCGCCGACTCGGCTTCCGAGTCCGAGTCAAAGGCCCGGTGCCTGTACGAGCTGGCCCAGAGCTACAGCTTCATTTCCGGCTGGGGACAGGCCAGGAAGGCGCTCGAGCAGCTGCTCGAGTTGCGAGGGTTGTCCGAGGAGACCCACGCCCTGGCGGTGTTCCTGCTTGCCGACATTTACGAACACGAGCGCGATTACCGCAGGACACGGGAATTGCTGGAGTCTATCCTGACGACCTATCCCAACCCCAAGGTGGTGGAGTCGCGACTGGGCAACCTGCCGGACGTCCAGCCCGAGCCCATTCCGCTCAAGCCGCCGTCCGAATAAGGAACATCATGACCACATTTTTCTGCATGCGCCACGGCCTGACGGACTGGAACAACGAGCACCGCATCCAGGGCTGCACCGACACTTCCCTCAACGAAGAAGGGCGCGAACAGGCCAGGAAATGGGCCGGGTCCCTGGCGGACAACGGCCTGGAGCTGATCGTGACCAGCGGTCTTGCCCGTTCAAGGGAGACCGCGGCCATCATCAACGAGACCCTGAACCTCGACGTGGTGGAGGATGAACGCCTCAACGAGATGGACTGGGGGGAGTGGACCGGCCTGGATCGCGGCCAGATCCGGGAGATGTACAAGCTGGTGGGCCAGCAGGAGAGAAAGGGGTTCGAATTCCGCGCCAAGGGCGGGGAGAGCCGCAACGAGCTGCTCATGCGCGCCTGTGACGCGCTCATGGACCTGACCGAGAAGTATCCCGGCAAATCCGTGCTGGTGGTGACCCACAACGGCATCCTGAAATGCCTGGCCTACACCTTGTCCGGCCTGGATTACCTGCCCGGCGACCCGAATCCCATCGAGCCGTATCGGCTGCACCGCTTCGAGTGCTCCGACCTCGAGCTGGCCATAGGCGAGCTCAACATCGAAATCTAGGGCGACCTGTTCCCCCAAGCCTTGGGCCGGGGGCCGGGACAGGGTGGAGAAAGGCGGCTAGCTGAGCTGGCTGATGCCCACGCTCATGATCATGGACACGCCGATCCAGAGGGCGGTCTTGAAGGTGCGAACGGACCAGGGAATCTTGTGATAGGCGGCTTCGGTGACGCCGAGGGTGGAATCTTCGGGCTGGAACAGGTAGCTCAGGTACGACATTGTCATTTCCTCACATTGGGTTCGAAACGGGTTGTCTTCTGGTAGGGAAAAGAGCCGCCTGAGGTCCAATAGGGATGCGTGAGATTATCCATAAGGAATTCTTATGGATGATCTTGGGAGGCGGCGGCCCGCCCCTCAGCAGAGCCGGTTCAGTCCGAGGCCGACGAGGATGGACAGCCCGATCCAGAGCACGGCCTTGCATGCCCGCACCGAGGCCGGATAGTGTATACCCTCGCCTTCGCAGGAGATATCTTCCGGCAGAAGCAGATACCGACACATGTTTCCGACCCCTCTGTCCATGCACTCCTCCTTGCCCCCTGAAAATGGAACTCCTCTATCCTGATATGTGAGAGGCGGTTCATGGTCCAATTACAATCCTTGACGTCCGTCATAAGCAATCCTGATTGATAACTGTCGGTTGTACGGGTATGTACCTGTCATGGAACTATATCAGCTCAGAACGTTCGTGGCCGTGGCCGAAGAAGGGAACTTCACGCGGGCGGGCAAGCGGGTGCACGCCACCCAGCCGGCGGTTTCCGCGCACATCAAGGCCCTGGAAGAGGAACTTGGCGTGCGCCTTTTCGACCGGATCACGCGCGGCGTGGAGTTGACCCAGGCCGGGGCCGAACTGGTCCAGGACGCCATCGAGGTGCTGGCTGCGGCCAACGCGCTGAAGGCCCGGGCCGTGACCCTGGGAGCCGAAGTGGCCGGAAAGGTCTCCCTCGGGCTGTGCACCGACCCGGACTATCTCCGGGTGACCGCGCTGTTCGCCGATATCGAGCGGCGGTTCCCGAAGCTCAACCTGTCCCTGGCCCAGTTTCCCTCCAGGGTCATCCTCAAGGAAATCCGCGCCCGCACGCTGGACGCGGGCTTCGTCTTTGCAGGCAACCCGTACAACGACCTGGAAACCATCACCCTGGCCGAGCCGTCCTATTCCATCATGGGCGCGGCCATGTACCGTGAGCAACTGGAGTCCGACGCGACCGGCGAACTTTCCGGACACGCCTGGATCATGCCCACCACGGACTGCGCCTTCAGGGAACTGCAGCTCGATCTGTTCAAGCGACACGGCATCGTGCCCGCCCGGACCATCGGTGCGGACTCGGAAGAGGTCATCCGGCCCCTCATACTGGAGGGCAAGGCGCTGGGACTGGTCCGGGAGGATGAAGTGGCGCACATGGTCAAATCCGGCCTCGGCGTGGAGTGCACGCCGCTCGGCCGCCATTCGGTGGAGCTGAACTTCGTCTACCGCAAGGGCGAGGCCGAAGATCCGGCCATCGCCGCACTCATCGAGATCGTTCGCACCGCCTGGGGGGGATAATGGAACTGTACCAGCTCAAGACGTTCGTGGCCGTGGCCGAGGAGGGCAACCTGACCAAGGCCGCCGAGCGCATCTTCGCCAGCCAGCCGGCCGTGAGCGGCCACATCAAGGCCCTTGAGGAGGAGCTGGGGCTGCCCCTGTTCGTGCGCACCCCGCGCGGCATGCAGCTGACCGAGGCGGGTAAGGAACTCAAGCTCAAGGCCGAAGCCATCCTGCTGGCGGCCGACGACCTGCTCCACCAGGCCAGGAATTATCGCAAGGACCTGACCGGAACGCTATGCGTTGTCCTGAACACTGACCCGGATTTCCTGCGGGTGACCGGTCTCATCGACGCCATGGCCCAAACCCATCCGAAGCTGCGCCTGAAATTCCAGCAGGGTGACTCCTGGAATATTCTCAAGGACGTACGGGACAGGCGGGTCGACGGGGGGTTTTCCTTTTCGGAGAATCACTATGCCGAGGTCACGGCGTTGCCCCTCGACGACATACCGATCCGCGTGGTGGCCCCGGCGAGCTGGGCCGCCCGGATCAAGGGCAGGTCAATGGACCAGCTGGCCGCCATGCCATGGGTCAAGCCGAACATGGAATGTCCGTATATGGCGATCATCGAAGGGGTGCTCAAGGATTCGGGAATATTTTTAAGCGACTACATAGAGGTGGATTCCGAAGACGTCATCCGCCAGCTGGTGGCTGCGGGCAAGGGGCTTTCCCTGCTCAAAGAACACGACGCCGTCGCCATGGTCACCGCCGGAACCGCCGTTGTCTGCGACTTCGGGCCGCCCCTGTCCCTGCCCATCAGTTTCGTGTACCCGAAGTGCCGTGAAAACGATCCGCTCATCCGGGCCCTTGCGGATGCCGTCATCCAGGCCTGGAACACCTCCGACTAGTCGACGCCCCACACCTTTTTCACGTGATCGATGACGGCCCGCATGACCGGGTCCTGGTCACGCCGCTTCAGGCAGACGAAGCTCAGATCGATGGACAGCTCGTCGAATTCCATGACGTGAACGGTCTGGCCGATGCGGTTGGCCGCCTCCGCTTCGTTCCTGCGCAGGAACGAGACGCCCTTGCCTGCGGCCACCAGCACCCGGATGACCTCGTCTCCGTCCACTTCAAGCTGGTTGGAGGGCTTGAAGTCGTGGGACTGGAAAAACGGTTCGACGAGCTTCTGCACCGGGTTGTCCGACGGGTCCAAAATCCACGGCAGGTCGGCCAGGGCTTCGAGCCCGCCCTTGATGCGGTCCCGCCAGATGTCCGGCACGGCAACCAGGAACTGCGTGGTTTCCAGCAGGACGGCGTCGATATCCGATGAACGCGGGTCGCCGAAGATGAAGCCGCAATCCAGTTCGCCGTCACGGATGGCCCCCTGGACCGAGGTGGACGCCCGCTGCTGGATCTGGAGCGTCACCTTGGGGTGGGCCGCACCCAGGGAGTTGAGCAGGGGCACGATGCGCAGGTATTCAGCGTCCGTGTTGAGCCCCATGGCCAGGTCGCCCACCAGTTCGCCGCCCATGTTGCGTGCCTCAAGCTTCAGCTCCCGGGCCGCCTGAAGCACGTCCAGGGCCTTGGCCCGCAGCCGTTGCCCGGCCTCGGTCAGCCGCATGCCCTTGGGAGTGCGGATGAACAGCCGCGTGTCGAGTTCCTCCTCCAGGGCCTTGATGTGCGCGGAAACCGAAGGCTGGCTGGTGTGCAGGCGCACCGAGGCCCGGGTCAGATGCCCTTCCTCGGCCACCACTACGAACGTCTTGAGCTGATAGAGTTCCATGGGCAATCAGCCTCCTTGATGTGATCAATCATCTTACCTGATCAAGAATTGTTTCGCCATCAGAAAAACTGAACAAGTGCATCAAACAAAACAATTGGATTGATTACACGGACATCCTTAATTGTGCAGATATGGAAATGCGTCCATTTCGGGACACAAACAAAGGAGAACGATCATGAGCATGGATAACGATACCCGTCTGGCCATGATGAACATGCGCAACGACGCAAGGACGGCCCAGGCCGTGCCCGCCCGCCGTCGCAACTTTCGTCGCTACCGCCGCATCGCCGGTGCGACCGTGACCGCCTTTGCCCTGACCCTCTTTACCCGGGGCGCGTAACCATCCGGGCCCCCTGGCGGGCCCCTACATTGCGGGTTAGAGCCGCTCTTGTCTGAGGATTATCATCCTTTCCCCTCAGACAAGAGCGGTTCTTTTTTCGACCCACTCTCCCAAGGTCGGGGGAGCTCGGGGAGGATACGCACAAAGGCGCTGGAGGTCGAAGATATGAGAAAAGGCCCCGGCTGTCCTGCCGGGGCCTTTTGATGTTCAACGGGGAGGAGAGGCTAGTCGACCTTGGCGTAGGCCTTGGGGGTGGCGCCGCAGATGGGGCACTTGTCCGTGGGCTCGCCGTCCCGGGTGTGGCCGCAGACGGAGCAGATGTAGAATTCGGCGTCGGCAAAGGTGTCGCCCTCGGCTTCCAGGGCCTCGGTGTAGAGGGAGGCGTGGATCTTCTCGGCCTCGTTGGCGAAACCGAAGTAGCGCAGGATGGCGTTTTCGCCCTCGGCCTGGGCGTCTTCCATCATCTCGGGGTACATCTTCTCGAATTCGTAGGTCTCGCCGGAGATGGCGGCCTTGAGGTTTTCCTCGGTGGAGCCGATGCCCTTCATGAGCCGCAGGTGGGCGTGTGCGTGGATGGTTTCCGCTGCTGCGGCTGCGCGGAACAGCTTGGCCACACCGGGTTTGCCGTCTTTTTCAGCCTTTTCGGCAAAGGCGAGATATTTGCGGTTGGCCTGGGATTCTCCGGCAAAGGCGGCTTTCAGGTTCTCCATGGTCTTGCTCATTTCAAATCTCCTTCAATATTGGTTTTGTAGGCCAAAAAGGCCGGTATATTCAGCAAATGTGAACAAAGTAGTAATGATTCTCAAATAAGAAATCAAGTGTTTTTTGCTCTGCCCCCAATACTCTGAAAGGAAACATTTGGTCAAAAGCGACAAATGTTATTGAGCGGGTGAATGGGTTCGGGCAGGAAGGATTATTTTATGGCCACCCAACTGGATATGACCGAGACCAGGGTGACGGCTCCGCCGAGCATGGCCAGTTGATCCATGGGCAGGAATCTGATTTCCAGGAGAAACGGGGGGAAGTTGAGGGCTTCGGCTATGAAGGAGTGGACCAGGGCGAGAAGGCCGATGCCCAGTCCGGAGCCGAGCACGCCCTGGACAAAGCCGCCGGTGAGCAGCGGCCAGCGGATATAAGCGGGGCTGGCACCCACCAGGGAGAGGATTTCCACTTCGTCCACGCGGGTCAGCAGGGACAGTTTGATCGTGTTGTGCACCACCAGGGATACGATGAGCGCCAGGAAGCCGAGTACGGGCCAGATGACCATGCGCGAGATGGTGGTCCAGCTCTGGGCCAGGTCCGCCTGGAACGGGGTGTAGTTGACCTTGTCCACGCCGGGCAGGGACTTGAGGTTCGTGAGCAGCTGCGCGGCCCAGCCTTCGTCCTGCGCCTCGGGCGGCACGCGGAAGGAGGCCAGCCCGGAATAGGGCAGCGGGTTGTTGTCCGCCAACCAGGAGAAGTCGCCGGTCTCGCCCAGGGCCGAGGCCAGCTCGGTGAGGGCGTTTTCCGGCGTGAACGTCTTGAAGTCCCGCAAGTGATCCATGGCCCGGATCACGTCCCAGTCCTTGACCACGACCTCCGCGCCCACGTCGGTCTTCCAGTAGACCTGGAACTCCACCTGGCCGCGCGATTTGAGCAGCTCGAAATTGACCGTGTTCAGGCCGAGCAGGATCAGGCCGGTGAGCAGGGTGACCATGGCCACGGCCACCAGGGTGAGGAGCTGGGCGAACGGGTGCAGCCGGAGGTCGGCTACGCCGCGCATGGAGAGCCGCAGGAACTGGCCGATCACAGTCCCACCTCGCCCAGGCTGGCGGGTTCCTCTTCCTCGGGCTCGGGCTCGACGCCCCCGGCCTCGTCCACGATGCGTCCGTCCTGCAGGTGCAGGATGCGCGCGCCCGGCACGCATTCGAGCACTTCGCGCGAATGGGTGGCCATGATGACCGACGTGCCGTAGGTGTGGAACTGCTTGAATATTTCCATCAGGTGCATGGTCAGGTCCACGTCCAGGTTGCCGGTGGGCTCGTCGGCCAGGATCAATTCCGGGTTGGCGACCATGGACCGGGCGATGGCCACCCGCTGCTGCTCGCCGCCGGACAGCCGCTCGCAGGTGGAATAGGACTTGGTCTCCAACCCCATGGCCCGGACGATGGCCCGCACGCGCCGCTCCAGGTGTTGCCGGGGCATGCCCCGCACCTCGAGGGCCATGGCCACGTTGTCGAACACCGTGCGGTCCGGCAGGATCTTGAAGTCCTGGAAGACCACCCCGACCTTGCGCCGGAGCTGCGGTATTTCCCGCCGCCGGAGACGGTTCAGCTCGAACCCGGCCACCGTGGCCCGCCCCCGGTTGACCGGCAGCGCGCCGTACAGCAGCCTGAGGAGCGTGGTTTTCCCCGCCCCCGAGTGGCCGGTCAGGAACAAGAACTCTCCCCTCCCCAGCGAAAAGGAAACGTCTTTCAGGGCCCAATACGCCCCGAAATTATAGGAGAGTCGCTCAACATTGACCATCATGCCCGGCAATGTACCTGTGAGGAGTGAATATGGCAAGACACCCCTTGAATGGGGGGCTGTCGTTTTCCGAAAAAGGGGAAAGGGCATCCGGGCTGCCGAGTGCGGAAGCCTACCACAGGGCTTCGGCCAGGGTGCCCTTCATTTCATATGAAAAGGTGTCATCCCCCACCGTCATGTCGCCCGAGAGGTCGAACAGGGTCTGGAAGAGGTCGTCGGGGTCGAGGACGGCGCTGCCGGTGGATTTGTAGATCATGGGCCGACGCATGGAGAAGTCGCGGATGTCGAGGTGGTTGTTCTCGATGGCGGCGGTAAAGGAGAGGTCCTCCACGGATCGCTCGCCGGGCAGGATGAGCTGCTGGGAGCGGATGTCCAGCCAGCCGTTTTGGGGCAGCCGTGCGCCGTCGGGCATGAACAGGCTGCCCGAGGTGTTCAGCGTGCCCTTGAAGTCGCTGTAGCCGAGCAGGTAGGTCAGGTTCAGGTCGCCCTTGAACTCGAAGATGCCGTTGGAATACAGCTCCAGGAGGCATTGGGTGCCGCCCGTGTCGAGGCGCACCGTGGCCAGCGGGGAAAAGCCCATGGTCACGTAGGCGTGCTCGAAGCGCAGGAAACCGGGCGTCTTGGCCACGGTGATCTTGAAGTCGCGCACCCGGAAGCCGAATGGGCCGTCGCGGTCTATGCCCTCCCAGGTCAGGCCGACCATTGGCAGGTTCTCGTCCAGCCGGGTCAGGGCGGACGCCCAGATCTTGTCCCAGGGGGTGAACAGGGCCACGCCCATGAGGAATCCGAGCAGGATGAGGAGCATGCGGGCCAGCATGCGGCCCGGCAGGGAGGAGGACTTGAGGCGCTTGGCTGCCATAACGTTCACCTACCTTGCCAGCACGAGGTGCACGTCGGCCAGGCGCGGGTCCTCGGGGTTGCGGCTCAGGGTGAAGTCCGGGGCCTGCAGGTTGGCGCGGTCGCGCAGGTCCTCCAGGAAGTCCGTGAGCATGATCAGGGTCAGGCCGGAGCAGGTCACCTGCGCGCCCTCGGTGTTCTCCTTGAGCCGGGTGGTGCGCAGGGAGGTCACGTAGTCGCCCATGCGCCGGTCCTCGGCGATGCGCTGGACCGCCTCCACGGGCGACAGGTGGGCCAGGTCGCCCTGCCTGGCGCGCAGGGTCAGGATGTCGTCCACCAGGGGGGCCACGCGGCCGTATTGTTCCTTCTCGACCTCGATCTGCTGGACCAGCTTGCCGGTGAAGAGTACGCCGCCCACCAGCACGGAGAAGAACAGTGCCGACAATCCGCCGAGCATCAGCTTGAAAAAGCGCTGCTGCGATGCGGGCGGCCACCCGGACCAGGGATATGCTTTCCGCTTTCCGGCCATCATTGCGGCTCCACGGTCAGGATGAACAGGGTCTCGTCACCCAGCTCGTCGCTCTTGTACAGGGAAAACAGATAGTATTCGTCGTCCGTGAGCGTGTCCATGTAGGCCCTGAAACCCTCAGGGCCGCCGCCGATGGTCCCGCGAACCCTTCCGGTTGTCCCGGCCAGGGTCAGCCCTTCCAGGCGCAGACTCTCCACGGCCGGGCGGCTTAGGGCTGCCAGCACCCCCAGCGGGTCGAGCCCGATGCGCTTGGAGGCCATGAGCTTGCCGTGCTCGAACTGCAACCGGCCGAACGGCGAGCCGCCGATGTCCGGCCCGAGCACGGAGGAATAGAGCTTGTTCGTCTCTTCCCGGATTTCCGACAGCTGGGAGCGGTTGAGCCCGTAGCGCACCCCCTGGCCGGCCAGGAAAAGACCGCCCACCACGAGCACCCAGATCAGGCTGCGGGTGAACCGTCTGGATTCCTTGGCCGAATCATACTTCGGCACTCTGCTCTTGTCGGCTGATCGAGTCATGGCGTTTGTTCCGGTAGATACGCGAAACCCGGGAACCGGGCAAGCGGGAGACGGGCGTTGCACATCCCGGTCGCAGCGGTGAGAACCAAGGAAACGGCGGACCGTTCAACGGCCCGCCGTTCAAAAGGATCGCGTCGGGGGACGGATTACAAGCTGGCCGCAGCCTTTTCCACGGATTCCTTGAAACCGTCGCGGGCAGCCTGAATTTTTTTGGTCAGCTCCGGGTCATGCAGGGCGATGATCTGGGCTGCCAGCCAGGCGGCGTTCTTGGCCCCGACCTTGTCCAGGGCAAGGGTTCCCACCGGGAAGCCCGGGGGCATCTGCACGGTGGCCAGCAGGGCGTCCATGCCGCCCAGGGCGGACGCGGACAACGGCACGCCCAGCACGGGCCTGGTGGTCTTGGCGGCCACGGCCCCGGCCAGGTGCGCGGCCAGTCCGGCGGCGCAGATGAAGACCTGGCAGCCGTCGGCCTCGTACTCCTCGACGAGCCGGGCGGTGCGCTCCGGGGTGCGATGCGCCGAGGACACGGTGAACACATGGTCCACGCCCAGCTCGGTCAGCAGGTCGGCGCACGGGCGCATCTTGTCCTCATCCGAAATGGACCCCATGAAAATAACAACTTTCGGCATTGTTCCCTCCTTGATGCCTCCGGCGACCGGGGGAAGGGGAAGGAAAAACCTTTCGAGAAAGGTTCTTTCCTTCCCCTTCCCCCGGACCCCCATCCTTTTCCAAAGCTTTTTATGCCGCTTCGCGGAGTTTGGTAGCTAAGGGAAGAGGGTGGGACGGGCCGACCGGAAAAAAGTGTATTCAAAAGTACTGTTTGCAGACACCCTCTACGCCGCCCTGTATTCTTTCGGCATCCTTCCCCCTCCCCAGGCGGCGTAGCGATAAAAAGTCTGGGAGGGGGGTCCAGGGGGGAACCCTTCTCAAAGGGTTCCCCCCTGGTCGCCGAAGGCAAACTATTTGAGCCGCTTCAAGCCCTTGTCGGCGATGTCGCGGCGGTAGTAGCTGTTGTCGAAGTGGACCTTGGCCACGGCCTCGTAGGCCTTTTTCTGGGCGGCCGCCAGGTCGTCGCCCAGCGCGGTGACGCAGAGCACGCGGCCGCCGGAGGTGACGATCCTGTCGCCGTCCACCTTGGTTCCCGCCTGGAAGACCTTGACCCCGTCCAGGGCGTCGGCCTCGTCCAGGCCGGTGATCTCCATGCCCTTGGGGTAGGAGCCGGGATAGCCTGCGGCGGCCATGACCACGCCGCACGCGGTCTGCGGGGAGGACTTGACCTCGATCTGATCGAGCTTGCCGTCGATGCAGGCGAACATGATCTCCAGGAGGTCCGTCTCAAGCCGCATGAGCAGGGGCTGGCATTCCGGGTCGCCGAAGCGGACGTTGTATTCGAGCACGCTCGGGCCGTTCTCGGTGTACATCAGCCCGGCATAGAGCACGCCCTTGAACGGCTCGCCCTTGGCGGCCAGGTGGCGCAGGATGGGCTTGATGCACAGCTCGGCGGTCTCCTCGTATTTTTCCTTGGGCAGGATCGGGGCCGGGGAGTATGCGCCCATGCCCCCCGTGTTGGGGCCGGTGTCGCCTTCGTAAACGGCCTTGTGGTCCTGGCTGGAAGGCAGCATGGCGTAGTGAGTGCCGTCGCAGAAGCACAGGAAGGATGCCTCTTCGCCCGCGAGGGCTTCTTCGATGACCACGCGGTCCCCGGCGGAGCCGAAGGCTTTCTTGATCATCATCTCGTGCACGGCCTCGATGGCCTCTTCCTCGGAGGAGGCCACGATCACGCCCTTGCCTGCGGCCAGGCCGTCGGCCTTGACCACGATGGGCGCGCCCTTTTCCCTGATAAAGGCCACGGCCTCGTCATAGTCGTCGCAGACCCGGAACGGAGCGGTGGGCACGCCCGCGTCGGCCATCACGTTCTTGGAAAAGGCCTTGGACCCTTCCAGGTTGGCGGCAAAGGCGTTGGGCCCGAAGCACGGGATGCCTTCCTGCCTGAGCGCGTTTTCCAGCCCGAGCACCAGCGGCAGCTCGGGGCCGGCCACCACCAGGTCGACTTCCTCGGTCTTGGCCAGCGCGACCAGGGCCGGAATGTCGTCGTCCTTGACCGCGATGTTCTCGCCCACCTGGGCCGTGCCGCCGTTGCCCGGCGCGCATAAAATGGTCTCGACCTTGGGATTCTGGGCAAGCTTCCAGCACAGCGCGTGCTCGCGACCACCGGAACCGACAACCAATATTTTCATGAAGTCTTCCTCCATCTGTTTTCGGGATGTACACGGTGTAAGGAAAAAGCGTGAAATTATCAAGCCGGAAGGGGCTCCGCAGGAGCCGGTCCCGGCTCCTAGCCCAGCACTTTCTCCATCACCACCGAGCATGTTTCGTCGTCGGGGATGAAGGCGGTCTCGCCTATGGCCACAATGGGCCGCATGCCGATGACGGAATTGAGTATGTACGCGTGGCGAAATGAGGGCAGGTCTTCCAGGGGGAGGCGCACGGGCAGGATGTCGAATTCCTTTCTGGCCAGTTCCAGGGTGGTGGACGGGAGTATGTGCGGGGAGTCCACGGTGACGAAGGTGCCTTCTTTTTTGAGCACCAGAGCGCCGGTGGTGGCCTCGAGGAGGTTGTCGTCGAGGTCGAACAGGGCGGCGTCGTCAAAGCCGCGCGATGTGGCGCGGCGCAGGGCCAGGTGGAAGAACATGTAGTTGGTGGTCTTGTGGGCGCTCAGCGTGGAGATGTGGCGGTCCTCGCAGACGCAGAGGCGGTAGGCCTTGTACGGCTTGGGGTCGTGGGGAGCGGCGGTGATGACCGGCGAGGCCCCGGCATCCTCCATGGGATAGAAGACGGTGACCCGCGCGGTCTGGCCGACCAGGCCGTTGCGGTTGAGCACCTGGCCGATGACCTCTTCGAAGTCCACGGTCTCGTATTCCACGTCAAAGGCCCGCAACGAATGGAAAATGCGGTCCAGGTGGCGGTCCAGGTGGCGGACCTCGCTGCCGTTGTAGTAGATGGTCTCGAAGAAGCCCGCGCCGTAGCGGAAGGCCGGGGCGGTCGGCTCCAGCCGGACCGGTTCCAGGGTGTATCCGTTGTTGTGGTAGTGGATCATGGTTGCTCCCGGGACAAGGAATTATGCGGTCTTTGCCATCATTTCCCGATACGCTCTTGCGGGGCCTGCGTCCACCTCGATGCCGATTTCGGCGACTCCGGTTATCTCATGGCCTCGGCCATCCGGGCGGCGACGCCGATCAGGTTCTCGTCCCAGTCTTCGGCCAGGGGGTCGGCGGTCACGACCTTGCCGCTTATGGCCCGGGCCACGGTGGCGGCGGATTTTCCCGAGAACTGCGGCTGGGTGAAGATGGCCCGGATGTTTTCCTTTTTGGCCAGGTCGATGACCTCGGCCAACTCTCCGGGGCCGGGCTCCTTGCCTTCCAGCTCAACGGGCACCTGGACCAGCCCGTAGTCGCGGGCAAAGTAGCCCCAGGACGGGTGGTAGACCATGAAGCTGGACCCGGAAAGGCCCGTGAGCAGCGTCCGGATGCGGGCGTCCACCTCGTGTATGCGGGTGATCAACTTGTCGTAATTGGCCCGGTATTCCGCTTCTCCGGCGGAGTCGGCCTTGACCAGGCCCGCCAGGATTGTCCCGGCCATCCTGGCGCACAGGCTCGGGGCGTTCCAGATGTGCGGGTCGAGGGGGCCGTCGTTGTCGTGTCGTTCTTCCGTTTCCCCGTGATGCTCTTCCTCGTCCCCGTGGTGATGGTGGGCGGCCATGGGGCGCAGCTCGATGCCCGCCTGGGTCTCGATCACGGTGATGTCGGGGTTGGCGCTCTGCATGCGCGGCAACCAGGCGCGCTCGAACGGGACGCCGACGGCAAAGAAGAGTGCGGATTTTTCCAGCTGCACCATCTGGCGCGGGCGGGGCTCGTACGTGGCCGGGCTCGCTCCCGGCGGCACCATGATCTCGGCGTGGACCCTGCCTCCGCCGATCTGTTCGACAAAATACTTGAGCGGGGCGATGGACACGGTGACGTTCAGCCCTTCGGCCAGGGCCGGGGAGACGAACATCAGGACAGCGAGAATCAGAATCAGTTTTCGCATGACGATACCTCTGCGCGGGTTCTGTCCGGGCGGTCCGCCGGCCAAACGGCCGGGCCGCCTTATTGAAATGGTCAATGAGGTCTAAAGACGGGTTTAGCGGTTATCGGGGCCCATGACAATATGCCCGATGACAATCCCTTGGAATCTGGTATAAACAATCCCCATGGACACCCAAACCGTGCTTTTCGCCTTCGGGTTGACCCTGTTTGCCGGACTCTCCACCGGCGTCGGGTCGGCCATCGCCTTTTTCGCCCGGCAGACCAACACGAAATTCCTCTCACTGGCCCTCGGTTTTTCCGCCGGGGTCATGATCTACGTCTCTTTTGTCGAGATCATGGTCAAGGCCCGCGACGCACTGACTGCGGAACTCGGCGACGTCATGGGTGCCTGGGTGACGGCGCTCTCCTTTTTCGGCGGCATCGCCTTCATCGCGCTCATCGACACCTTTGTGCCGAGCTACGAGAACCCGCACGAGATGCACTCCATCGAGGAGATGGAAGAGGGTTACGAGCTGCCCAAGGACGAGACCCACAATTTCGACAAACTCAGGCGCACCGGCATCTTCGCGGCCATCGCCATCGCCATCCACAACTTCCCGGAGGGGTTGGCCACCTTCACCGCCGCCCTGACCGACCCCGCCCTGGGCCTGGCCATCGCGGTGGCCATCGCCATCCACAACATCCCCGAGGGCATTGCGGTTTCCATCCCGCTCTTCTACGCCACCGGGGACCGCAGGAAGGCCTTCCTCTACTCCTTCCTGTCCGGCCTGTCCGAACCCGTGGGCGCGCTCATCGGCTACCTGGTCTTCATGCCGTTCTTCACCCCGACCATGTTCGGCATCCTCTTTGCCGGCGTGGCGGGCATCATGGTCTTCATATCCTTTGACGAACTGCTCCCGGCGGCCGAGGAATACGGCGAACACCACCTGTCCATATACGGCCTCATCTCGGGAATGGCGGTGATGGCCGTATCTCTGCTGTTGTTCCTGTAAACAGGCCCGGATACGACCCCGCTCGCGGGGGTGGGGTCCGGGAACCCTTGATATCCGGGGGTTGCCATCGTCTATCATCATATGTATGGGTAGTGCCCTGCCGTCCTGGGACGGACATCATATATTTGAGGAGTGCATCATGGCATCCAATGTAGACGAAATTACCATCAATTATTCCGAAGACAACCAGCTCATCGTCAAGGAGCTGGACAAGGTCATCCTGTCCAAGGGCGCATGGACGACCATTATTTTCCGCTATCAGGAACTGAACCGCGCCAAGGGCGAATACGGTCCGGAAAAGTTCACCATCCGCCGCTACCAGAAGGTGGACGGCACCTACCGCCCCAAATCCAAGTTCAACATCTCCAGCCAGGCGCAGGCCGAGAAGATCGTCGAAGCCCTGGGCAGCTGGATCAGCTAGAAAGGCGGGGGCGCGCATGTTCCTTGGTGCGCACATGTCCATTGCCGGGGGCCTGCACATGGCCTTCGACCGTATCCGCCAGGTGGGCGGCACGGCCCTGCAGATATTCACCCGCAACCAGCGGCAGTGGAAGATTCCGGCGCTGACCGGATACGACGTGGAACTCTTCGGCGTCGCCCGGGAGCAATGGGGAAACTACCCGATTGCCGCCCACGATTCCTATCTGATCAATCTGGCCTCCGATCAGGAAGAGCAGGAAAAGCGCTCCCTCCTCTCCTTTGCCGAGGAACTCAAGCGCATCGAGGTGCTCAACATCCCCTACCTGGTCACCCATCCCGGTTCGCATCTGGGCCGGGGCGTGGACGCGGGCGTTGCGCGCTATGCCGCCAACCTGGACCGGGCCATCGAGCGGTCCGGTACGGAAACGGGCATGGTCCTGCTCGAGACCACGGCCGGTCAGGGCACCAACCTCGGCTCCACCTTCGAGGAGTTGGCGGCCATCATCGCGGCGTCGCGCCACCCCGAGCGTCTGGGCGTGTGCTACGACACCTGCCACACCTTTGCCGCCGGATACGACATCCGCACGCCCGAGGCCTACGCCGCCACCTTCGACGCCTTTGACCGCACCGTCGGGCTCGACCGGCTCAAGTTCTTTCACCTCAACGACTCCAAGACCGATTTCGATTCCCGCCGCGACCGCCACGAGCACATCGGCAAGGGGGCCATCGGCCTGGACGGCTTCCGCAACCTCATGCGGGACCCCCGGTTCAAGGACGTTCCCAAGACCCTGGAAACCCCCAAGGACAAGGATCTCGAAGACGATATCCGCAATCTCTCCATCTTGCGCGAACTGGCAAAATAGTATCTGAACAAGCAACGACAACACCCCCACCCCGCAAGCACCCGCGCGAATGCGCATACAAATAGCTTTGGAAAAGGAAGGGGATGGGGGTCTGGGGGAAGGGGAAGGCACCCTTGGCAAAACTCGACGCAGTGATATTCGATTTTGACGGGACGTTGGCCGATGTCCCGTTGGATTTCGACCTGATGAAGACCCGGATCGCGGCCCTTGGCGAGGTCTTTCTGGGCGAGCGGCCCGTTCCCGACGGCAAGCCGGCCCTGGAGTGGCTGGAGGAGCTGGTGCAGCGGGTCATGAAGCTGGACGAGGCCGAGGGCAAGGAATTCCGCTCCCGAGGCCAGCTGGTGATCACGGCCATGGAGCTGGACGCGGCCCGGGACGGCGCGCTGTTCCCTTTCACCCGCCCGGCCCTGGACACCCTCGGCAGAAAGGGCGTGGCCGCCGGGGTCATCACCCGCAACATCACCGCCGCCGTGAAGGTGGTGTTCCCGGATATCGAGGAATGCACCCGAGTGTTCATTCCCCGCGAGGACGCGCCCCTGGTCAAGCCGGACCCGGCGCACCTGTTCCAGGCGCTTGAAAAAGTCGGCGCCGACCCCGGACGCTCCCTGATGGTCGGCGACCATCCCATGGACGTGGAGACCGCCAAGCGGGCCGGGGCATTGTCTGCCGCCGTCACTTCCGGCCGGATGCGGCCCGAGGACTTCGCCCATCTCCGGCCCGACTTCGTGGCCCCGGATGTGGAGGCGCTCTTGATCGATCTGGAAAAGGCCGGGCTGCTTTAGCCGCTCCCTCCGCCTGCCGTTCTTCCCATACCCAAGTAGGCGCTTCCAAACCCGGCCCGGCGTGTGGTAATGTGTTCGGGTTCAACCGCAACAAGGATGGGATCATGGCGTCGAGAGTATTTTTCTGGAATCTGCGGGCGTCGAGCAAGGCCCCGTTTGACAAGAGGATGCGCAGCCTGCTCAAGGCGTGCAAGGCGGATCAGCAGATTACCGAGGGCGACCTGGCGGCCGTGAAGCTCCACTTCGGCGAGCAGGGCACCACCGGGTTCCTGCGGCCCCTGTGGGTCAAGCCGGTCATCGACTTCATCCTGGAGGCCGGGGGCAAGCCGTTCCTGACCGACGCCTCCACCCTGTACGTGGGCCAGCGCGGCGAAGCGGTCTCCCATGCCCTGTGCGCCGCCCGCCACGGCTGGGACCCGCTCATCCTGAACGCGCCCACGGTCATCGCCGACGGGTTGCGCGGCGAGTTCGAGACCGCCGTGCATGTGGGCTGCAAGCACCTGGACGAGGTCTATATCGCCGGGGCCATCGCCGAGGCGGATTTCTTCGTCTCCCTGAACCATTTCAAGGGCCACGAGCTGGCCGGATACGGCGGGGCGCTCAAGAACATCGGCATGGGCTCGGCCTCCAAGAAAGGCAAGATGCAGCAGCATTTTTCCACGGGTCCCATTATCCGGGAGGATATGTGCGAAGGGTGCGAGGCGTGCGTCCGGGCCTGCAAGGTCGGCGCGCTCTCCATCAACGAGGACACCGGCAAGATCGCGCTCAATGCGGAACGGTGCGTGGGCTGCGGCGGCTGTTTCGTGGCCTGCCGCCACGGCGGGCTGGAAGTGGACTGGAAGGTGGGCGTGCAGGATTTCCTGGAGCGGATGATGGAATACGCCAAGGGCGTGCTCGATACCAAACGCACCCCCGGCCTGCATGTCAATTTCGTCATGGACGTGGTCCCGGACTGCGACTGCGTGGGCTTCACCGACGCGCCCATCTGCCCGGACATCGGCGTGCTCGCCAGCTTCGACCCCGTGGCCGTGGACCAGGCGTCCATGGACCTGGTCAGCAACGCCCCGGCCCTGTACCCGAGCCAGCTGCCATTTGGCATCACCCCCGGCCAGAACAAGTTCTCGGCCATTCACCAGCACGTGTCCGTGGACTTCGGCCTTGGATACGCCGAACAAATCGGCCTCGGCACCCGCGAATACGAACTGATCAAGATGTAGCCTCCGGCGGCCAGGGGGAACCCTTTGTAAAGGGCTTCCCCCTGGACCCCCTCCTAAACTTCTTGGGTCGCCTGCGGCGAGGGCTGTCCGTTCGCAGCAGTTCGATCTCATTTTCCCATAAAACACCGTGAGCGCCGTTGGGTGCCCAGAGCACCCAACGGCGGGTCGCCCTCGATCGTCCTCCCTGGCGGCAGGACGGGCATCCCGCAGGGAAAACAACGGCGTGACGACCCGCTGTCCCAAGCCGGTTGACGTAAAACTCTCGGTATTGTAATGCGTTGAGTAATTGTATTTGTCGCGGGGTGGAGCAGTTGGTAGCTCGTCGGGCTCATAACCCGAAGGTCGGAGGTTCAAATCCTCCCCCCGCTACCAGACCATTTTGTTGGAGCATTTGTACAATGAAAAGCATTTATGTCGGTAACATTCCCTTCAGCGCATCCGAAGACGACCTGCGCGACCTGTTCGCCGCTCACGGCGAAGTCCTTTCCGTCAAGTTCATCATGGACCGGGAAACCGGTCGGTTCCGCGGCTTCGCTTTCGTGGAGATGGAAGACGCGGGCGCCCTGGCCGCCATCGAGGCCCTGGACGGGAACGAAATGAGCGGGCGGAACCTGAAGGTCAACGAAGCCAAGCCGCGCGCTCCCCGCCCCAGGTACTAACATCCGGCAACGCTGACCCTTGCCGAACCGCGCAGTGCGCGGAGTCTTTTGTTGCGCCCCCCGTCCGGGTGGACTGCGGCCTGTTTCCCTCTCTCATTAAAGAAGTTATTCGCTGCAACTTCAGCTGGATAAGAACTTTCCTGCCCGGCAGGGTGTTTTGTGGTTGACATGAGCGGTATATTCAGGAATGATTCCTGATATCAATTAACAACAACGGAGCGTTCCATGAAAGACCAAGTACTCAAAGCCATGAAGGATGCCGGCAAGCCTGTCCGTCCCGGCGATGTGGCCAAGATCCTCGGCGCGGACAGCAAGGAAGTTTCCAAGGCCATCAAGGACCTTCGCCAGGACGGCGCAGTCGTGTCCCCCAAGCGGTGCTTTTACGAGCCCGCATGATATAGCAGTCACTCCTTCCTCCAACCCCTCCTCCAAATGCCAAGCCCCGGTCTCATGCCCCCGAGACCGGGGCTTGCGGTTTCCGCTCTCCACGTACTGTCCGTCCAATTATGACAGCATCCTGTCAATAGAGAAAATCTAGACTTTTTCTATCGATTTGAGGTGTGTTGTTTTCGGGTGTTTTCGGCCTCTTTTGACAGTTGACTGTCGATATGACAATATACTGTCATGAATACTTGGAAATCTCCGCTGGGCGGGTCGCGGGCCGGGGTGCCCGCCGAGGTTTTGGAAGCGTCCGAACTCTTTGCCGAGGTCTTTCGGCTTCAGGCTTCGGTGGTGGCGGCCATGGAGGAAATGGCCCGAGATTCCGGGCTGACCGGAGCGCGCTGGCAGGTGCTGTGCGCCCTTGCCGACGGGCCGGTTACGGTGGCCTCTGCCGCCCGCGCCCTGGGGCTTGCGCGTCAGTCGGTGCAGCGCACTGCGGACGGCCTGGCCGAGTCCGGGTTTGTCGAGTATCGGGACAACCCGGACCATGTTCGGGCGCGATTGGCGCATCTCACCGAGCAGGGGCGGGTTGCGGTGGAAAAGTTGCGGGCCGATCAGGCCAGGTGGCTTGAGAGGGTCGGCAGGGACCTGCCCCCGGCCAATCTCCGAATTGCAAAAGGGGTCGTGCGTGGCCTTATCAACCGCGTCGTCGGCTTAACATAGCGGACCATCTGCGAATTTTTCGGGCACCGCCCGATCCTCACCGCAGCGTTGCTGCGCCTCCGGTCGGTCGGCATCCGAAAAATCCACATCTGACCCACTCTTCCAAGCCTCATGGTGTCGGGGGAAGGGCGGTCGTGATCTGCTTGGGACGGTTTGGGATGACCCGGTGTTGGGTGCCTGGGGCACCCAAATCGCTTACGGGGTTATTGGGGGAGGCAGTTGTCCTCCCTTTTTTGTTGCCGTGCACCACAAAGGGGGCACGCACGGCTCTCGCCGCGAGACGACAGAAAAAGCTTTGGAAAAGGAAGGGTCTGGGGGCGTCGTCTAGCTCACGGGCTCGGCCAGGGCGAGGCGGATGCCGAGGGCGACGAACAGGGTCCCGGCGGCTCTCTTGATCCATTTGGTGTATTTGCCCCCGGTGCCGATCATGGAGGAGACGCGGGCGGCGGTCCATGCGTAGGTCAGGTTCACGAAGGTTCCGTTGACGGTGAAGACGATGCCCAGGAACAGGAAGGCCAGGGGTTTGGACGGGGCGTCGTGAGCCACGAACTGGGGCAGGAAGGCGAGAAAGAACAGGGCCACCTTGGGATTCAGGGCGTTGGTCAGGAACCCCTGCGTGAACACCTTGCGCCGGGAAACGAGGCAGTATTCGCCGCTGCCGTGATCTTTTTTGTCGGCCCGCCACATCTGGAATCCGACCCAGACCAGATAGGTCGCGCCCGCGTATTTGACCACCGTGAAGGCCGTGGCCGAGGTGGCCAGGATGGCGGACAGGCCGAGGGCGGCGGCAAAGACGTGCACGAAGCAGCCCGCAGCCACACCCAGAGCGGCCAGGGCTCCGCTGCGCCAGCCCAGGGACGCTCCCTTGGACACGATGTAGAACACATCCTGGCCGGGCGTGATGTTCAAGAGCAGGCCGGAAAGGATGAACAGGACAAGGTCGTGGGTGCCGAACATGGGGTGCTCCGAGGCGGGTTGCGGGAAATCAGAAACTGTCGAAATCGGGGTACTTGTGGCCCCATTTGTCAAAGATGGGCTTGAGCTTGCCCGCCTTGTGCAGGATCATCATGCCTGCTTCGTACATCTGTTTGACCTTTTTGCCCCGAGGAGTCTTGTTGAACAGGGGGAAATAGGAACGGGAGCCGGCCCGGCGGATGGCGTATTCCTCCCGGTCGAAAACCTGGTCGGTCAGCCTGATGGAGTTCTCTATGAAGGAGATGTCGTCCACGTAGAAATCGGACCGCCCCAGCAGGACCATGTTCAGGCACTTGACCCCGGAAGGCATCTCGCGAATGCGAACGGGCACGGGGAAATCCCAATCATGGTAATACCCGAGCTGGCTCGCCACTTCCCGGTCGCGCAGGCTCTCCGGTCCGGTCCAGTCGGGAATTCTGGATTTCTTGAAGAACACGTGAAAATCGTTGGTGAACATGGGGTAGCGTCCGGTGACCAGGGGGGGCTGGGCGCGGTCGTCACAGGTCATCATGTCCCCTTGGCCGGTCCTGACCATCTCGTCCCCGCGATCCGTGGGCATGTATTCATGGCGCACGGATATGCCGTACAGGGAAAAGACCTCGCGCAGAACCTCATGGTACAGGCCGGTTCCATCCCGGTTGGTGAAGGAATCCCAAGAGGGGCCTGTGCTTACGACTTCACGCAACTCAGAGGCATTACCTGGAATCGGCTGGAGCGCGAATATGAGGAATATGCATAAAAGCGTCTTTGTCATGTCAACCGATACTGCCCAATTGTTTGCTGATTATCAATCTGAATTACGAATCTTTCATAATGTGGAATGTCCGCCGGGCAAAACAGGTCGTGAAACCGTGCCCTGATAGGCGGCTCGCTATTTTTCTTGACATTGGGTTTTTTGAGCATATGCTCATTTCGAAACCTGTTCACACAAGAGGGATGTATGGGACGAAGGAAGATAAGACGGATGGTGCAACGGGAACCCGACGCGACCTATTACAAGCCGCAGGGAGTTCCCATGACCAAATTGAAGAACGCCACCCTGACCTTCGAGGAACTTGAGGCGCTCCGCCTGGCGGATGCTCAGGGGTTCTCTCAGGCCGAGGGGGCCGAAGTCATGGGCGTGTCCAGGGCTACGTTCGGCAGGGTGCTCTCGGCGGCCAGGACAGTTGTCGCCCGGGCGCTGACCGAAGGGTTGGCCATCCGTATTCAGGGGGGACATTACACCCTGGCCGATGACGGAGTGTGGGCATGCCCGTCCATGGAAACGGACCATGCGTCCAAAACCGATGGAGATGAAATTATGCCGGGTATGAAAGGAAACGGATCGGGCGCCGGAGGCGGCGGTCGATGCCAGGGCGGCCAGGGACGTGGCATGGGCCAGGGCGGTCGTTGCGGCGGTGGCCGTGGCATGGGCGGCGGCGGTCGCGGCATGGGCGGCAAGGGCATGAGCGGCGGCAACATGGGTATGGGCCGCGCCATGGACAACCGGAATCCCCAACAAACCTCAAAGGATAGTATTATGAACAATATCGCGATTACCAGTGAAGGCCCCACCCTGGACGACAGGGTCGATCCCCGCTTCGGTCGGGCCGGCGGCTTCGTCATCGTCAACCCCGAAACCATGGAAGTGGTGCAGTACGTGGACAACGGTTCCTCCCAGGCAATGGCCCAGGGCGCGGGAATCCAGGCTGCGGAAAACGTGGCCAACGCGGGCGCCGGGGTGCTCCTGACCGGATACGTCGGCCCCAAGGCCTTCGACGCCCTGCAGGCGGCGGGCATCCGCATCGGCCAGGACGTTGACGGGCTGACCGTGCGCGAGGCCGTGAACAAGTTCAAGGCGGGCGGCGTGACCATGGCCGACGCCGCCAATGCCGCAGCCGGGGGCAACAAGTGATCTACGCCGTTGCCAGCGGCAAGGGGGGCACGGGCAAGACAACCACGTGTTCGTCGCTTGCCGCCGTTTGGGACAGGCCGGTCACCCTGGTCGACCTGGATGTGGAGGAGCCCAACCTGCACCTTTTTCTCAAGCCCGATCTGAGCGACATCGAGAAGGCGTACATAGAGGTGCCCGAGGCGGACGAGGACAAGTGCACGTCTTGCGGGCTGTGCCGGGACATATGCCAGTTCAAGGCCATCACGGTCATGGCCGGGACCCTGCTGGTGTTTCCGGAGATGTGCCACGGCTGCGGCGGCTGCCTGGCGGTCTGCCCCGAGGGCGCGCTGTCTCCGGGCAAACGCGAGCTGGGCGAGATATGCCGGGGAACGGCGGACGGGCACGCCTTTGTCATGGGGCGGTTGCGCGTGGGCGAGGCCATGAGCCCGCCGCTCATGCGCCGCATCAGGAAGGAGTTCCCGGAGCTGGGCAAGGGGGGCGACATTCTCATCGACGCTCCCCCCGGCGTCAGCTGCCCGGCCATTGCCGCAGTCACGGACGCGGACTGCATCGTGCTCGTCACCGAGCCCACGCCGTTCGGGTTCCATGATTTCAAGCTCGCCTGGGAGGCGTTCAAGCCCCTGAACAAACCCATGGGCGCGGTCATCAACCGGGCCGACCTGGGCGACACGGCGGTCCTTGAATTCTGCAAGGCCAACCGCATCCCGGTCTGGGCGGAGATTCCCTATTCCCGGGAGATTGCCGAAGCGTATTCCAGGGGTGAAGTGGTCTCCAAGGCCATTGCCCCGCTCAAGGAGACCTTTGCCGACTTGCGCGGGAACATGCGGGCCGCCGCCGAGAAGGAGGTGGCCAATGCATGAGATAGTCATCATCAGCGGAAAGGGCGGTGCGGGCAAGACCTCCATTACCGGGGCGTTCGCCCAACTGGCGGAGAACGGCATCCTCTGCGACCTGGACGTGGACGCTCCGGACCTGCACCTGCTGCTCGACCCCGAGCACCGGACCGAGGAGGAGTTCTGGTCCGGCAACGAGGCGGTCATCGATCAGGATGTGTGTACCGGTTGCGGTCAATGTGTGGAACTGTGCCGGTTCGACGCCATCAGCGAAACCGACGGTCGTTTCACCATCAATCCCCTGCAGTGCGAAGGGTGCAAGGTCTGCGTGACCCTCTGTCCGGCCGAGGCCATCGAGTTCCCGCAAAAGCATTGCGGCGACTGGTATGTGTCCTCCACCCGGTTCGGGGTCATGGTCCACGCCCAGCTCTATCCGGGCGAGGAAAACTCCGGTCGGCTGGTCACGCTGCTCAAGCAGAAGGCCCGGCAGATGGCCGAGGAGCAGGGGCTGGACCTTGTCCTGTGCGACGGCGCGCCGGGCATCGGCTGCCCGGTGATCAGCTCCATGGCCGGGACCGACCTGGCCGTGGTGGTCACCGAGCCCACCCCGTCCGGCCTGCACGACCTCAAGCGCGTGGCCGAGCTGTGCGAAAACTTCCGCACCAAGGTCGCGGTGCTGGTCAACAAATGGGACATCAACCCGGCCATGACCGAGGAGATCGAGGAATACTGCCGGTCCAGGGGATACGTCCTGGTGGGCCGGTTCCCGCACGACCGGGCCGTGGTGGACGCCATGCTCGAGCGCAAGGTGATCACGGAATACGATTCCGGTCCCCTCGCCGAGACCCTCGAAGAGGCCTGGTCTGATATATTGAACTTGCTGAAAACAATACAGAAATAAACAATTAAAGGAGATAGGTATGGAGACTCTTGTTGCTGTTCCCACGGCTGAACCCGGTGGCATGGACGCCCCTGTGGATGCCCACTTCGGGCATTGCGCCATGTACACCCTGGTGAAAATCGACGACGGCGAGGTCAAGGACGTGTCCAGCGTGCCGAGCTGCCCGCATGTGCAGGGCGGCTGCATGGCCCCGGTCAACTACCTGGCCGACCTCAAGGTCAAGGCGCTCATTTCCGGCGGCATGGGCATGCGCCCGCTCATGGGTTTCAATCAGGTGGGCATCCAGGTCTACCACGGTTCCGGCGCGCCCACGGTCAAGGCAGCGGTCGAGGCGTTCATGCACGACTCCCTGCCGGTTTTCACCGTCGAGCAAACCTGCGGCGGCGGTCACTAGCATGACCATCGTCGCCGTCACCACGCGCCCCAGGGAAATCCAGGAGTTCCTGGTGGAACTGGCTGGCGCGAGCAGGGACGAGGTCGAGGTCGAAACCTCCGGGGCCGGAGCCCTGGAGCGCATCAGGGCGTATCCGCCGCGCCTTGCGGTCATCGACAGGGACCTGCCGGACTTCGAAGCGCTCAAGCTGGTGGTGGAGATCATGAAGCTGTCGGCCATGACCCTGACCGCCGTGGTCACGGACATGGAAGAGGACGATTTCCATGAGGCCAGTGAAGGCTACGGGGTGCTCAAGGCCCTGCCCGTTGACCTGAAGGCTGAGGACGCCAAGGTTCTGGTTGAAGTTTTACTAAAGGTATAAGGGAAAAGAAAAGAGCACCTATTCAGGTGCTCTTTTCTTAAGTCTGCCAGCCTAATTCATCAACGTGGCGGAATAAGCGCTCTTTGATCGCTTGTTTTTTTTCAAGCTCCTCTTGCTCTTCTTTTTTCTCGCAAAAAGATTTCAAATTTACCAAGTTGTTTTTTGGGGTATCAGGTTCATCCAAAGGTAACCCCATTTGTACATAAGAAAAACGAGACTTTTTCCCATTTGCCATGCCGTCCTCCCGTTAAAAACGTATAAGCTAGCATCGCTAAGAGGGCAAGTTTAACTGCTTGCTCTCAGGCCTCTGTTTCACCGTCTGCTCCAAATATTTCAAAACATAAATTTCAAAGTCAGTATATCGATCCATTATTTTGTCTGCCAAAGGCGTCCGTTGTGTCAATGGTTTTTGGTTTTTCTTAATTGCTTTTCTGTTTTTGAAGCGAAATAGCTGGACAAACCTTCTTGGGGCTACTCCCTCAAAAGGTAATATTTTAAGTTTATCATTTTTATTTGCACCATCGTCTAATCCGGAATCGATGGAATCATCGTGGAGTTTGAAAGCCAAACTTTTTTCATAAGGTTCTATGTAGTATACAGTTTTTATTCCTGCGGCCACAATATGACGTGCACAGTGGTGGCACGGATATGTGGTACAAAACAACTCAGCGTCTTGGGTTGCATTTTTCCCCAGTCGAGCAGCAGTTGTTATGGCATCCATTTCAGCGTGGATAGCCCGTGAGAATTCAATCAAACTTTTAATGCCTGTTTTGTCGGTAATTTTTTCATATACATTCTCAAGCAAGTCTGAGGGGAGTCCACCTAGTTCATGTCTAATTGTTTCAAGTATTTTGTTTTTATATAAGTCGCTGGAACACTCTTCGCCTCTCCTTTGGAAGCATCTTTGATCATTTTTATCGTTACAAACATATAAGCCTCCACCAAATTTTGGGACGTCGTTCCGTCCTGTGGCGATAATGTCACCATCTTTAACAATGGCTGCTCCTACTTGCCTAGAAAGGCAACCTGATAGCAATGAGGATGCGTAGGCGATAAACATGGCGTATTCATTATGGGTCGGTGTTATTGTGTAGTCTTCCATAATTTGTAGACAGTACCTTCGAATGGCAGAATCTAATTCTTTATTATTTCTTTCAGTATTTCGAATAAAAAAATCTGCATAAAGGATGGTATCTAGAAGTTGTTGACCATGTCCGTCCTTTTCAGATTTATCTTTTTCAATGATTTTCGAAGCATCTTCCATCGAAATATCTTTATGTATGTGTAGTCTGTTTGCTCTAGTATTTTCTGGACATAGTACACCAAAAAGATGAAACATCTCTCCATAAACCTTTTTAAGAAGTCTGACTTCATCAGGGTGTTTTAAGCTATCAATGATTGTTATATGTCTTCTTTCTTTAGGCACAACCTGTTTTTCTTCAATTATGTTAACATCGTGTCTTTTTTCTGCAATATCTTGAATTGAAAGTTGAGCCAGAATATCGTTGTCATATTTATCTCTTAAGCAATTTCCACCCTCTTGTAGAATTTGGATTCGTTTAGAGTAGTTTTTTTCACCGATTTTTTTATTATTGTATTCAGGGTAGTATTTTTTTATGAAATTGCTGATTTTAATAGACTCAACATCATATTTGAACTCTTCAAAAATTTTGGCCGTAATGTCTGCCACATGAGATACGCCGCTCCCGACAGGGCCACAAAAGGCCAATATTAATTCAGGAGTCTTTCTTTTGTCGATGTGATCGCTTGGTGAGGATAATTTGTTTTCGGTCTTTACTGTGAGTGCTTTTGCCACCTTACGTTTTGATCTCGCCATGTTCTAGCCTCCTATGAATTATCTTTCCCGGTCCATACTTCTATAGTTGATGGCCTCGGCCAGATGGTCTGCGGTGATGGTGTCCGCCCCGGCCAGGTCGGCTATGGTGCGGCTGATGCGCAGGACGCGGGTGTATGCGCGGGCGGACAGGCCCAGGGAGTCCACGGCCTGCTTGAGGAAACCGTGTTCGGTTTCGGTCAGGGCGCAGAATTCTTCCAGGGCCGAGCCGTCCAGTTCGGCGTTCAGGGAGAAGTGGCGGTCCGCGTAGCGGGCGGCCTGGATGTCGCGGGCGGCTATGATGCGGCTGCGCATGGTGGCGGAATCCACCTCGGAGCGGGACTGCTTGAGGTCGTCGTAGGGCACGGCGGGCACGTCCACGTGCAGGTCGATGCGGTCCAGCAGGGGGCCGGAAATTTTGCCCCGGTAGCGCTGCACGGCCAGGGGGGTGCAGGTGCAGGTGTGGGTGTCGTCGGACATGTACCCGCACGGGCAGGGGTTCATGGCCGCCACCAGCATGACGTCCGCCGGGTACTTGAGGGTCATCAGCGAACGGGAGATGGACACCTCGCCGTCTTCCAGGGGCTGGCGCAGGACCTCAAGCACGTTCTTCTTGAACTCGGGCATCTCGTCCAGGAACAGGACGCCCCGGTGGGCCAGGGACGTCTCGCCCGGCTGGGGATAGCGTCCGCCGCCCACAAGCCCCACGTCGGAGATGGTGTGGTGCGGCGTGCGGAAGGGGCGGGTGACCATGAGCGCCCGGTCCGCCTGGAGCAGCCCGGCCACGGAATATATCTTGGTCACCTCCAGGGCTTCCTCGAAGCGCAGGGGAGGCAGCACCGTGGGGATGCGTTTGGCCAGCATGGTCTTGCCCGAGCCGGGCGGGCCGATGAACAGAAGATTATGGCCGCCGGCCGCCGCGATCTCGATGGCCCGCTTGGCGTGCTCCTGGCCCTTGACCTCGCCGAAGTCGTTTCGGTGGGTCCTCCGCTCGTTCCACAGGGTGTCGATGTCCACGGCCGTGGGCTCGACGTCCTCTTCGCCCAGCAGCATGCGCACCACCTGGCCGAGGTCCGTGGCCCCGATGACCGGGATGTCCTTGACCACCGCGCCTTCGCGTCCGTTGGGGGCCGGGACGATGATGCCCTTGCCGTTTTCCTTGCGCGCGGCCAGGGCCAGGGGCAGGACGCCGGACACGGACTTGAGGTCCCCGGTGAGGGACAGCTCGCCCGCCATGAACCATCCCTCGGCCTGTTCCGGGGAAATAATCTCCATGGCGCACAGGATGCCGATGGCCAGGGGCAGGTCGTAGGCGCTGCCTTCCTTGCGCACGTCCGCCGGAGCCAGGTTCACGGTGATGCGCGCGGGCGGCACGGTGTAGCCGCAGTTCCTGAGGGCGGAGAAGACCCGTTCCTTGGATTCGCGGACAGCGCCTTCGGCCAGGCCCACCATGGTGAAGGCGGGCATGCCGGAGCGGGAGAAATCGACTTCGAGTTCGACCTTGAAGGCGTCGATGCCCATCAAGGCGGCGCAGGAGACTTTGGCGATCATGAAGGAGTTCCAGCAAGGTGCTTTGGTTTTGGGTTTCGAATATCGACAAAAGTCTCAGATATTCGGAACCCTGTAAACACCCGGTCGCTGTTTATTCAATTTTTTGCGGTTCTTGAGCCCGCCGTACTGGATGTGAAAAGCCGGGGGGCCGTCCGCCTTCCCGTCCGACGAAAGTTTCATGGCGTGGACTTCCCGGTGCAATTTCTCGTGCGGGACGGTGACGGAATACGTACCTGTTTCGTCACCATCCGGAACGGCCCTTTGTTTTCGGAGCCGAACGAATGAAGTTGAATAAATAAGTGTTTAATTTATTGTGTTTGCGTTACAAGGGGACTATCTGGTTCAAAACGAAACTCACCGGGACACCCATGAATACACCCACTGACTCTCCTTTTCGGCTTCTGCTGGCCCGGCTCTCCCTCCCTGTGCGTGCCTGCATGGTCCATACGGCCATCGAATGTGCCAGCCATGTTGTCCGGGCGCTCTCCTTTTCCGAAAAGGAAACCTTCGGCGTCAGGCTGGCCATCGAAGAGGCCTTCCTCAACGGCGTGGACCACTACCCCGACCCGCCGGGCGAGGACGAAACCATCGAGTTGGCCTTTTATGTGGAGGGCGGCTCCCTGGTCATCTCGGTCAAGGACAAGGGCATACCGTTCGACCACGAGCAGGCGAAGCGGTTTTCCGCAGACGACCTGACCGGCGTGGACGGTCCCGGCTCCGAGGCGCTGCTCATGCACCGGTTCATGGATTCGGTGGAGGTCCTGACCCTCGGCAGGGAGGGCAGGGAGATTCGTCTGTCCAAGAAGATCGGTTCGGGAAGCCTGCCTGCGGAATTGACGGAAGCCACGCCGACGCCGAGGAAAAAGAAGCGGACAACGGTCAGGGACCCGCTGATCCGGTTCGCTCGCCGCGCCGACGACATGGCCGAAGTCTGTCGGCTGGCCTGGCGGTGCTACGGCTTCACCCACGAGGAGATGCTCTATGACCCCAAGCTGCTGACGGACAAGGTCTTGCGGGGCGACTTCACGTCCGTCATCGCCATCGACCGGGACAGCGGCGCCATCATCGGGCACGAGGGGCTCAAGTACCATGACCCGGGGACCAAGGTTCCCGAACTGGGGCTGGCTTTCGTTGATCCGGCCTTCCGCTCGCCGGGGCTGCCCGAGAAGATGGCCCAACACCTTTTCGACAAGGCCGCGCAGGAGGGCTGCAAGGGTATCTTCGATTGTTCAGTCACCACGCACACGTTCTCCCAGAAGGGCATGCACGAAATGGGCGCCCGCCCCTGCGGCCTGATGCTCGGCATCGCGGCCTCGGGCATGCAGGCCAAGGAACTGGCGACATCCAGGCAGGAAAAGGGCTCGGTGGTCAACCACTACTTCGCCTTTGACCGGACGCCCGAGACCATCTTCATCCCCGAACGGCACGAGGCCATGGCCAGGGAAATATACGGATGGCTGGACGTCCCCAGGGAATTCGGCCCTTTGAGGACCGCGCCCGCGTCGGGCGTCTCCTCGGTGCGGCTCAATCACCTCCCGGACGCGCTCAACGCAAGCATCGTCTCGGTGGACGCCATCGGCGCGGACACGGTGGACGAGGTGGCGGCCATGCTCAACCTGTGCCGCAAGGACCGCAAGGACGCCGTGTACGCGTTCATTCCCACCCACGACCCTGCCTCGCCGGGGCTGGTGGAGCAGTGCGAGCGGTCGGGTTTCTCTTTTGCCGGGGTCATGCCCCACGTCCACGACGGCGCCGACAGGATACTGATGCAGTACGTGGACATCCCCCTGGATTTGGCGGCGATCAAGGTCTTCGGCGACATGACGGCCCGGCTCTACGACTATGTGGTCGGGGAGCGGGATCGGGTCCTGGTAGCGCGCTGAGCCCTACAGGCCCGCGCGGATCGGGGGGCTGCAGGCCTTCACCTCGGGTGCGACAGAACGCCTCGCCCTTTATTATAATTGTTTTCATAAGGTCTTTTCTCCATACTCCTGTACAAAGAACAGTTATCAGGAGCACTTCATGGGCATTCGCATCAAGATTCTCGGTCCCCTTGTGGTGATGGCGCTGGCCATGGTCGCAGGCGGGTATTTCGTTCTCAGTACCCAGTTCGACGGGTTGCAGGAATCCTTTGTCTCCATGACCCTTCAGGGCAAGGTGGAGGACGCGCAGCAGTCCATCGCCAAGATGTCGGGCAACGCCCTGGAGCAGGCGGCCCTGTTCAGCCGTATGCCCGAGGTGGTCAGGGCCTTCGAGGTCGCCAACCAGGGAGACATGACCGACCCCGAAGACCCCGAGGCGCAAAAGGCGAGGGAGATGATCCGCACGGCCCTGGCCCCGGTCTTCAAGGGATACGAGGAAAACATCGGTTCTTCCTTCCGTGCCCATTTCCATCTGCCCACGGCCCGCAGCCTGGTTCGGGTCTGGCGTGAAAAACAGGCCAAGAAAAACGGCAAGTGGGTGGACATCTCCGACGACCTTTCCAGCTTCCGGAACACGGTCATCGACGTGAACAAGACCAAAAAGCCCATCAAGGGCATCGAGCCCGGGCGCGGTGGCTTCACCATTCGCGGCCTGGCCCCCGTGACCGCTGCCGACGGCACCCACCTCGGTTCCGTGGAGGTCCTGATCGGCTTCGATTCCATCCTCAAGTCCATGGAGTCGTCTGGCCTGGTCAAGACGCTGCTCTACATGGACGCGGCGCTGCTGCCCATTACCACCCGATTGCAGGACCCGGCCAAGAATCCGGTCCGGGCCGGCAAGTACGTGCTGGTCTACGGGCAGGACAACACCGAGATCCAGGAGCTGGCCACCGACGAATTTCTGGCCAGGGGCATGGCCTCCACCCAGGTGGAGATGGAAGGCAACGCAGCCTTGGGCGCCTTCCCCGTGGAGGATTACCGGGGCAAGGTGATCGGCACCATCGTCCTGGCCACGGACATCGCCACCCAGTTGGACATGGTCAACGCCGTCCTGTGGGTGGTGGGCGGCATCATGGCCGTCCTGGTGGCCGCGCCCATCCTGATCATCCTGTTCGTGCTCCAGCGTTCGGTCATGCGGCCCATCGACGATTGCGCCGGCATCGCCACCCAGATCGCTTCCGGCGACCTGCGTTCCGTGCGGTGCGAGGACCGCAAGGATGAGATGGGCACCATCCTGAAGGCCATGCAGACCATGAGCGGCAAGCTGACCCACGCCATCAGCCGCACCCAGTCCGTGGCCGGTGACGTGGCCGGGGAGTGCAGCCGTCTGGCCTCGGCCAGCGACAAGCTCTCCCAGGGAGCCAACCGCCAGGCCGCCGGCCTGGAAGAGGTGGCGGCCAGCATGGAGCAGATGTCCGGCTCCATCAATCAGTCTGCGGAAATCGCCGCCAAGACCGAGAAGATAGCCAGTCAGGCGGCCAGCAACGCCCGCACCGGCGGTCAGGCCGTGGAGCGCACCGTGGCCGCCATGAAGAAGATCGCCGAAGAGATCACCATCATCGAGGAGATCGCCAGGCAGACCAACCTGCTCGCCCTGAACGCGGCCATCGAGGCGGCGCGGGCGGGCGAGGCGGGCAAGGGTTTCGCCGTGGTCGCGGCCGAGGTCCGCAAGCTGGCCGAACGAAGCGGCAGCGCGGCGGCGGGCATCTCCGAGTTGTCCTCTTCCAGCGTGTCCGTGGCCGAGGAAGCGGGCCGACTGCTGGCCCAGATGGTCCCGGATATCGAGAAAACCGCCGAGCTCATTCAGGAAATATCGGCGGCGGCCAGCGAACAGAGCGCGGGCGTGAACCAGGTGTCCACCGCACTGCAGGATTCCGATTCGGTGGTCCAGCAGAACGCCACCGCTGCCGACGAGGTGGCTTCCACGGCGGCCACCCTTTCCTCCAAGGCGGCCACGCTTCAGGAAGCCATCAGTTACTTCAGGGTGGACACCTCCCAGGTCTGCCTGGCCGAGGAGTCCTTTGAGGCCGCCCGGCGTGAGCGGGCCCGGCTGCCTGAGGGCTCGCCCGAAGATGACGGATTTGATAGGTTTTGACCGCACGCCGCACGGATACGAGCAACCCCGGGGCACCGCCATGGCGTCCCGGGGTTTTTCGTGTCGGGTGTGCGGCCCGGAGGACTCAGGCCGGTTCCGCCGGAACGCGGAGGGTGAACTGGGTCCCCTTTCCCACCGAGCTGGAAACGAAAATGGTGCCGCCCATGCTGTTCACCAGGCGGTTGGCGATGGCCAGCCCGAGTCCGACTCCCGCTCCGCCGGTCATGTCCACCTTTCGGAAGGGCTTGAAAACGGATTCCAGTTTGTCCTGGGGTATGCCGATGCCGGTATCGGTCACCGTGGCGATCAGGTATTTCCCGTCCCATGACAGGTGGACCGAAACGTGTCCGGATTCGGTGTATTTGATGGCGTTGCCCACGAGGTTCAGGATGGCGAGACGCACTCCCGCCTCGTTGCCGATCAGAGAATCGGGGACGTCCGCGTCCAGGGTTGTCTGCAACTGCAACTGCTTTGCCTCGGCCTGGAGGAGGGCCAGGGTCCGGACGGAATCGAGCAGCCTTTGCGGGGGGAAGGTGTTCAGGTTGTCCTGCTCATTGTTGGAAAGGCGGGCGAATTCGAGCACCCCGTCAATGAGCGACGCCAGTTCCCGTGCCGCGGACTTGGCCAGATCGACGGCTTCCTTGCGCTCGTTTTCATCACCGCCCAGCTCAAGAAGGCTCAGGGAGTGAACGATGCCGCTCAGCGGACTCTTCAACTCGTGACAGGAAACCGCGATGAACCGCTCCCTGGTCTGGTCCATTTCAACCAGTTGCTCGTGGATTTCGGCCAGCTCTTTGCGGGCCTTTTCCAATTCAAGCGCCCTGGCGCGGAGTTCTCGCGACCGTTTCAGGGAGTACAGGACAAGGCAGATGATGCCGACCGGGATAAGGAGAATGAACTCGTCGAGTTCCCAGTCCTCATGGGCCCGGCTGAAGGCGTACAGCCGGTCGAATGCGTCGAGTTCTACCAGCAGCCATGTTCCCAGGACCATGATGCCCGCATAGAGCAGGATTTCCGCCAGAAGAGATTTTCGAATCATGACTTAATTATTGGAGGGTTCGTCCAAAAGTGCCATTATATTCGAAGTGAAAATGTCGGTTTTTCAAGCGGAGCCGAAATCGCAGGGAAACTGCCGCATCAGGGGTGCGGCGTCCACCTTCGCGCCGCGAACATAATTGTATACGTTCATGTCGTGGATGACCTGGAGCCACAGGGGCGCGGTTTTGGCCTGGATGACCGGGGCCGCGTCG
The DNA here is from genome assembly GCF_026000375.1 of Pseudodesulfovibrio portus. NCBI lineage: Bacteria > Pseudomonadati > Thermodesulfobacteriota > Desulfovibrionia > Desulfovibrionales > Desulfovibrionaceae > Pseudodesulfovibrio > Pseudodesulfovibrio portus. The sequence goes on from NZ_AP026708.1 coordinate 1,971,846, forward strand.
TAGATGGAAGGGTGGTCGACCCAGAAGACCGTGTGCGGGTCGTCGCGCCGTTCCAACAGGGAGACAAAGGCGTTGGTCAGGTCCTCGAAGTCGTAGAAATCGCCGTCGCACCACTGCAGGCCGTTGGGGAAGTTGACGTACAGGGTGTCCGAGGGCTTCAGGCCGGGTTCGCTCAGGTTGTCCACCACCTCGTGCAGGCACCGGACAAACCCTGTGGACAGGGCGTCGTCGTTGTCCAGCCTGGTGGTCAGGAACCACTCGGCGTCCGGGGCGATTTCCTTCATGCGGGCGATGACGGTGGGGATGATGGTTTGAAACGGGCCGCAGTACACCGGGACGAAGTTGTCGTACCGGGCGTAGATGTCGATGAAGGTCCGGTACCGGGCCGGGGTCTGCTCGTCGAACAGGACCAGCCAGGTGAAATCCTGGTTCAGCTGCGCCCGTACGGTGGGAAAGCAGTATTTCTGGAACAACTCGAAGCGCAGGGACAGCCAGGTGTCCTCAAGCCGCTTTGGGAACTCGATGTCGTAAATATTGACGTTGAAACGGGTGATGATGAAATGATGATGGTTCACGGCGTTCCTCCGTTTGCAGGCCGTCGGTTTCATTTTGAGGTAGCATTTTCGGTCTTCGCCGACAACGGGACAGCGCGGTCCGGTCCGGGCATCCTGTTCTGGATTCTCCGCCGGTTCCCTGCTAAAAGGGGGCTTCACACGAACCACACGGAGGATCCATGCGGACCATTCTGAAAGCCCTGTTGCTCTCCCTGACCCTCGCCCTGGCCCTGGGGGGATGCGGCTTTTTCGACGATTCCCCGGAAGAGCCGATGGAGCCAGCCGTGGCTCAGGAGACCGGCGACGAGGCCGCCGCGCCACAGGCCGATGCCTCCGAAGAGGGCGCGTCCGGCACGGAAGCGGGCCTCAGCTCGACCAACGAGGTCGAGGACATCGTTCCCGAAGGCCCGGTGGCCACCCTGCAACTGGCCAACGGCAGCACCATCGAGGTGCTCGGCCTGGCCAAGCTCGGCAAGTACTACCTGTACATTTCCGGGGAACTCAACGGCCGCACCTCCACGGTCATCAGCTATACCCGGTTCCAGGACGTGGCCAAGTGGGACGCGTTCATCTTCAAGGATCCGAACAACTTCATCATCACCACCAAGGAAGGCAAGGAGCTGGTCTTCATGAACGCCCGCCTGTTCCTGGGCAGCGACTCCAACGACACCTATTCGTTTTATGCGTTCAACGACAATTACGAGAAGGCCCTGATCGTGGTGAAGAAGTCCGACGTGGCCACCATCAAGTTCAATTAGTCCCTGCAACCGCCTTGGGTGAACCCCTCCCGCAACGGTGAAATCCGTGCACACCCCTTGACCTCTAGATAATTTCTAGATAGGGTATCGGTAAGTTTCGTTCTCTGTTTTTTATTGTCGCACAAGGGTGACGATAGGTGACGATTTCAAACCAGGAGGACCGGTGATCCGACTCGCTTTTGGTGCCGTACCCAATGCCGTTGCAGTCAGATTTGGCAAGAAACACACCCCAACCCGCAACACGGGCGTGCGGCCAAGCAAGGTGTCCTGCGTCTGGGACAGCCGCCTCAGGTTCCGGCCCAGGCGACTGGCCCTGACCACGGGGGCCACGCCGCCCACAAGCCCGAGGATGAGCAGTTATCATGGCCGATACCTATACGCATAAAGACCTGGCCCGCCTGTGCGGCGTGTCCGAGACCACCATAAAGAGCTACCGCCGCAAGTTCCCCGGTTTCATTCCGGTTCTGACCAGGGGCAAGCCCATCCGGTTCAAGGGCGATGCCGGGGAGGTCTGCCTCAAGATTCGCGATTGTTTTGCCAAGGGCATGTCGGTCAACGAGACCCGCAAGGTCTTAAAGGAAAACTTTAAGGAAAATCCGCCCGTCCGCAGGGCGAGGTCCGCCGCGCCTCCCGCCGGGGATGCCGCTTCTGGTGGCATTACCCAGGAATACATGGAGAAGTTTTTCGAGACCGCCGGGCAGATGATGCAGGGCATGGCCGGGTTGGCCACGGCCCAGGCCAAGGCCGAGCAGCGGTTGAGAAAGGTCGAATCCGTGCTGACGCGGCTCCTCGAGGCCGACGCAACCAACCGGGAGGCCATGGCCGTTCTCCTCGCACAGCACCCCGGCGAATCCCGGCAGACCGAGCCGGTCAATTCCTTTACGCCGCCGTCCGAGCCGGAACAGCGGGTCCGCGCCCGCAAGATCGTCAACGTGCACAGCCCGGAAGGGGCAGTGGAATCCTACGCCCTGGAAAAGGAGGAGGCCGAAGCCGTCGAGTTCACGTCGCCGCCCGATGCGTTCCTGAACACCCCCATCGTCATCCGCAACGACCAGGGCGAGTTCCTGGGCGTACCCGGTCGGCTGCCTCTTTCCGGCTTTCTGGAAATCCTGGTCCGCGAGGCCGAGGAGAACGGGTCTTCGTTGAGCAGTTGGGCCCGGGAGGGCGAAGCGTGGGTCTATACCATCCGGTCGCCGGGCAGGGACTCCCACTCCCTCCACTTCTCCACCACCACCACGCCGCGCGGCAACCTGGTCGTCCTGTTCGACCGGCTCGACGTCAACGACCGGCAGACCTCGCCCCAGTTCCTCCAGGAGTTCTTCCGCCAGGTCAAGGACAAGGTCTAGGAGAGGGGTCGCATGAATGTCGTCGTGATCCAAGGTGACGCGCGCGCCCTGCTGTCGGTGCGCACGCCGCTCCTGTCGAGGCTGGTGGAACTGGGCCACAAGGTGCATGCCCTGGCACCCCTGGCGGACGAGGACGTGGTCGCGTCCATCGAGGAGCTGGGCGTGGAGCACGCCACCTATCCGCTGACGCGCGGACGATTCTCGCCCCTGGCCGACCTGGGGACCCTGCTCCACCTGAAACAGGTCCTGTTCCGCATCAAGCCCGATGTGGTCCTGTGCATCTCGCACAAGCCCGTGACCTTCGGGCCCATGGCGGCGCGCATGACCTGGGTGGACCATCCCAAGAAAATCTACGCCCTGGTCACGGGGCTGGGCTATCCGTTCACCGAGATGTCCGGCTGGAAGCGGCGGGTGGTCCACGCCTATGCCAAATACTTCATGGGCGGCGGATTTTCCGCCTGCCACGGCATCGTGTTCCGCAACCCGGAGGACCGGGAGTTCTTCCGCGCCTTCGGCGTCCTGCCCGGGAATGCGGCCACCACCGTCATCGACGAACCCCTGCCCGCAGCGGATCTTTCCGTGGACGGCGAGGCCATGGCCGCGTCAACCGAAGCGCTGCTCTCCTTCATGGAACTGATCTGACCGCACGGACCGGGAGGGGTTGGCTTCCTTCCGGGGATTCGGGTATACTGGCATCGAGTCCTCCCCTGTGGAGGCGCGCCAACCCGAACAAAGGAGCGGAGCCATGAAGATCACCCGTATACTGCTTCCCGTGGACGGTTCCCGCATGTCGGACGTTGCCGCCGACATGGCCATCGACCTGGCGGGCGAAACCGGGACCGTGGTCCTGCTGCACGTGCGCCGGACCGTGCCCACCGGCCTGGGCCAGCCCAACGCCAACGAGCTGCTGGAGTACCTGACCAAGGGGGCCGAGGAGGTCGTTGCCCACTACCGGGACAAGCTGACCAAGGCCTCCGTGGACTTCCAGGAACTGGTGGTGGGCGGCGACGTGGCCGAGGTCGTCGCCAACGTGGCCAGGGTGGAAAAGTGCGACCTCATCGTCATGGGGTCCAAGGGCAAGTCCGACCTGGAAGGGCTGTTCCTCGGGTCCGTGACCCACAAGGTGCTGCAGACCACCGACAAGCCTGTCCTGGTCGTGAAGTAGCCTCTGGCCGGGTATTTTCCCTGACCATGCGGCCCGCCTATCTCGATCTGCATGCATCCGGCGAACTGGCCGAACGCATCGCGGCCGCCCTGGACGGGCTCGCGGACTGTCGGTTGTGCCCGCGAGCATGCGGGGTGGACCGCATGCGGGGCGAGACCGGTTTCTGCGGCGCGGGCAGGCAGGCCGTGGTGGCCGCCTTCAATCCCCATTTCGGAGAGGAAGCTGTGCTGGTCGGCCAAAACGGGTCCGGCACCGTCTTTTTTGCCGGGTGCAACCTGGGCTGCCGGTTCTGCCAGAACGCCGACATCAGCCGCGATCCACGGGCCGGGCTCCCGGCCACCCCGGAGGAGCTGGCGGGCGTCATGCTCGACCTGCAGAACCGGGGGTGCGGAAACATCAACTTCGTCACCCCGAGCCACGTGATCCCGCAGATTCTCGAGGCACTGCCCGTCGGAATCGAGCACGGCCTCAACCTGCCGCTTGTCTACAACACCGGCGCCTACGATTCCGTGGACGCCTTGCGCCTGCTGGACGGCGTGGTGGACATCTACATGCCCGACGTCAAGATATGGGACCCGGCACTGGCCGAAAAATACCTGTGCGCCGGGAACTATCCGGAGCGGGCGCGGCGGGCCGTGGCCGAGATGCACCACCAGGTGGGCGACCTGGTCGTGGAGAACGGGGCGGCGGTGCGCGGGCTGCTTGTGCGCCACCTGGTCATGCCGGGAGAAGTGGCCGGGACCGGGCAATGGATGGAATTCCTGGCCGGGCTGTCGAAAAACACCTGTCTCAACCTCATGGACCAGTACCGCCCCTGCGCCGGGGCCGACCTGCTCCCGCCCATCGACCGGATGTGCACCAGGGAGGAGTTCCGGACGGCCGAGGCCGAGGCCGAAAAGCACGGGTTGATCCGGCTGGATGACCGAAACGACCGTTTTTGGGCCCGGTTTTTGGAATAATATCGGGTAAAAGACAAATTTCGGTCCGCAGGCCGCCGGATGCGGGACTTTTTGGGTTGTCTCTGGATGCGGCCAACTGGTAAGGTCCAAATCTGAACGGGTGTGGTCAAGGTGCCGCACCGACGCCGAAAAAAGACTACAAGGACATATTCACCAAACCCAACCCCGGAGGGAGACATGAGCATCCCGGTTTTCAATTGCAAAAACGCGGACGACGTGATGAAGGCGGTCAAGGATTACGACATCAGCTTCATCCAATACTGGTTCGTGGACATCCTCGGCACATTGAAGAGCTTCCAGATCACGCCCAACGAGCTTGAGGCGTCCTTTGAGGAAGGCATGGGCTTTGACGGCTCCTCCATTCTCGGGTTCTGCCGCATCGACGAGTCCGACATGGTGGCCATGCCCGATCCGACCACCTTCCAGGTCTGCTCCTGGCGGCCGTCCGAGCGCCCGGTGGCGCGCATGTTCTGCGACGTGGTCAACCCCGACGGCACGCCGTTCGAGGCCGATTCCCGCTATGTGCTCAAGAAGGTCATGGGCCAGGCCGCAGAGAAGGGCTACACCTTCTACGTGGGCCCCGAGCTCGAGTTCTTCCTCTTTGCCGACGACCAGGACACCGAGATTCTGGACGCGGGCGGCTACTTCGACGCCCCGCCGCTGGATCTGGGCAACAACATCCGCCGCGACATCATCTTCGCCCTGGACGCCATGGGCATCCAGGTGGAGTACTCCCACCACGAGGTGGCCCCGTCCCAGCACGAGATCGACCTGCGCTACCAGGAAGGCATGAAGATGGCCGACACGGCCATGACCTACCGGGTGGTGGTCAAGGAGACCGCCCGCAAGCACGGCTGCTACGGCACCTTCATGCCCAAGCCCATCTTCGGCGAGAACGGCTCCGGCATGCACGTGCACCAGTCCCTGTTCAAGAACGGCCGCAACGTGTTCTACGACGCCGGCGACGAATACCACCTGTCCGCCGAGGGCAAGTCCTACATCGCGGGCATCCTCAAGCACGCGCCCGAGTTCGTGGCCGTGACCAACCAGTGGGTCAACTCCTACAAGCGTCTCGTGCCCGGTTACGAGGCCCCGGTCTACATCGCCTGGGCCCGGCGCAACCGTTCGGCCCTGGTCCGCGTGCCCATGTACAAGCCCGGCAAGGAGAACGCCACCCGCATGGAACTGCGCTGCCCGGACCCGGCGGCCAACCCCTACCTCTGCTTCGCGGTCCAGCTGGCCGCAGGCCTCAGGGGCATGGAGGAGAACTACGTCCTGGCCGACCCGGTCGAAGAGGACATCTTCTCCATGAACGACCGCCAGCTCAGGCGCAACAAGATCAAGGCCCTGCCCGGCTCCCTGTACGAGGCCGCCATATCCCTGCAGAAATCCAGGTTCATGAGGGATGTACTCGGCGAACACCTGCACACCGCCCTGGTGGAGAACAAGCTCGCCGAATGGGACGAGTACCGCACCCAGGTCACCGAATACGAACTGGACAAGTACCTGCCGATTCTGTAGGCGGCTTACGGGAACAGGCTTTACGGCCCGATCCGGCTCTCTGCCGGATCGGGTTTTTTTGTCTCCGGCCTTGCCTTTTTTCCGACCTCAAGAGGCCTGATTCGGGGGGATGCCCGTCCCCCTGTCAAGCGCTAATTTTATCCTATAGCCTGTTTTCACTATACATTCATTCGCAAAACCCGGTTTCGGCGAAAACCCGGGGTAGACTCCTCCCAAACAAACCAAAGGAGGTTTTTTGTTATGGGAGGATCCGCATCGTTGATTTCAACCGTGTTTTCGACCGTCATGGGCATGTCCCGGGAAAAGGACGGCTCCGGCAGTCTTGAAAAGGAGCGCGCCGCCCGCGAGGCGGAGCAGGAGCAACAGGAGGCCGAGGACCGCAAGCGCGACCGCGCCAAGATCACCGAGGCCCGCGAACTGGAGGAGAAACGCAAGCGCAGCTCGCTGCTCGCCCAGGGCGCGGCATCGCTGGTCGAGGAACCGGAAGTGGCCGCCGCCAAGCTCAAGAACAAGCTGGGAGAGTAGCATGGAACATCAGGAACTTGCCAAATCCCTGCTCACCCGGTTCAAGGGGCTTGAGGAGGCCCGGCAGCCCTGGGTGCCTGCCTGGCAGGAGCTGACCGAGTACATGCTGCCGAGAAAAAACAGCTTCGCCTCGACGTCCGGCACGATCTCCTTCCGGGGCCGTGCCAGTGATTCGCGCATCTTCGACTCCACGCCCCTGCACGCCCTGGAGCTGCTGGCTTCGTCGCTGGGCGGCCTGCTGACCAACCCGGCCATGCCGTGGTTCGACGTGGCCGTGAAGGACCGCGCCCTGGCCGACTCGGCCGAGGTTCGCGGTTTCCTGCAGGACGCCCGGCAGCGCATGGTGGCGGTCTTCAACGCCGAGGACACCGGGTTTCAGACCCATGTTCACGAGCTGTACCTCGACATCGTCCTGCTCGGAACGGCGGTCATGTACGTGGAGTCCGACGTTTCCACCATGGTCAGGTTCTCCACCCGGCCCCTGGGCGAGGTGTATGTTGCCGAATCCGCACGCGGCCATGTGGACACCGTGTACCGCAAGTACGAGGTGTCGGCCCGCCAGGCGGTCCAGGAGTGGGGCGCGGGCTGCTCCGAGGAGACGCTCCGCAAGGCCGAGGACAAGCCCGAGGACAAGGTCGAGATCCTGCACGCGGTGTTCCCGCGCACGGATCGCGACCCGAGCGGCTTCGGGGTGGCCAACTTCCCCTACGCCAGCGTGTACCTTGAGGTGAAGGCGGACCGCATCGTCGAGGAGTCCGGGTATCTCGAGATGCCGTACATGGTGCCGCGCTGGGCCAAGGCGGCGGGCGAGATATACGGGCGCGGCCCGGGGCAGACGGCCCTGTCCGACACCCGCGTGCTCAACGCCATGGCCCGGACCGCGCTCATGGCCGCCGAGAAGATGGCCGACCCGCCGCTCATGGTGCCGGACGACGGCTTCCTTGGCCCGGTGCGTTCCGGTCCCGGCGGGCTGTCCTACTTCCGCGCCGGGTCGTCCGACCGCATCCAGGCCCTGCCCGTGAACGTGGACCTGCACGCCACCGAGGAGATGATGAACCAGCGCCGCGAGTCCATCCGGCGCATCTTCATGGGCGACCAGCTCACAGCCGAAGGCCCTGCGGTCACGGCCACCGAGGCGGTCATCCGGCAGGCCGAGAAAATGCGCGTGCTCGGCCCGGTCCTGGGCAGGCTCCAGACCGAATTCCTGAGCCCGCTCATCAAGCGCGTCTTCCGCATCATGCTGCGCTCCGGCGCGCTGCCCGCCTTCCCGGAAGGGCTGACCCCGGACGACCTGGAGGTGCGCTACACCTCCCCGGTCGCCCGCGCCCAGAAACAGTACGAGGCCCAGGGGCTGGCCCAGGTCATGGAGTACCTGAGCCCCCTGGTGGGCAGCGGCGACGCATTCGGCATCATGGACAACTTCGACACCGACCGGGTGGCCCGGCACGTGGCCGAGCTGTTCAATACCCCGTCGGACTACCTCAAGCCCGAGGACGCCGTGGCCTCCGCCCGCGAGGGAAAACAACAGGCCGCCTCTGCCGCGCAGACCGCCTCGACCGTGGCCAATGCGGCGGCCATCGCCAAGACCCTCTCCGAGGCCTACACGGACCGGCCCAACGTGCTCACCGACATATGGGGCATGCTGGCGGGCGGACAGGTCGAATCCCGCGAAGCCGCCCTCGGGCAGCCCGAACCCGGGCAGGAGGCGTCCCATGCCTGACCACAACCCCCTGGAACTGCACCGCGCCTACAGGCGGCTCTTCGATTGCGCGGACGGGCGGACCGTCATGGCCGACCTGGAACAGCGGGGGTGCTTTTCGCGCTCCTCCTTTTCCACCGACAAGGGCCGCACCGCCTTCAACGAGGGCCGCAGGTCCCTGGTGCTGCACGTCAAGCACATGATCGACGAAACCAACTTCATCACAAAGGAGAATGAACGATGACCAAGAATACCGAACAGTGGCAGATGACCCTTCCCGAGGACTGGACCGTGATGCATCCGGGCGACGACGGCGTGGAGACCGAGATTCCGCTGCGCGACCACCCGGCGCTGGCGAAATACGCTTCCAAGGACGAGGCCGTGAAGGCCCTGGTCCACGCCCAGCGCATGCTCGGCAAGACGCCTGAGGGCTACCTGCGCGTGCCCGGCGAGGACGAGGGGCCCGAGGAGATGGCCGCCTTGTACGCCGCCCTTGGCCGCCCGGACAAGGCCGACGGGTACGAGCTGCCGGACATGGACCTGCCCGAGGGGTTCGAGGTGCGCGAGGAAGTGATCAACGGCCTCAGGGAAAAGGCGCATGAACTGGGTCTGAATCCCAGGCAGGTGGCCGGGCTGTACGAGTGGTTCATGCCCCTGGCCATGGATGCCCACCACGGGCTGGAATCCGAGGCAGCGGGTCTGCGTCAGGCCGAGCTGGACGCCCTGCGTTCCGTTCATCGCGGCGACACTCCGGCCATGCTGGACAAGGCCATGCGCGCTGCCGAGGCCATCGGCGGCGACGAGTTGCTGGCCGTGCTGGACAGGACCAACGCGGGCAACCACGCCGCAGTGATCAACGCCTTTGCCAAGCTCGCGCCCATGGTCCTGGAGGGCGGCCTGCGCGGATCGGCCCGCGCCTGGGGCGAAGACCTGTCCCTGGAGCGGCTGCGCGAAATGATGCGCGACCCGCGTTTTTCCGACCCGTCCCGACGCGACAAGGAGTTCGTGAAAAAGGTCAACCAGGGCTTCGAGGCCCTTTATCCCGGCGATTACGTCCCCGGCAGCCGCCTTTAACGGCTCCGGCAAAACAGCGGGCCGGGGTTTTACCCTTTTCCCCCGGCCCGCACCACAAGGAGGGCAGGGAAGTTTCCCTGAACCACGACTACGGGGAGGAAAACAAGCCGGGCGAAAAGTTGGACAGATCGATTGTCCCAGCCAGGCCCAGGCATGATGCCGATGGACGCCAAACAATGGAAATGCGTCCAGAGGATCGCGAAAAGGGTAAGCCCGTGCCCTTGCCGCATCGCAAGGACGAAAAGTCTCAAATCCTCCGTTGAAAAGTAAAAATGTAAGGCGTATGTATCCCGAGAACATCCGGGGTCCGGGTCCTTGCACGGGGCTTTGACGCAGTGCGCGGACGTGTCGCAACACTATCCAAGGAGGCCGAGTGGGCTACGCCAGGGTTTGCCTGATCATATTGGGTGCCGTCATCGCGGGCACAACCATCCAGAACGGGGAGTTTTTCGCCCGTGGTTATTTTTCCCACCTGCTGCCCATGCTCCTGGTGTGCAGCGCCGCCTTCACCGTGCTTCGGCCCGAGCGGCCCATCCGGCTCGCCCTGGTCTTCTGGCAACTGGCCGCGGCCATCATCCTCAGCGCCGGGCTGGAGCTCGCCTTCTCCATGTACAAGCGCATGCCCTTTGACGAGAACGGCGTCATCACCCTGCTTTCGGTGTGCCAGCTTCTGGTCATCGCCTTCATCTCCTTTGCCGTCTGGAAACTGCGCAACGGTCCAGGCCCCATCCGCTGGAAGGACAAGAGCCTCATCTGGCTGATCATGGGCGTGGGTTTCGTGTTCCTGGCCCTGGACGAAAAAGTGTTGATCCACGAAGGTCTGGACCGTTCCTTCCACAAGCTCGCGCACATGAAGGAAACCGGCTGGACCAGCCGTCTGGACGACCTCCTGGTGGGCGTCTACGGCATCATCGGCCTGGTGACCCTGTGGTTCTATTCCAAGGAAATGCTCCGCTTCCGCCGGTGCATCCTGTTGCTGGGCGCGGGCTTCGCCGCCCTGTTCATGTCCGTGAGCGCGGACGCATCGTCCAGCCGCCCCGACTTTTTCAACTGGCTCGTGGGCGAGCAGGGAGCCCCGCTCGTCCGCGAAATCGCGGAAGTGGTGGAGGAGGGCTGCAAGGTGCTGGCCGAGGCCCTGTTCCTGACCGGGTTCGCCTCGGCCCTGGCCGACGTCCGCAAGGGAATCCGGGACAAGTAACGGTCGCCCGGCTTGACATGGCTGCCCGGAGCGGACACAAGGGGCACGCATGCAAAATCTCATCGAACTGACAAAGAACGATCTCGAAGCGTTCGTTGCCGAGGATCTCAAGGAGCCCCGCTTCCGGGCCGAGCAGATCTGGCAGTGGCTGTGGCAGAAGCGCGTCCGTTCCATCGACGCCATGACCAACCTGTCCAAGCCGTTGCGCGAAAAGGTCATGTCCATGGCCGCCATCGCCTGGCCCGAGATCGCCAAGGTCGCCCAAAGCAAGGACGGGACCATCAAGTTCCTGCTGCGCATGGGCGACGGCGCGCTCATCGAGACCGTGCTCATCCCCATGCAGGACCGCTACTCCCAGTGTCTGTCCACCCAGGTGGGCTGCGCCATGGCCTGCACCTTCTGCAACACCGGCAAGCTCGGCTTCGAGCGCAACCTGACCTACGGCGAGATCATGGGCCAGATTCTCGTCGGGCGGCAATACCTGGAGGACCAGGGGATGAACCCGCTCAAGAACCTTGTGTTCATGGGCATGGGCGAGCCGCTGCTCAACCTCGACAATCTCATAAAAGTGCTCACCGATCTGCCCTGCGAGCGCGGCCTGTCCCTGTCCTGGCGGCGGTCCATGGTCTCCACCGTGGGCTTCCCGGACAAGCTCAAGATTCTCGGCGACCTGGAAATCGCCCTGCCGGCCATCTCCCTGCACGCGCCCACCCAGGAGCTGCGCGCCAAAATCATGCCCAAGGCCGCCAAGGTCCACCTCGACGACCTCATGGCCGCCCTCAAGGCCTACCCCATGCGCCCCCGCGAGCGGATCACCTTTGAATACCTGCTGCTCAAGGACGTCAACGACTCCCTGGAGCACGCCGACCAGCTCGCCCGGCTCATCGACCGCAGAAAGGGCAAGATCAACCTCATCGCCTACAACGCCACCGAGGGCATGCCCTACGACGCCCCGGAACGCGACAAGGTCGAAGCCTTTGAAAAACGCCTCTGGGATCACGGCCTCACCGCCTTCATCCGCCGCTCCATGGGTGCCGACATCAAAGCCGCCTGCGGCCAGCTCAAGGCCGAGGAAATGAAGTAGGATTGCCTCCGGCGGCTGGGGGAAGGGGAAGGAAAAACCTTTCGAGAAAGGTCTTTCCTTCCCCTTCCCCCAGACCCCCATCCCCTTTCTTTTCCAAAGCTTTTTGTGTCGCCTGGCGGCGAGGGCTCTTGGTTGTCGAAGAGCTTTGCCCAAGCACCAAGAGCGCCTTGGGTGGCAAAGCCACCCAACAGCGGGTTCTCGGCACCGTCCCGAATAAAAGTCTTTGGATAACGAAAACGGCGTCAATGAAGCAACACGCCGCGCTCTCCCATCTTCCAATTCCCCGACCAATTATCTAGCTGCTTAAGCGAAGCGGAAAGCAGCCCGCACACAACGGCGTGAGGCTTGTGAGAGTGGGTCGAATGTGGATTTTATCCAGCGAAAATCACCGCAGGCGTAGCCGTCTACGGTGAGGATGGTTTTCGCTGGAAAAATTCGCAGGCGGCCCGCTATCGCAAGCCGGGTCACTGCACAGCAGGCTGGGAAGAAGAAGGCTGCCCGGACACCACGACCATGTTGCGGCCGTTGTTCTTGGCCTGATAGAGCGCCTTGTCCGCCTTGATGATCAGGTCGTCGTCGGAAGTCAGCGCGCCGCCTTCCACCGAGGCAACGCCTATGGAGGCGGTGACGGTGAACACGTTGTCCTCGAACGAGAACTTGCAGGACTCGACGTTTTCGCGCACGCGCTCGGCCAGCTTCCAGGCGGCCTCTTCCGAGGTGTGCGGGAGCAGGACCACGAACTCCTCGCCGCCGTAACGGGCGGCCAGGTCGGTGGTGCGGAATGTCTTGGTCAGGATTTCGCCCACCTTCTGCAGCACCATGTCGCCCGCCTTGTGTCCGTAGGTGTCGTTCACGGACTTGAAGTGGTCGAGGTCCACCATGAGCAGGGAGAGGTCGTGGTTGTAGCGGCGTCTGCGCTTGATCTCGTAGACCAGCCGCTCCTCGAAGGAGTGGCGGTTGTAGATGCGGGTCAACCCGTCGCGGTCGGCGCGCAGCTTGACTTCCTTGAAGGTCAAGGCGTTGCGCAGGGCCAGGCCGATGTGGTTGATGGCCGAGCGGAATGTCTCCACCTGGTCCTTGCCCAGCCGGTGCCCGGGCTCGCAGAGCAGGGCCAGGCAGCCGAATGTCTCGTTGCCTGCGGTCAGGGGCATGGTCACCAGCCTGCCGTCATCGGGCTTGTGCGCGTACTCGGGCCGCCGCGCCGGATCGGTGTGCACGACCTGGAACCCGTTGACGGGTCCGGACCCCATGGTGGACGCCGAGGCCATGAGGTGCTCCACCCATGCGGACTCGGTGGCCGGGGGCATCTTCCCGTTGAGGAAGATTTCCACGTCCGCCACCTCGGATGCCTGTTGGCGGTTCCAGAAGGCGGCGTTGAGCACCTTGACGGGCAGCACCAGGGACAGGGTTTCCTTGGCGTTGGCCAGGATGGTGGTGGCCTCCAGCGACTCGGTGGCCGAGGCGAGGATTCTGTTCAGGAACAGGAGCTGGTCGGTCTTGCGGGAGAGCAGCTCGCGTTCCAGCATGATCTCTTCGGTCATGCGGTAAATATCGGAATACATGGAGGTCACTTCCTTGGCCCGGAACATGACATCCTGAATCTTCGGGCGGGTCAGGGGGGTGCGGACAACGGTCAGGAATCCTTCGGCCAGCACCTGTTCCATTTCCAGGTCCGTGTCGCCGTGGTCCTGGATCAGGATGCGCTGGGTGGAATCCTGGTTGCGGTATGCCTCCCTGCGGAATTCGGGGAATGAGGTCCACACGGACCAGGGTATCCAGGCCGCAGACGGTTTTTCGTCGTGCGTCAGGTCGCGATCGTTGGGCAGCGAATCCGCCGGATAATTGCGGAGGTGAAAACCGGGGCCGACCCCTTTTTCGATCTGCTGCGCCAGCGTCTTGTCCAGTCCGAGCCCCCACATGAGCTCCGGCCGTCTGCTTCGCTTAATCATCTTGGCCATGTCTCCGTAACTCCTTGCATGCGTCAAAGCATTGACGGACTTCCCTGTCCGCACAGGGGGTTGAGCAAAAACGGGGCCAAAAGGCGCGCGTGGGAGTTTTATGGCCTGGAACAAGGAAAAAGGCGGCGGATAATAGCCTGAATTGAAAGTGAATTCTTATTGCATATAGCTGGGAGGCCAGGGCGCGGCCAAGGAAAAGATTGCCGTGCCCCGACGGGCAAGCCATTGACAAACAGGGCCTGATGCGGTTCCTAGCTATGTATGGCGAAAAAACAGCGTATCTGGGGCACGTTGGACCCCTTTGTCCAGGGCGGCCCGGTCATGGGCCGGATAGTGGCCAACACCGCGTTCCTGAACAACCTGCTCCGGGCCGATCCCTTCGACGAGTATCATTTCTTCCTCCCGGACCGGAAGGCCGTGGAGTCCCTGTCGAATCATCTGAAAAGAATCGTCCCGGACATGTCCGGGAGCAACCGGCTCCGCTTCATGCCCAGGCGCGAGCTGCCCGCCATGTTGGGGGCGACCGCCTACCACTGTTTTCACCTCTCCGACTGCATCACCCACCAGCCCTTCGTGGCCCGCGTGCGCAATCGGTACAGCCCGGAAACATTCCCCGTCACCGGGGTCATCCACTCCCTGAGTTACGCCCAGTATCCTGAGGCCTTCCTGAAGCATTTGTGGCCGGGAACCACGGCAAGGGACTGCATCGTGTGCACCTCCGGGGACGGCAGACAGACCGTTGAGCGCTATTTCGAGTCCCTGCGCGACGGGTTCGGTCTCAGCCGGGAGAGCCATCCCGCGCCATCCCTGGCCCGGATTCCCCTGGGGGTGGACACGGAGACGCTCAGGCCCGGACAGGAGGAAAAAACCGGCCCGGTGCGGCTGCTCGTGTTCGGTCGTATTTCCCACACCTCCAAGATGGACCTGGTGCCGCTCGTCCGCGCCGTGCACCGGTTGGTGCAGGACGGCCTGGACCCGGAGTCCGTGGAACTGGTGCTGGCGGGCTGGGACGACAACCGGTCGATCCACTATCAGGACACCCTGACCCATCTGGCCCGCAACGCCGGCATCCCGCTCACCGTGAAGCTGCGGCCCACCGAGGCGGAGAAGATCCGCCTGTTCCGGGAGGCCGACATATTCGTGTCCATCGCGGACAACCCGCAGGAGACCTTCGGCATCACGCTGGTGGAAGCCGGGGCCTTCGGCCTGCCCGTGGTCGCTTCGGACTACGACGGGTACAAGGATATCGTGTCCCACAACGAGACCGGCCTGTTGGTGGAAACCGTGGGTCCGGCCCGGACTCCGGACCTGGACGCCATGGCCCCGCTCTCGTTCGACAGCGACTACCACCTGGGGTTGGCCCAGCGCACGGCGGTGTCCATCCCGGCCCTGGCCCATGCGTTGGGCAGGCTCATCGAGTCGCCGGACCTGCGCCGGTCCATGGGCGCGGCGGCACGGGCGCGGGTGGAGGAAACCTTTTCCTGGCCTGCGGTCATCGACCGGTACGTCCGCCTGTGGGACGCGCTGTGGGAGGAACCGGTGGACGCGGAACCCCTGCGGGACGCGCCCCATCCCCTGGCCCCGGATTTTGCCCGGTTGTTCGGCCACTACCCGACCCGCGCCCTGTCCGCCGACGTCATGCTTCAGGCGGGCCGTACGGGCGAGGCCTTCTACCGCGACAAGGACTACCCGAATCTCTACGCGGGCATGCACGACGCCATCGACCTCGACGTGATCAGGAAAATCGTGTTTTTCACGCGCAAGCCGGTTGACACTGTCACCCTGATGGGCAAGGTTTTCGGCATCGCGTCCCACCTGGATGTCACCAAAGTAGAAAATCATATCCTGTGGGCGCTGAAGCAGGATATCCTGCAAATCATGTAAATCGAATCACAACCCCCTGCCCGCCCGGCAAAGGGCGCCGCGTCGCGTACCCCGCGAAGCGGCGCCGGGAAGTTCGGGAAGGGAGAGGGGATGGGGGTTCGGGGGAAGGGGAGAGGGAGAGCCCTTTTCAAAGGGGTTCCCTCTCCCCTTCCCCCGACCGCCGGAGGCATCTCATGAAAGCTCTCAGAGCGGCGCGGATGGAGCGGTGTATCGGCTGCCATTCGTGTTCATTGGCCTGCGCCCGCCTGGTGCACAAGGTCCTGTCCTGGAACAAGGCGGGCATCCGCATATCCTCGTCCGGAGGATTGTCCACGGGTTTCGAGGCCCGCGTCTGCCTTTCCTGCCACCCGGCCCCGTGCGCCGAGGCGTGCCCCACCGGTTCCCTGACCCAGCGTCGCGACGGCGGCGTGCTGCAGAAGAAGAATCTGTGCATCCGTTGCGGGGAGTGCGCCAAGGCGTGCCCCGTGGACGCCATCTTCCTCGACCATGAGGTGAACCCCTACGTCTGCCTCAACTGCGGCCAGTGCGTGCCGTTCTGTCCCCACGACTGCCTGGAGATGGTCGAACTGCCCAAGAGGGAAGCCGAAGGAGGTGCCCGATGATCAGGGATTACTTCCGCATCATGATGGTCAATTTGACCACGGGAAAGACCACCATCGTCGAGCTTCCGGGCCGGGGCGACTACCTGGGCGGAGCCGGGCTGGCGGCGCATCTGTTCGACAAATACGGGCATGTGGACCGAGACTGGGACGACCCGGAGCAGCCGCTGATTTTCGCCATCGGGCCGCTGACCGGTTACTTCCCGCTCATGAGCAAGACGTGCTGCGCCTTTCGCTCCCCGTACCACAATCAGTATACCGAGAGTTACGCTGGCGGGAAGTCCGCCCTGTCCCTGCGATTTGCCGACCTGGACGCCCTGGTGGTCACGGGCCGGGCCAAGCGGCTGACCGCGCTCTGCGTGGGGTCCCGCCGGGTGGAGACCCGCGACGTGGAGTACCTGCGCGGCTTTGACGCCATCCACACCGGGCGCGTGCTGCGCAAGATGTTCCCCGGCTCCGGTCGGCGGTCCATCCTGCGTATCGGACCGGCGGGCGAGAACCTGTCCTCCTACGCCTGCATCAACGTGGACACCTTCCGCCACTTCGGGCGCATGGGCGGCGGCACGGCCATGGGGGCCAAGAACCTGAAGGGCATCTGCATCCTGGGCGACCGGGGCTTCGGCCTGCCCGAAGGCAAGGAATACCCCAAGCTGTACAAGGAAATATTCAAGCAGCTGACCACCACCGAGATGATGGCCAAGTATCACGGCCTGGGCACGGCGGTGAACATCAACCCGCTCAACGAGTTGAAGAGCCTGCCCTGGAAGAACCTGCAGCAGACGTCGAGCCCCGAAGCCGACGGCATTTCCGGCGAGACCTTTGCGGACGATACGCTGCTCAGGAACGCGGCCTGCGCGGGCTGCCCGGTGGGCTGCATCCACGTGGGCTTCGTGCGCGAGCAGTTCCAGACCAACAACCAGTACCTGTACCGCCAGGTGGGCTACGACTACGAGCCGATCTTCTCCTGCGGCGGCATGCTCGAGGTCACGGACGCGTCCGATGTCCTGCGCATCCTGGACGTCATCGAGAAGGAAGGGTTGGACTGCATGTCCGCGGGCGTGGCCCTGGCCTGGGCCACCGAGGCCCTGGAAAAGGGCGTGGTCTCCACCGAGGAGACCGTGCTCGACCTCAAGTGGGGCGACGCCGAGACCTACATGAAGGCCGTGGAATTGATCAGCCGTCCGCCCAACGAGTTTTACGCGCTGATCGCCAAGGGCACCATGCGCTGCGCCGAACGATACGGCGGCCAGGATTTCGCCTGCGTGCTCGGCCAGGAGATGGCAGGTTACGCCACGGGCGAGGTCTTCTTCGTGTCCGAGGGGCTGGGCTTCCGCCACTCCCACCTGGACTCCGGGGGCTACGCCTACGACCAGAAGCACGAGGACAAGGACGTGAAAAGGGCGCTGGATTTCCTGGTCCAGGACGGCCGCGAGCGCATCGTGCTCAACTGCATGGTGGGCTGCCTGTTCTCGCGCGGGGTGTACAAGGACGACCTGCTGGCCGAGGCCATGGCCTCGGTGGGCTATGGCGAACTGCACGGCTCCGTGGCCGAGATCGGCGCACGCGTGCAAAAGCTCCGCTGGCGGCTCCGCCTCCGGATGGGCTACCGTCCGGACAAGGTCAGGATTCCCAAGCGGTACACCGAGATCACCACCTGGAAGGGCCCGCTCGATACGGACTACATGGAAGCCCTCCGGGCGGGCTACGCGGCCCGAATCCTCGAAATGGGCGCCCCCGTCGATGAGCCCGGGGACAAGGAAGACGATTAAAAAAACCGGCCAAGCATCCAAAAAAGTGGTTGCCAACCGTCCGCCATTTCGGTAAACCCCAACTTCTCGACCGGTTGCTCGGGTAGCTCAGTCGGTAGAGCAGGGGACTGAAAATCCCCGTGTCGGCAGTTCAATTCTGTCCCCGAGCACCACTAGGAAATTAAGGCTTTCGTCGGATTCGACGAAAGCCTTTTTTCATGGGGGGGGTAAACTGTTCCCGGTGTTCCTCCCCGTTGTTGACGAAGAACAGCAACATGATAGCCGATCAATATAGCACCAGCAACCATAGTTGACCCCCCCGCGCATTCCAGTATGATTTCATTATTTCCAAGTAAATATTGAGAGCGTGTCGACCGAGAGTGAAAATCGTACTCGACACTAATCAGTGAAGCTGGGTGCAAACCTTGAAATAGGTGGCGAGCGAGGTATTGTTTGATCAATGAGTGATGTCTTCGACACTCAAACGCGGCGCATGGTCATGAGCCGCATCGGCCCCAAGGACACCAAGCCAGAACTCCGTGTCCGCAAACTCCTCCACGCCCTCGGCTACCGTTTCCGCCTGCATCGCAAGGGCCTTCCCGGCACCCCCGACATCGTCCTGCCCCGTTGGAAGTCCGTGATCTTCGTTCACGGCTGCTTTTGGCATGTCCATGAGGGGTGCAAGCGGGCGACCATGCCCAAGACCAATGTCGAATTCTGGAAGAAGAAGCTCAAGGGCAATGTGGTCCGAGACGCCAAGAGCATTGAACAACTCCGGGAGCTTGGGTACAGGAGTCTTGTAATCTGGGAATGCGAGACCAAAAACCTCGACGAACTGGCGGACAGGCTTATAGCCTTCCTGCCGCGATAAGGCGACATCCACATGGCACGACGATCCTCCATCGGCGACCCCGAAGCCCTACGCTCCTCCTTGGTTGAACTCCTGACCGATTTCGAGAACCATCTCAAGAGCAGCAGCCTCCGGCAACAGGTACGAGAACTCATCCCGGCCAACCATCTCCTTCGCGATCTCGGGAGTTCTCTTCTGCGCGATGAGTCCGCAAAGGCGGCACGGGAACGCATACTCCGTTATCTGCTCAAGTACGTCGGCGAGGTCATCGATGGGGAAGAACTCATGGTGATCGGCGGCATCAGCGAATATGCCCGCCGCATCCGGGAACTTCGCGTCGAGCATGGCTGGAAGCTCATCACAGGCTACACGGTCAAGGACATGAAGGCCGACGAGGAAAACGGCTTCGGAGAGGAACTCGACTCAATGAAGCCAGACGACTACCTGCTTCTTTCGGACGAGCAGGATCGTGACGCGGCCTACCGCTGGAACGTGGCCAATGAGATACGCAAGGAAAAGGACTTGTCCGTCCGCGACAAAATTCTCAAATACTTCCGCAGCAACGTTGGCAAGGAAGTGTCCGGGGAAGAACTTCGATATGTGGCCAACAACAAAAGCGAGTGGGCACGGCGCACCCGTGAATTACGCACCGAATACGGCTGGCCCATCATGACCCAAAGCACCGGCATGCCCGAGCTTGCCGTAAGCATGTACGTGCTGGTCGAGGACCGTCAGGCACCCGAGCATGATCGGACCATCAAGGATGCTGTTCGTCGAGAAGTGTATATGCGCGACGAGCACACCTGCCAAGACTGCGGGTGGAATCACAACAAGTGGAATCCCTCCGACCCCAGACATCTGGAAGCGCACCACATCAAGCATCATGTAGACGGCGGCGAAAACACGGTGGGGAATCTGGTCACCCTTTGCAACATCTGCCACGACAAGCGGCACCGCAAGGGCGAGAACGACTAGGCGGCCCTTCTGGCCCTCATCTCAAGCACATCGGCAACGGCCCTAGCCACGGCGGCGGCCATGTCCGGTGGTACGGCATTGCCGATCTGGCGGGCTACCTCGATCTTCGTCCCGGTGAAAACAAAATGATCGGGGAATCCCATCAATCTTGCGGCCTCTCGGTGGGTGATGGGACGATGCTGTTCCGGATGCAGATACCGTCCCTTTTCCGGCTTGAAGAATTCCGTCCTGATGGTCACGGAGGGACGATCCCACCACAAACGGCCGAAGAGGTCCGTACCGCCAGAGGTCTTTCTGATCCAACAGGGAGGAGTGATCTCGGGCGCATTGCGTTGCAGGTCGAATCTGTTGCCTCCCGGAGGAACGGCCTTGTACCGCTTCAGGCTTTTGGCCGTCGGGTTGCGTCGGAAATGCAGGTTGAGCGGTGCCGGGACATCCCTGATCTCGAACTCCTGCGGTGCCGGAAGATCGGCGATCATGTCGGCAACGGTACGCCACCGAGGCAACCCCGTCCGCTCCGGGTTGGCGGAATGCGTCGGTTCGGGAGGAAAGGACACGGCTTCGACCTCCGACATCTTCCACCCGATGATGAAGGCCCGTTTCCGGGTCTGCGGTGCTCCGTAATCGGCCGAGTTGAGAAGGGCCGATGTCGTCTCGAATCCGAGTGTCTTGGCCCTCTTCTCGATCTGCCTCTTCTCATCCGCCCTGAGCAGTCCCTGCACATTTTCGATGACGAAGACACGGGCACCAGACAGGGCAACGATGTCCATGTACGGCTCCCATAAAGACCGTCGGCCATCGCCCTTTCGCTTTTTGTTGAGCAGACTGAACCCTTGGCATGGCGGTCCACCAATCACGATGTCGGCTGCCGGAATTCTCTCGGCGAGTTCGCCCGAAGTCCACTTCTCGATATCATCGCAAACAGCATGGTCACCGAAGTTGGCGATATAGCTGTTCACGGCGGCCTGATCGTTGTCGAGCGCGAAGACGGACTCGAACCTCCCGCAGTAATCGGGATGAACGAACCCCAGTGTCATGCCTCCGCAACCGGAGAAGAGATCGATCAGTTTATGCTTCATGGCGATTTCTTGAATTTCTCCAGACTCTAGCAGAAGGGAAGCGGTCGCTCAAGAACGATCTGATTCGAAAGATATCCGGCCCGTGGGCACGAAAAGGTCATCGGCCACCGACATCCCCCTTTTGACCGACTCATCGGCCAGTTGGGCATATCGCTGGGTCATGCTCACGGTTTTGTGCCCGAGAATATGCTGGAGCGTGTAGAGGTCGACCTTGTCGGTGCTGACGAGCCTTGAGGCGAAGGTATGCCGCAGGTCGTGAGGACGAATTTCATGGCGGAGTTTGCCGGGGATCTTTTTTGTTGTGTGGATATGATCGCGGTTCGTATCAGACCGCGTACCCGTGCTCCCGGAGCCACTGGGCGGCTTGTCCTTCCACGGCTTCCACGAGCTCCG